>NZ_JAAVJC010000131.1 GCF_012033785.1 Streptomyces bohaiensis
GCACCATCAGGTAGACCGGGACGAACGAGGCCATCGTCGCCACGCCCAGCCCGAGGTCCAGGTACAGCAGCAGGCCCTGGCCGGTGGTGGCGGCCTCGTCGTCGGGCAGGCTCTGCAGCCCCAGTTCGGCCGGGGACGCCAGTCGAGGGTGGTGCGGCAGCACCCGCACCGTGTAGCCGAAGGGTCCGGCGCGATCGAAGGAGAGCTCCCCGGCGAAGGTCCACCGGCCCGCCAGGTCCTGCCCGCCGACCGGTTTCAGCGGCACGGTCACCGGGTCGGTGAGCCGGTCGTCGGCGTCCACCCGGCCGGTGACCGCCTGGACCTCGACGTCCGCGGGGCGGAGCCCGCCGAGGGCGACGGCCGCCCGCACCGGGACGGTGCGGCCGAGGGTCGCCCCCTCCCCCGGGTGCTCGGCGGGGTCCTCCCCCGCCGCGACATGGCCGACCACCACGTCCGGCCAGGCGTCGCGCACCCGGGCGCAGTACGCAGCCAGCTCCTCGGCCGCGGGACCTGCCAGCTCCCGGTGGGCCGCGGCCGCCGGCGCGTAGAGGGCGCCGACGTACTCCTGGACCATGCGGTCGGCCTGCACCCGCGGCCCGAGCCGGTCGAGAGTGGCCCGCACCATCTCCAGCCATCGGCCGGGCAGTCCGGTGTGGGAGTCGCGCTGGTAGAAGCGCGGGACGACCTGGTCCTCCAGCAGCGCGTACAGCGCCGCCGCCTCCAGTTCGTCGCGGCGCTGCTCGTCCAGGCCGGTCGCCCCGTCGGCGGTGGGGATCTCCCAGCCGAAGTCGGGGTCGTACCACTCGTCCCACCAGCCGTCGCGCACCGACAGGTTGAGGCCGCCGTTCAGCGCCGCCTTCATCCCCGAGGTGCCGCAGGCCTCCAGCGGACGCAGCGGGTTGTTGAGCCAGACGTCGCACCCGGCGTACAGGTGCGAGGCCATCGCCATCCCGTAGTCGGGCAGGAAGACGATGCGGTGGCGCAGCTGCTGCTCGTCGGCGAAGCGGACGAGCTCCTGGATGAGCCGCTTGCCGCCGTCGTCGGCGGGGTGCGCCTTGCCGGCGACGACGATCTGCACCGGGCGTGAGGGGTCCAGCAGTAGCCGGCGCAGCCGCACGGGGTCCTTCAGCATCAGCGTCAGGCGCTTGTAGGAGGGGACGCGCCGGGCGAACCCGATGGTGAGGGCGTTGGGGTCGAAGACGTCGTCGATCCAGCCGAGTTCGGCGTTGCCGGCGCCGCGCTGCCGCCACGACTCCCGCAGCCGGCGGCGGATCTCGTGGACCAGCCCGGTGCGCATGGTGCGCCGCAGCTCCCACAGCGCGGCGTCGCCCAGCGGCTTGCCGGCGCGGGCGGCCCGCATGGCGTCGGCGGTCCAGGTGGGGGCGTGGACCCCGTTGGTGACGGAGGTGATGGGGACCTCCGCCGCGTCGAAGCCCGGCCAGAGGCCGGCGAACATGTCGCGGCTGACGTGGCCGTGGAGCGCGGAGACGCCGTTGGCGCGCTGCGCCGTGCGCAGCCCGAGCACCGCCATGTTGAACTGCGGCTGCTCGCCGGGACGGGCAGCCTGCGGCTCCCGCCCCAGCCCCAGCAGCGGTGCCGGGTCCAGCCCGGGCAGTTCCGCGCCCGGCCCGAAGTGGCGGGCGACGAGTTCCTCGGGGAACCGGTCGATCCCGGCGGGGACCGGGGTGTGGGTGGTGAAGACGGTGCCCGCCCGCACCGCCCGCAGCGCCGCGTCGAACCCGGCGCCGTCCTCGGTGAGTTCCCGGATGCGTTCGAGGGCGGCGAGACCGGCGTGGCCCTCGTTCATGTGGAAGACCTCGGGCGCCGGGTGGCCGGTGATGCGGCAGTAGGCGCGCAGCGCCCGCAGGCCGCCGATGCCCAGCAGCATCTCCTGGAGGAGCCGGTGCTCACTGCCGCCGCCGTAGAGGCGGTCGGTGACGTCGCGTTCGGCGGGCGCGTTCTCGCCGAGGACGGAGTCGAGCAGCAGCAGCGGCACGCGCCCGACGTGGAGCTGCCACACCTGCGCGGCGAGCGTCCGGCCGCCGGGCAGCGCGAGCTGGACGCGGACGGGCGTGCCGTCGTTCTCGGCGAGGAGGGTGAGCGGCAGCTCGTGGGGGTCCAGGACGGGGTACTGCTCCTGCTGCCAGCCCTCGCGGGAGAGCGACTGCCGGAAGTAGCCGTGCCGGTAGAGCAGGCCGACGCCGACCAGCGGGACGCCGAGGTCGCTGGCGGCCTTGAGGTGGTCGCCGGCGAGGATGCCGAGGCCGCCGGAGTACTGCGGCAGCGCGGCGGTGATGCCGAACTCGGGTGACAGATAGGCGATGGCGGCCGGGGCGTCGGGGACGCTCCGCTGGTACCACCGGGGGTCGCCGAGGTAGTCGCGCAGGTCGCCGACGGCCAGCGCGAGGCGGCGGCGGAAGCCGCGGTCGGCCTCCAGTGCGGTGAGCCGGTCCGCGGAGACGGTGCTCAGCATGCGCACCGGGTCGCCGCCGGCGGCGGCCCACCCCTCGGGGTCGACCGAACGGAGCAGTTCGCGGGTTTCCGGATGCCAGGACCAGCGGAGGTTCAGCGCCAGTTCCTGAAGGGGTCGCAGGGATTCGGGATAGACGGGACGGACCGAGAAGCGACGGATGGCCTTCACTGTTCGAAGGTAGCGGGGGCGTGTGGCGGGGGCGAGGTAATCGGGGGGTTTTCACCCACCAGGGCTCGACCGGACCACAGCGGTTGCGCCCCGCGCACCTGAGGTGCACGGGGCGCAGCTCCACTGCCGTCTCGGGGTCAGGCGCCGGTGGCGCCCTTCCCGGGCTCCTCGCCGTCGGGGGCCGCGGCCGCGGCCGGTGTCCCCTCCTCGCTGCCGGGCCCCAGCAGTTCGGGGGCGAGCGCGGAGGTCGGCGCGAGCTCGCCGGAGGCGATCTCGTTCACGAAGTGACAGGCCACCCGGTGGCCGCTGCCGGTGTCGGTGAGGACCGGCCGCTCGGTGTCGCAGCGGGTGGGCTGCCGCCACGGGCAGCGGGTGTGGAACCGGCAGCCGGTCGGCGGGTTCGCGGGCGAGGGGAGGTCGCCGGTGAGCAGGATGCGCTCGCGGGTGTCCTCGACCACCGGGTCCGGCACGGGGACCGCCGACATCAGCGCCTTGGTGTAGGGGTGCTGCGGGTTGGCGTACAGGTCGTCGCTGTTCGCCTCCTCCACCAGCGACCCCAGGTACATCACGCCGATGACGTCGGAGATGTGCCGGACCACGGCCAGGTCGTGGGCGATGACCACGTAGGTCAGCCCGAGCTGCTCCTGGAGCTCCTCCAGCAGGTTGATGACCTGGGCCTGGATGGAGACGTCCAGTGCGGAGACCGGTTCGTCGCAGATGATGACGTCGGGCTCCAGCACCAGCGCGCGGGCGATGCCGATGCGCTGCCGCTGGCCGCCGGAGAACTCGTGCGGGTAGCGCGCCAGCGCCGAGTCGGGCAGCCCGACCCGGTCCAGCACCGCCAGGATGCGTTCCCGCCGCTCCTCGCGGCTCCCGCCGATGCCGTGGGCGGCCATGCCCTCGGCCAGGATGGACTCGATGTTCTGGCGCGGGTTGAGGCTGCCGAGCGGGTCCTGGAAGACCATCTGCAGCCGGCGGCGGGACCGGCGCATCTCCTCCTCGGGGAGCTGCGCCAGGTCGGTCCCGTCGAAGACGACCTCCCCGCCGGTGATGTCGACCAGCCGCAGGATGGCGCGGCCCAGGGTGGTCTTCCCGCAGCCGGACTCACCCACCAGCCCGTAGGTCTGGCCGGCCTCGACGGAGAGCGAGATGCCGTCGACGGCCTGGACGTGGCCGACGACCCGGTCGAAGAGGATGCCGCGGCGCACCGGGAAGTGCACCTTGATGTCGTTCAGTTCGAGCAGGCTCATGCCGCACCTCCGGGGTGCCGGGCGGTCGCTTCCGACCCGGTGGTGTCCATCACGGGTGCCTCCAGCACCGGCCCGGCCAGGTCGGACTGGTCCAGGACCGGGTTGACGCACCGCACCCGGTGGCCGGCGGTCGCCGGCTCGGTGAGCTGCGGCGTGCCGGTCAGGCACTCCATGACGTAGTGGTCGCAGCGCGGCGCGAAGGCGCACCCCTCCGACCAGGGGATCTGGTCGTTGATCGAGCCCCGGATGGGGTTGAGGGGCTGGCCGCGCGGGGAGTCCAGGCGCGGGATGGAGCCCAGCAGGCCGTGGGCGTAGGGGTGCATGGGCGCCGCGAACAGCTCGCGCCGCTCCGCGGCCTCCACCGCCTTGCCCGCGTAGAGCACGTTCACCCGGTCGCACAGCCCGGCGACGACGCCGAGGTCGTGGGTGATCATCAGCAGGGCGGTGCCCTCCTGGTCGACCAGCTCGCGCAGCAGTTCCAGGATCTGCGCCTGGATGGTGACGTCGAGCGCGGTGGTCGGCTCGTCGGCGATGAGCAGGCGCGGCGCGCAGGCGACCGCCATGGCGATCAGGGCGCGCTGCCGCATGCCGCCGGAGAGCTGGTGCGGGTACTCCTTGAGCCGCCGCGCGGGGTCGGGGATGCCGACCCGGTCGAGCAGGTGGGCCGCCTCCTTGCGGGCCTTCTCCCCGCGCAGTCCCCGGTGGCGGCTGAGGATCTCCGTGACCTGGACGCCGATCGGGACGACCGGGTTCAGGGAGGACAGCGGGTCCTGGAAGATCATCGCCAGCTGGGTGCCGCGCATGTCGCGCAGCTTCGCCTTGGGGAGGGTCAGCAGGTCGGTGCCGTCGTACTCGGCCCGGCCGCCGACGCGGACGCCCTTGGCGGGCAGCAGGCCCATGAGGGCGAGCGAGGTCACGGACTTGCCGCACCCCGACTCGCCGACGAGGCCGACGACCTCGCCCTGGTCGACGGTGAAGGAGACGCCGGAGACGGCGCGGAAGTCGTCCCGGCCGCGTGCCGTGAAGGTGACGGCCAGTTCGTCCACGTTGAGCAGTGCCATGGCCATCAGCTCCGCAGTTTCGGGTCGAGTGCTTCCCGCATGGCCTCGCCCAGCAGGGTGAAGCCGAGGGCGGTGATGATGATGCCGAGCGCGGGCCAGACGGCGAGCATCGGCGCCGCGTCGAAGAAGCGCTGCGCCTGCGCCAGCATGACGCCCCACTCGGGTTGTGCCGCGTCGAGGTTGCCCAGGCCGAGGAAGGACAGCGCGGCGGCCTCGATGATGGCGGTCGCCAGCACCAGGGTGCACTGCACGATGACCGGCCCCAGCGAGTTGGGCAGCACGTGGGCGAGGACGATCCGCCGCCGCCGCACGCCGAGCGAGCGGGCCGCCAGCACGTAGTCGGCGTTGGCCTGCGCCAGCATGGAGCCGCGCAGCAGCCGGGCGAAGATCGGGATCTGCACCACGCCGACCGCGATCATGACGGTGGTCAGGCTCTGGCCCATGACGGCCGCGATACTCACGGCGAGCAGCAGCGAGGGCAGCGCCAGCATCATGTCGATGAAGCGCATGATCACGGTGTCGATGCGCTGCCCGGTGCGGCCGCCGAGGGCGAGGGCCGCGCCGGAGACGCCGCCGATGAGGGCACCGACGACGAAGCCGATGACGGTGGCGACCACGCCGACCAGCAGCGTCTGCCGGGCGCCGACCAGCAGCCGGGAGAGCTGGTCGCGGCCGAGGTTGTCCAGGCCCAGCCAGTTCTCGGCGCGCGGGCCCACGAAGATGCCCCGGTTGGAGAAGACCTCGCCGCGCCAGGTCTGCGCTGTGGGGCTGTAGGGGGCGATCCACGGCCCGATGATCGCGAGGATCACGAAGACCGCGATGATCACGGCGCCGATGATCGCCATCTTGCTGGAGCGCAGCCGGCGGAAGGCGGCGACCCAGAGGCTGTCACCGCTGGCGGTGGTCCGCTGCGCGGTCAGCTGGGCGAGCCGGTCGATCTTGTCGGCCTTGCTCATCCGGGCCTTGGCGAGCGGGCTCTCCGCCCGCTCGGGGCCGGCCGGGGCCGCGGCCTCCGGGCCGCCGGTGGTGGCGCCGGCGGTGGGCGCGGTCGCGGTGCCGACGGGCTCGGGGACGGCGCTCCCGGGAGAGGTGCCCTCGGGGGAGGCGCCGGTGTCGCCCGCGGCGTCGTCCGGCTCGCGGGGCTCGTTGCTTTCGGTACTCATCAGTGCACCCGCACTCTCGGATCGATGAGGCTGTAGGCCAGATCGACCAGCAGGTTGATCAGCACATAGACCAGCGCGATGATCAGGATGAAGTTGGTCAGCACCGGGTAGTCACGGCCGTCGATGGCGTCGCGGATGAACGAGCCGATGCCGCCCCAGGAGAAGATCGACTCCGTGAGGACCGCCCCGGAGAGCAGGCTGCCGGTGAGCAGGCCGATCGCGGTGATGACGGGGAGCAGCGCGTTGCGCATGACGTGCCGCAGCCGCACGACCCGCTGGTGCAGGCCCTTGGACTCGGCGGTGCGGACGTAGTCCTCCTGGAGGACCTCCAGGACGCTGGCGCGGGTCATGCGGGTGATGACCGCCAGCGGGATGGAGGCGAGCGCGATACCGGGGAGCACCAGGTGCCACAGGGCGTCGCCCGTGGCGTCCAACTCTCCGGTGAGGATGCCGTCCAAGGTGTGGAAGCCGGTGACCTCCGTGGCGTTGATGCCGGTGGTCAGGCGGCTCCCGGTGGGGAACCAGCCGAGGCCGACGGCGAAGATCTCCTTGAGGATGAACGCCAGGAAGAACACCGGGATGCAGATGCCGATGAGGGAGCCGGAGACCGCCCCCACGTCCATCCAGCCGCCGCGGTGGCGGGCGGCGAGATAGCCCAGCGGCACACCGACGACGACGGCGATGAGGATCGCCGTCACGCCGAGTTCCACGGTCGCGGGGAAGCGCTGGGTGAACTCCTCCCAGACGGGGCGTCCGGTGCGGGTGGAGACGCCCATGTCCAGGGTCAGCAGGTCTCGCAGAAAGATGAAGTACTGGTCCCACAGCGGCTTGTCCAGGCCCAGGGCCGCTTCCATGGCTATGCGGTCGGCCTCGGTGGCCCGCTCGCCCAGACGGGCGGAGGCGGGGCCGCCGGGCAGCATGCGCAGCCACAGGAACAGCAGGACGGACAGGCCGAGGAGGGTGGGTACCAGCTGCAGCAGTCTGCGGACGATGAGACGCAACACGTTCGTTGACGCCCTTTCTTGCAGTGCTCAGTCAGAGGTCCGCCCGGCCACGGGGGTGCCGTGGCCGGGCGGACGCGGGCCATCGTTGCGACTACTTGAACGAACCCTCGGAGAACTTCTCCTGCGTGAGCGGGGAGACGGTCGGGGGGTTGACGCTGTCGGCGAAGACGATGGAGGGCGGCGAGGAGGAGATCGGGACGCCCGGGAGGAAGTCCATCACCAGCTCGTTGATCTCCTCGTACATGGCCTCGCGGGCCTCCACGTCCGGCTCGACCGAGGAGGCGGCGAGCGCCTCGAAGATCTCGTCGTTCCGGAAGCCCCACTCCTTGCTGTAGCCGTCGAACCAGGTGCCCAGGAAGTTGTAGGCGTCGTTGAAGTCGCCGGTCCAGCCCAGGAGGTACAGGTCGCAGCCGCCGTCACGGGTGGTGTCCAGGTAGTCCGGGGTCCACTTCATGGGGCGGGGGTTGACGGTGACCCCGACGGCCTCCAGGTCGGCCTTCATCAGCTCGAACATGTCGGCGGGGGCCGGCATGTACGGGCGGGTGACCTCGGTCGGGTAGCAGAAGTCGACGGTCAGGTCGGCGTGGCCGGCCTCGTCGAGCAGCTCCCGGGCGGCGTCCTCGTCGTACTCGTAGAGGGTCACGTCGTCGCTGTAGCCGGCGATGGTGTCCGGCACGAACTGGGTGGCGACGACACCGCCCTCCGGCAGCTGGGTGTCGACCAGGCCCTGGCGGTCCAGCGCGTGGGCGACGGCCCGGCGGACGTCGATGTCCTGCAGCGCCTCGTTCCGCTCCTGGGTGAACGCCAGGTAGAAGATGTTGAAGACGCCGCGGACCGGGACCTCGAAGCCGGCCGACTCCAGTGCGTCGACATCGGAGGGGGCGACCAGGTCGTAGCCGTGGATCTCGCCGGCCTCCAGGGCCTGGCGGCGCGCGCCCTCGTCGGAGATCGTGCGGAAGACGATCTCCTCGAACCCGGCGGTCTCGCCCCAGTAGTCGTCGAAGCGGGTGACGGTGACCTCGCCGTTGCCCTTGTTCCAGTTGCTCAGCTGGAAGGGACCGGTGCCGGCGATCGCCTCGGGGTCCTGGCTGTAGTCGGGGCGGCTGATGTTGTCGCCCTCACCGGACGCCTCGTCCTCGGCGTAGCGCTCCAGGGACTTCGGCGAGTGGATGGAGAACGCGGCGAGCGAGAACGCGCCGGGGAAGACCGAGGAGGGCTCCTCCAGGTTGATCACCGCGGTGAGGTCCTCGGTCGCCTCGCAGCCCACGTAGTTGGGCGGCGGGGTGTCCTCGCTCTCGTTCTCGGCGAAGCCGCCGAACTCGGCCTGCCAGTAGTAGGAGAGCGCGGTCGACTGGTAGGTACCGGTCCAGTTGTACCAGCGGTCGAAGTTGTCGCAGACGACCTGGGCCGTCAGCTCCTCACCGTCGTGGAAGGTGACCCCGTCGCGGAGGTTGAACGTCCACTCGGTGCCCTCGTCGTTGCTGTCCCACGTCTCGGCGAGGCCGCCGATGAGCTCGGTGCCCCCCGACTCGTGGTCGAGGAGTGTCTCCAGCACCTGGCGCGAGACACGGAAGGTCTCGCCGTCGCTCTCCAGCGACGGGTCGAGCGACCCGGGGTCCCCGGCCGCGCCGAAGATGAACCGCTCGGTGGAGCCGCCCCCGTCGGAGCCGTTGGAGTCGCGGTCGCTGCTGCAAGCGGTCGCGACGAGGCCGAGCGAGACCGCTGCCGCGATCACCGCCACCTTCGATCGTGCTATGTGCATCGTCCACCTCAGTGGGGTTCGGTGCTGTCAGGCGTTGTGTGGCCCGCACATTACTGCGCATCCACATAGTTGGGAACGGCGGGCAACCTGGCGATATCGACCTGAGACTCAGTGGTGCCCCCGGGGCTCCCGAGCCGCGTGCGCCCGCCACAACCGCGACACGCAATGGCCACGAGTACGCAACACGGCGACGGATTGTCCGCCCCCCTTCGCGGGGCAGGCTTCCTGAGAGCACCTCTTCTCGCGCCGGCCCCGCCGCACCACTGCGCGGCCCGGTCGGCGCCGGCACCGAACTCCCCGTTCCGTAGGGCGAGTCGGGCCCCTCCCGGCACCGCGGGAACGGGTCGCGACCCACCGCCGGGCGCGTCCCGGCAGCGTGGCGGGGGTGCCTGCGTGAACGACCGGACCATGCCCTGACCGCACTCCGTTCCACACCCACCCGAGTGAACGCGCACCGGAGCCGCCATGCCTACTGCCCGCCAGCGGCCGTCAGAACCGATAGAAAGGACAAGACACCGCAAAGCCGGAGATTTATCCGCACTTTCTACCTATCCAGGTGATCCCCAGATGATCGGTCGCATCCCTGTCCTCGACGTCTCGCCGCTGGTCGACTGCGGCCGACGCCCGGCGAAGGCGGTCGCGGGAGAGACCTTCCAGGTCACCGCCACCGTCTTCCGAGAAGGCCACGAGGCGCTGGGCGCCAACGTGGTGCTGCGCGACCCGGGCGGCCGCGGCAGCGTGTGGACCCCGATGCGCGAACTCGCGCCGGGTACCGACCGCTGGGGCGCGGACGTCACCCCGGGGACCGAGGGCCGCTGGACCTACGCGGTGGAGGCGTGGTCGGACCCGATCACCACCTGGCGTCGCCACGCGGCGGTCAAGGTCCCCGCCGGGGACGAGCCGGAACTGATGCTGGCGGAGGGCGCCGCGCTGCTGGAGCGGGCCTCGTCCAAGGTCCCCAAGGCCGCCGGGCGGCCGCTGCTGCAGGCCGCCGCACGCGCCCTCCGCGACCGCGAACTGCCGCCCACCGCGCGCCTCGCCGCCGCGACCGCCCCCGAGGTCCTCGCCGTGCTGGCGCGGTACCCGCTGCGCGAACTGGTCAGCTCCTCCCGGCCGCTGCCGCTCGTGGTGGAGCGGGAACGGGCGCTGGTCGGCTCCTGGTACGAGATGTTCCCCCGCTCCGAGGGCGCCCGCTTCACCGAGGACGGCGTCCCCGTCTCCGGCACCCTGGAGACCGCCGCGGAGCGCCTGCCGGCCATCGCCGCCATGGGGTTCGACGTGGTCTACCTGCCGCCCGTCCACCCCATCGGTCGCTCCCACCGCAAGGGTCCGGGCAACGCGCTCACCGCCGGGCCGGACGACGTCGGCTGCCCGTGGGCGATCGGCGGACCCGAGGGCGGGCACGACGCGATCCACCCGGAGCTGGGCACCCTCGCCGACTTCAGCCGGTTCGTCCGCACCGCCGGCGAGCACGGCATCGAGGTGGCGATGGACTTCGCGCTCCAGTGCAGCCCCGACCACCCGTGGGTCAAGGAGCACCCCGAGTGGTTCCGCAAGCGCGGTGACGGCTCCATCGCCTACGCCGAGAACCCCCCGAAGAAGTACCAGGACATCTACCCGATCGCGTTCGACGAGGACTTCCGCGGCCTGGTCACCGAGACGCTCCGGGTCCTGCGCTTCTGGATGGCGCGCGGCGTCCGGATCTTCCGCGTCGACAACCCGCACACCAAGCCCGTGGTGTTCTGGGAGAAGGTCATCGGGGAGATCAACCGCACCGACCCCGACGTGATCTTCCTGGCGGAGGCGTTCACCCGGCCCGCCATGATGCGGACGCTGGCCAGGATCGGGTTCCAGCAGTCCTACACCTACTTCACCTGGCGCACCACCAAGGCCGAGCTGACCGAGTACCTCACCGAGCTGAGCCACGAGTCGGCCCCGTACATGCGGCCCAACCTGTTCGTCAACACGCCGGACATCCTGCACGCCTACCTCCAGCACGGCGGCCGGACGGCCTTCGAGACGCGCGCCGTGCTGGCGGCGACCCTCTCCCCCACCTGGGGCGTCTACGCCGGCTACGAGCTCTGCGAGGCCCGGCCCGCCCACGAGGGCAGCGAGGAGTACCTCGACTCCGAGAAGTACGAACTGCGCCCCCGCGACTGGGCGGGCGCCGAGGCCGCGGGCACCACCATCACCCCGCTCATCACCCGGCTCAACGCGCTGCGCCGCTCCCACCTGGCGCTGCGACGGCTGCGGGGACTGCACTTCCACCACACCGACAACGAGCACATCGTGGCGTACTCCCGGCGCGCGGTCGGACCCGACGGCGAGGACACCGTCCTCGTCGTGGTCAACCTCGACCCGCACCACACCCACGAGGCGACGGTGTCGTTGGACACATCGGTACTCGGCCTCCCCTCCGCGCAGCGGAGCGGTTCCGAGTCCTTCCCGGTGACGGACGAGCTCACCGGGACGACCTATGACTGGGGCAGGGACAACTACGTGCGGCTCGGTCCGGAGCGGGCGGACGCGCTCGCCCCGTCGGCCCACGTGCTGACCCTGCGACCGTCCTCTTCAGACCGGAGGGTCACCCAACCATGAGCGTCAACGAGCCGGTCCTCGACACCTTCGAGGACACGCCCGCCCGCGACCGCGATCCCGACTGGTTCAAACGCGCGGTCTTCTACGAGGTCCTCGTGCGGTCCTTCAAGGACAGCAACGGGGACGGGGTCGGGGACCTGAAGGGCCTCACCGCCAAACTCGACTACCTGCAGTGGCTCGGAATCGACTGCATCTGGCTCCCGCCCTTCTTCGAGTCGCCGCTGAAGGACGGCGGCTACGACGTCTCGGACTACACCGCGGTGCTCCCGGAGTTCGGCGACCTCGCCGACTTCGTGGAGTTCGTGGACAGCGCCCACCAGCGCGGCATCCGGGTCATCATCGACTTCGTCATGAACCACACCAGCGACCAGCACCGGTGGTTCCAGGAGTCGCGCAAGGACCCGGAGGGGCCCTACGGGGACTACTACGTCTGGGCCGACGACGACAAGAAGTACGCCGACGCGCGAATCATCTTCGTCGACACCGAGACCTCGAACTGGACGTTCGACCCGGTCAGGCGGCAGTACTACTTCCACCGGTTCTTCTCGCACCAGCCGGACCTCAACTACGAGAACGAGATGGTGCAGGAGGAGATCCTCTCCGCGCTCCGCTTCTGGCTGGACCTCGGCATCGACGGCTTCCGGCTGGACGCCGTGCCGTACCTCTACGCCGAGGAGGGCACCAACTGCGAGAACCTGCCGGCCTCCCACGGGATGCTGAAGCGGGTGCGCGCCGAGATCGACGCGCACTACCCGGACACCGTGCTGCTCGCCGAGGCCAACCAGTGGCCGGAGGACGTCGTCGACTACTTCGGCGACTACTCCAAGGGCGGCGACGAGTGCCACATGGCGTTCCACTTCCCGGTCATGCCGCGCATCTTCATGGCGGTCCGCCGGGAGTCCCGCTACCCGGTCTCGGAGATCCTCGCCAAGACCCCGCAGATCCCGTCCGGATGCCAGTGGGGCATCTTCCTGCGCAACCACGACGAGCTGACCCTGGAGATGGTCACCGACGAGGAGCGCGACTACATGTACGCGGAGTACGCCAAGGACCCGCGGATGCGCGCCAACATCGGCATCCGCCGGCGGCTGGCCCCGCTGCTGGACAACGACCGCAACCAGATCGAGCTGTTCACCGCGCTGCTGCTGTCGCTCCCGGGCTCGCCGATCCTCTACTACGGGGACGAGATCGGGATGGGCGACAACATCTGGCTGGGTGACCGCGACGCGGTCCGCACCCCGATGCAGTGGACCCCGGACCGCAACGCCGGCTTCTCCTCCAGCGATCCCGGGCGGCTGACCCTGCCCACGATCATGGACCCGGTCTACGGCTACCAGGTGACCAACGTGGAGGCCTCCATGAGCGCCCCCGCGTCGCTGCTGCACTGGACCAAGCGCATGGTCTCGATCCGGAAGCAGAACCCGGCCTTCGGGCTGGGCAGCTTCACGGAGCTGGAGTCCTCCAACCCCGCGGTGCTCGCGTTCATGCGGGAGTACGAGGACGACGTGGTGATGTGCGTGAACAACTTCTCGCGCTTCTCCCAGCCCACCGAGCTCGACCTGCGCGCGTGGGAGGGGCGCCGCCCGGTGGAACTCACCGGCGGCGTCGGGTTCCCCGCCATCGGGGAGCTGCCCTATCTGCTGACCCTGGCGGGGCACGGCTTCTACTGGTTCCGGCTGCGACGCCAGACCGACTGAGGACCCCGGCCGCTGCCGGCCGCAGACC
>NZ_JAAVJC010000132.1 GCF_012033785.1 Streptomyces bohaiensis
CAGCGCGTCCGCGCCGTTGCCGCCGAACTCCTCCGGGACGTGGACGGCGTGGAGGTCGTTGCCGGTGAGCGCGTCCCTCGCCTCCTGCGGGAAGCGGCCCTCCTCGTCCACCGGGGCGGCGGCGGGGCCGACGCGACGGTGGGTCGGCGGAGGTCGGGTCAGCGAAGGTCGGGGGCGAGCAGCGCGAGCACGCCCGGCACGTTGCGGGTGAGATGCTCCAGCAGGGACTCCGGCACCAGGTCGACGGAGCGCAGTCCCTCCGGGGTGAACGGCACGCGCACCGTCTCGTACGTCCCGCAGGGCTCCTCGACCTCCGGGCCGTGGCGCAGCGCGGGGTCCATGGAGACGAGGCGGCAGACGAAGAAGTGCTGGACCTTCAGCCCCGGCGGGGTCGGCGGGTCGCCCGGCTGCGGGACGTGCGGCACGGTGTCGACGAAGGCGGGCACCACGTCCGTGACCTTGGCGCCCAGTTCCTCGAAGACCTCGCGGTGCAGGGCGTCGAGCACGGAGAGGTCCTCCGGTTCGACGCCGCCGCCGGGTGTGATCCAGTACGGCGGCTGATCGGGCTTGACGCGCTTGATGACGATCAGCTCGTAGGGGCCGCCCGGATCCGGACGGTCGAGCAGGATGGCGCGAGCCGTGCGCTTGACCACCCGGGCTGCCTCGGTCATGCAGAACATCTCGCCACCGGCGCCCCGTGCGAAACATGGTGCCCACGGTGCGGACGCCGCCGTTCCGGTCACCGGTACGCAGGCGCCCGCGCACCGGCTCCCGAAGAGCCGCCCCGCCCCGGGCGGGAGCGTGCGCCGGCGAGGGGCGACACGGCGGCAGCCGGGCCGAGCCGGGCCGAGCGGCTCGGACACGGCCGGCCGGGGCCGGGGCCGGGGCCGGGGCCGGTCAGCCGGCGGGGCGAGCCGTCGCGTCCAGCGCCTGGTCGAGGTCGGCGATGAGATCGGCCGCGTCCTCGATGCCCACCGACAGCCGGATGAACCCCGGCGGCACCTGGGCCGCGGGGTGGTCGGCGGCCGGGTCGTCCGCGGTGGACACCTCGCCGGCGCCGTCGCCGGGCGCGGGGCCCGTCGGGGGCTCGGTCCAGCGGGCGCGCCGCTCCGCCATGGAGCGGACGCCGCCGAAGCTGGTCGCCTCCCCGATCACCCGCAGCGCCGCGAGGAAGCGCTCCGCGTGGGCGCGGTCGGCGAGAGTGAAGGAGACCACGCCGCCGAAGGCCGACATCTGGGCCGCGGCGACCGCGTGCCCGGGGTCGCCGGGCAGTCCGGGGTAGCGGACGTCCGAGACGTCCGGGCGGTCGAGGAGCCGCCGGGCGATCGCCAGCGCGTTGGCCGACTGCCGCTCCAGCCGCAGCGGCAGGGTCGCCATGCCGCGGTGCGCCAGCCAGGTCTCCATCGGGCCGGGGACGGCGCCCACGCAGCTGCGCCACGCCCGGACGGGGGCGAGCAGCGCCGGGTCCCGGGCCGCCACGTACCCCAGCAGCACGTCGCCATGGCCGCTGAACCCCTTGGTGCCACTGGCGACGGAGAGATCGGCGCCGAGTTCCAGCGGGCGCTGGCCGAGGGGGGTGGGCAGCGTGTTGTCGACCGCGACCAGTACCCCGCGGTCCCGCGCGGCGGTGGCGAGGGCCCGGATGTCGCAGGTGTCGAGGCCGGGGTTGGCCGGGGTCTCCAGCCACAGCAGGCGCGCGGTGGCCAGGGCCGCGAGCTGCGCCTCGGTGTCGGAGGTCGCCACCTGGACGACGGTCACCCCGAACTCCGTGAGCCGCTCGCCGAGCTGATGCACACCGTGGTAGCCGTCGGAGGGGACGACGACGGTGTCGCCGGGCCGGAGGTGGCCGAAGAGCACCGCGGCCACGGCCGCCATGCCGGAGGCGAACACGGCGGCGTGCGCGGGCTCGCCGGGCGACTCCAGTTCGGCCACGGCGGTCTCCAGCGCCGTCCAGGTCGGGTTGGTCTCCCGGCCGTAGGCGTAGGGGGCGCCGGTGGGGTCGCCCGGGAGGTGGAAGTAGGCCGACATCACCGGACCCGGCATCGGCGGCCGGAACGGTTCGGCCGCCGGCAGACCGGCGTGCACCGCACGCGTGGCGTCGCCTGCGGCGTCCGGCAGGGGCGATGGGTTCGGTGGTGTGGACATGCCGGACAGGCTAACGCCCCCGGTCAGCGCGGTGCGGCGGTCGGCCGCATACCGGACCCGGGGGTGCCGTCCGGCCCGCCCGTAGTGCCGCCGCACGGGTCCGGAGACACGGACGACCCGCGGCGCGGGGGGCGCGGCGGGCCGTCGGGGGGCGGCCGATCGTCGGCCGGCCCCGGTCCGGTCGGACAGGAGAGGGGGCCGGGTTCAGTCGCGGTCGAACGCGGCGCTGACACCCCAGGAGACGAGGCCGACGATCAGACCACCCAGCACGGCGGTCCAGAAACCGTGGACCTGGAAGGCGTCGCCCGCGATCCAGCTGGTGAGCATCAGCATCAGCGCGTTGATGACCAGGCTGAACAGCCCGAGCGTCAGCAGCAGGAGCGGCAGGGCCAGCAGGCGGACGATCGGCTTGACGATGAGGTTCACCAGGCCGAAGATCAGCGCGACAAGCGCGAGGGTCAGGGCCTGACTGCCAGTGGTTGCGCCTTCGTCGCCGAGGGTGATGTCATCCAACAGCCAGACCGCGACGGCGAGTGCGGCGGCGTTGGCGATGAACTTGATAAGGATGCTCGTCATACACGAGATCGTTCCAGAAGACGGCGATCTCAGGGCAAGGGGTGTGGGCGGATGAAGGCTTTCCGGCTGGATCAGCTCGAGGCGGAGCGGGCCGCGAACCAGGGGGCGTATCTCCGTTTCCTGCGGGAGCGGACGATGTCCGCCGGGCTCTACGCGCTCGACGCGGGTGCGCAGGACGCACAGGGACCGCACGAGCAGGACGAGATCTACCTGGTGGTGAGCGGACGTGCCTCGATCACCGTCGGGGAGGAAACGACGCAGGTCGGGCGGGGGAGCGTGGTCTTTGTACCCGCTCGAATGCCGCACCGGTTCCACCACGTCACCGAGGACCTGCGGGTGATGGTGATCTTCTCCCCACCGGAGGGCTGACGGGCCGAGGGCGCCCGCGCGGCACCCCCGTGGCGCCGCGTCTGCCGCGCCGCGGCGGACGCGGCGGTCGGAGCGATCCACGCCGTGCCCGCGCTCGGGCGTGTCGCAGCGCGGCGTGCCGCGTGCCGAGAGCCGGGCGCCCCACCGCGCGCCCCGGAGCGTACCGAGCGGCGCTGCCCGCCGCACCGGGCCCCGGGGCTGCCCGGTGGCCCGGGGAGCGGTGTTCCCGCGCCGTCGAAGCCGGTCGGCGATGCGGCGCGCGGCGGCGATCCGTGCCGGGCTCCGGGGGCGGGGCCCGGAACCCGTAGGGGATCGGTCAGGGCGAAGCGGGGGGCGGGCGGCCTCCCGTCCACGTGAGGTCGCGCCTAGCATCGAGACGAGCCCGGTGGTGACCGGCAGGTCGCCGGCCGTACCTCGCCGGGACGGCCGGACCGGGCTCCCGGTCACCGCCCCCCGCGCGGTGGCGGAGTTGTCGATCGGACCGCCCCCGTCGTACCGCGGTCCCAGCTGTGAGGAGCCAGAGACCATGAAGGACGCATTCATGACACTGCCATGGTGGGTGCGCTGGATCGCCATCCCCGTGGTCGCGCTGGTCATCTTCGGCGGCATGATCGCCTCGGTCCTCACCTGGGTGATCGGCCTGCTCTTCAAGATCCTGCTGTTCGTCGCCGTGGTGGCGCTGCTGATCTACCTGGTGCGGAGGTTCTCGGGCTCCTCGAAGTCCGCCGGCGACTGGTAGCCGTCCCGCCGGGCCGCCTCCCGCGGCCCGACCGTGCCGCCGTCACCTCACGCGACGCCGGTCCGACCACGCGCCGGACCGACCACGCGCCGGACCGACCACCCGTGTCCCGCCCGCCCGAGACCCACCCGCCGGACCGACCACCCGGCGGGCAGCAGCGACCGGCGGGCTCCGCCGCCGCACCGCTCACCGCTTGGGGCGGCGCCGCCGCCCCCCGCCTCCGCGTCCCCCCGGGAGCCCCTGGCCGAAGACCCCGGGGCCACCACCGGCGCCGCCACCGGCCGCCGGCCCGCCGTGAGCGCCCGGCCCGCCCGGACCGTGACCCGGCTGGTGACCGGGGCCCCACGCACCCTGCCCAGCCGGCCCGTCGCCCGGCGCCCCCGGGTCGCCGTTCCCCGGCGTCAGCACCCCGCCGTCGCGGTCGGCGCTGACCACCAGCGCCGCCAGCACCGTGGTGATCGGCACCGAGGCCACCAGCCCGATCGAGCCGATGAGTGTCCGCACGATCTCCTCCGCGACGAGTTCGCTGAACGCGACCGTGCCGACCGACTGCTGCGCGATGGTGAACAGCAGCAGGAGAGGAAGCGCGGCGCCCGCGTACGCCAGCACCAGCGTGTTGACCACCGACGCGATGTGGTCGCGCCCGATCCGCATGCCGGCCGCGTAGAGCTTCACCCACCCCGCGCGCGGGTCGGCCTGCTTCAGCTCCCAGACGGCCGAGGTCTGGGTGACCGTCACGTCGTCGAGGACACCGAGCGAACCGATCAGGATACTGGCGAGCAGCAGCCCCTGGATCTCGATGCCCGGATAGAGCGCGTGCACCAGGCCGGTCTGGTCATCGGTGTTGCCGCTGAGCCGCGCCCAGCTGGTGAACAGCGACCCCAGCACCCCGATCATCACCAGCGAGATCAGCGTGCCGAGGATCGCCACCGAGGTCCGCGCGGTGACCCCGTGCACCAGGTAGAGCGTCACCAGCATGATCACGCTGCCGCCGAACACCGCGACCAGCAGCGGGTTGGAGCCCTGGAGGATCGCCGGGAGGATGAACAGCGTCAGCACGCCGAAGGTGACCACCAGGCCCACCAGCGCCATCAGTCCGCGCAGCCTCCCGATCGCGACGACCACCACGGCGAAGATCAGCGCCAGCACCAGGATCGGCACCGACCGCTCCACGTCGTACACGGAGTACTGGAGTTCCTCCGGAGCATCGGGGGCGTACGCGACCTTGACGCCCTGGCCGGTCTCGAACCGCTGCGTGGCGTCGGGCGGTACGACCTCCTCGAAGGTGCGGCCGGCGTCGTTGCCGCTGGTGACCTCGACCGTCGCCACCTCGCAGGCGCCGCTCACCCCCTGCGGCACGGCGACACCGAGGTCGTCGCAGGGCTCCTCCCGCACGTCGGAGACGCGCGCGTTCTCCACCTGGCGGTCGTACCCGACCCCGGTGCGCTCCTCCTGGTCGGGGACACCCCCGGGCCACAGCAGCACCATGCCGCCCACCATCACCGCGGCGAACGGCAGCAGTACGGCCGTGATGACCTTGCGCAGCCGCCCGGAGACGGGCGCCGCCGGCCCGTGCTGGTGGGTGTGGCCGTGCGGGTGGTCGTGAGCGTCGTAGGGGTCGTCCCGATGAGATGTCACCGGAGGATCATCGCAAGAGAACCGGACGCGGCCTGGTCACAGCTCGCGGTGTGCCGCTACCGTGGGTGCCGCACATCTGACGTCGCGGGAGCTCCGAGCACGGGGCTGAGAGGGCGCTGACCGGCAACGACCGGGCCGAGGGGCCACGGCAGCCGACAGCTGCGCCGACCGCTGAACCTGGTACCGGGTAATGCCGGCGTAGGGAGTGGGTCTCATGACCTCGCACGACGCACACGCGCGCGCCCAGCGGGCCGCCACCGATCCGACGACACCGTCCGCACCGGCCACACCGGCCGCCGCGGACGGCACCGTCACCGACCACGAATCCACGGCCGCGGCCACCCCGGCCCCCGGCTGGCACAAGGGCTACCTCAGCGGCTCACGGCCCGACCTGCGGGTGCCCGTCCGCCGGGTCCACCTCACCGACGGACGCCACGTCACCCTCTACGACACCTCGGGCCCGTACACCGATCCGCAGGTCGCGACCGACGTGCGGGGCGGCCTCGAACCGCTGCGATCGGGCTGGATCGCCGAGCGCGGCGACACCGAGGAGTACCCGGGGCGCGCGCCCCGCCCCGAGGACGACGGGGTCCGCCGCACCGCCCCTGGCGGCGGGCTGGACACCCTGGACGCCGTCTTCCCCGGCGGGCCGCGGCAGCCGCGCCGGGGCCGCGGCGGCGCGGCCGTCACCCAACTCGCCTACGCACGGCGCGGGGTGATCACCCCGGAGATGGAGTACGTCGCCGTCCGGGAGAGCGTCGAGCCGGAGTTCGTCCGCGAGGAGATCGCGACCGGACGGGCGGTGCTGCCGGCCAACGTCAACCACCCGGAGTCCGAGCCGATGGCGATCGGGCGGAACTTCCTGGTCAAGGTCAACGCCAACATCGGCAACTCCGCGGTGACCTCCTCCATCGAGGAGGAGGTGGAGAAGATGACCTGGGCGACCCGCTGGGGCGCCGACACCGTCATGGACCTCTCCACCGGCCGCAACATCCACACCACCCGCGAGTGGGTGCTCCGCAACTCCCCCGTCCCCATCGGTACGGTGCCGCTGTACCAGGCACTGGAGAAGGTCGGCGGCAAGGCGGAGGAGCTGAGCTGGGAGGTGTACCGGGACACCGTCGTGGAACAGGCCGAGCAGGGCGTGGACTACATGACGGTCCACGCCGGGGTGCTGCTGCGGTACGTGCCGCTGACCGCGCGCCGCAAGACGGGGATCGTGTCGCGCGGCGGCTCGATCATGGCCGCCTGGTGCCTCGCGCACCATCAGGAGAGCTTCCTCTACACGCACTTCGAGGAACTCTGCGAGATCCTGCGCGCGTACGACATCACGTACTCGCTGGGGGACGGGCTCCGGCCGGGCTCCATCGCCGACGCCAACGACGAGGCGCAGTTCGCGGAGTTGCGCACCCTGGGCGAGCTGACGCGCGTCGCGCGGTCGATGGACGTGCAGACCATGGTCGAGGGCCCGGGCCACGTCCCGATGCACAAGATCAAGGAGAACATCGACCTCCAGCAGGAGATCTGCGACGGGGCGCCGTTCTACACGCTGGGGCCGCTGACCACCGACATCGCCCCCGGCTACGACTACATCACCTCCGGGATCGGTGCGGCGATGATCGGCTGGTGGGGCACGGCGATGCTCTGCTACGTCACCCCCAAGGAGCACCTGGGGCTGCCCGACCGGGACGACGTGAAGACCGGCGTGATCACCTACAAGATCGCCGCCCACGCCGCCGACCTGGCCAAGGGCCACCCCGGGGCGCAGGCGTGGGACGACGCGCTCTCCGACGCCCGGTTCGAGTTCCGCTGGGAGGACCAGTTCAACCTGGCGCTCGACCCGGACACCGCGCGCGCCTTCCACGACGAGACGCTGCCGGCCGAGCCGGCCAAGACCGCGCACTTCTGCTCGATGTGCGGCCCGAAGTTCTGCTCCATGAAGATCAGCCGTGACATCAACGAACGGTTCGGCGGTGGAGTGAACGCCACGCCCGAGGAGATCGAGGCCGGGATGCTGGAGAAGTCGCAGGAGTTCGCCGCCTCCGGCAACCGCGTCTACCTGCCACTGGCCGACTGAGCCGCCCGGGCCGGCCGGCGGCGCTCCGGACCGCCGCCGGCCGGCCCGCTCGTAGTGCGAGCGGCGCGCGCACCGGAGCGGACGGGCGCGCCGCTACGCTCTCCCGGGGCGAGCGCAGGGGGCGGCGATGCGGTGGAAGAGCTACGGGGAACGTCCGGTCCACCGGACTCCGTGGGTCGACCTGTGGGTGGCCGACGTGGAGCAGCCGGACGGGGCCCGCCGGGACTACTACGTCGTCAAGCTCCGGAATCTGGCGGCGGCCGCCGTCGTCAACGAACGGCGCGAGGTGCTGATGATGTGGCGGCACCGCTTCGTCACCGACTCCTGGGCCTGGGAGTTGCCGATGGGCCTGGTGGAGGACGGCGAGACGCCGGCTGAGACCGCCGCGCGCGAGACGCTGGAGGAGACCGGGTGGCGGCCCGGCTCGCTGCGACCACTGATCTACGCGGAGCCGGCCAACGGGATCACGGACTCGCAGCACCACCTCTTCCGTGCCGACGGGGCCACGTACGTCGGCCCACCCACCGAGCAGAACGAGTCCGACCGGATCGAGTGGGTCCCGCTGGCGGACATCCGCGGCATGATCGACCGCAGGGAGATCATCAGCAGCGGTTCACTCGTCGGTCTGCTGTACGTGCTCATGGACGCCGGGATGCGCTGACCCGAGCAGGAAGAAGATCACGCAGCCGTGACTCGAAAGCGAGCACTGCAGGCTCCCGCCGGTGCGGGGCCAGCTCGTCGTAGAACTCGCGCAGGTGCCCGGCCACCCGAGCCGACCCGACAGAGGCAGCGGGCTCCAGCGCTTCCGTCGCCGTCTGACACGCATGGTCCAGCTTGCCCAGCTGGAGTTGCGTACGGGCCAGCCAGAACGAGTGAAACGCGCGCCCCCTCTGGTTCTCGCCGTTCGCTCGTCTCAAGGCAGCGGCGATCAAGGGCTCCGCAATCGCAGCCTCACCGAGTCGACCGTGTGCGATACCGGTATCAACGACGAGCTTCGCCTCGTCGAAGTAGGTGACCCACGGGGGGGGTCGGGGTCGCTGCCCCTGATCCGCTCGAGCTGGCGACGCGCCTCACCAATGGCCGCATGCGTACCGGCGTGGCTGGCGAGAGTCTCCTGCGCGAATGCTTCCCGCAACGACAACATCGACAGCACGCGGGGAGTGGTGCCGACCGCCGCGCGGGCCTCGTCCTGAGCCGCGTTGACGAATGCCAGCGCGTCCCCTGGCCGATCCTGGTAGGTGGCCTGCAAGCTCATGCAGGCCAGGACATTGGCCGTGAACTCCCGGTCTTCTATCTCCCGGGCGAAGCGCAGAGCCTCGGTGAAGTACGACCGGGCCCGGGTGTACTGGCGAGCATCGAGGGATAGATGCCCGCTCGGGTCTTGACGATTCCGAACACCGCCGTGAAGTCACGGGCGCGGCATGCCGCGATCATCTGAGGATGCATGAGGAGCCCTGCAGGCAGCTCTGGTGTGCGAGATGACTCGGTCATCGGGCTGGCTCCCACAGCTCAGAAATACGGAACATCACTGTGCACCTACTTCGGTCCACATTAGCCAAGTTGGGTAACCACCATGACCTTCTGCGAGGGGGCGACGATTCGAGAGCCTGATGTGCATGACGAACAACCAGCGGGCACGACCTGGGATCGGTGAACGGGCCATGAATCGTGCCACTGAATGCGTCGGCATCGTGATGGGTGAAGTAGGCGGTCGCGTGCAGTTGCGGCCGGCCACGGCCGCCGGATCGCACCTGCCCCGGAGGACTGCTGCCGATGGAGCAGGATGCGTCCGGCCGAGCCGGGCGGGCCCGCCCTCCCGGACGCCGGCGGCAGGTGGCTGACGCGATCGCCGTTATCGTGCGCTCGCACATCCCGAAACCTCGGATCGAAGAGGGCAACATCCGATGACTGCAACTGAGTTCGAAGCAAAGATTCTCAATGTCGAGCCGGAGAAGATCCGCGCACTCCTGCTGGAGGCCGGGGCCGAGCACGTGATCGACCGCTTCCAGCGTCGCTACGTCTACGACATCCCCGACCTGCCCGGAGCGTGGGTCCGGCTGCGTGACACCGGCGCCGACGTCACGCTCTGCGTCAAGGAGATCCACTCCGACGCGATCGACGGCGTGACCGAAACGGAAACGAGCGTCGGCGACTTCGACGCCACGAACACGCTCCTCGGCAAGCTCGGCTACCGGCCGAAGGCGTACCAGGAGAATCGCCGGTCCTCCTGGACGCTGGGGAGCGCGGCCATCGAGATCGACGAGTGGCCGCTGATCCCCCCGTACCTGGAGATCGAGGGGGACAGCGCGGATCACGTCCACGCGACGGCGCTCACGCTCGGACTTTCCCTGGCCGAGCTGACCAGCGAGAACACGACCAAGGTCTACCGCCGGTACGGGATCGACATCGAAGCGATCCCCCGGCTCACGTTCGAGTGACAGGAGACACGCCTTGTCAGCGACCCAACGCACGGCGGTCCGGGTTGTCCGTGACAGGACCATCCGCGTCAAGGTGATCGACGACTGCGGGTTGGCCTGCACGTTCTGCCACAACGAGGGAACGCCGGTCACCGCCGACAACAAGGGCCGCGCTCTGCTGCCCTTCGTCGCGGGACCGGGCAAGGCCGGCCGCGTGTCGATCTACAGCGAGACGAACGGCGTCAACTTCCTCTCCGCGAAGATGGCCCCGGACGTGTTCTTCAGGCGGGCGGTGCGGACCGTCGCAAGGGCGTTCAACGCCAGCGAGGTTCACCTCACGGGAGGCGAACCCACCCTTCACACGGAGGTGCCCTCGCTGGTCTCGGCGCTCACCGGCATGGGGCTGAGCGTCGGGATGACCAGCAACGGGGAGCGCGGTCGGCAGGTGATGCCGGAGTGCTCGGTGGCCGGCCTCCATCGGGTCAACGTCTCCGTCTTCGGCACCACCGCCGAAGAGCTCCAGGCCGTACAGTCCAAGCGCTTCACGTCGGCGGGCCTGGCCGAGACGAAGATCCGTGCGGCGGAGCAGACCATCAGGGCCGCCGTGGCCAACGGGGTGAAGGTCTCCGTGAACATCGTTGTTCCTGGGATGGCCCACGTGGACCGGGTCGTCAACCTGGTTGAGTCGTACGGACAGTTCGCGGACGTGCGGATGCTCACCAGCATCCAGGACGGAGCGGAGTCGATCGCGGCGATCTCCGAAGTGCTGGTCCGGGTTGGTGCGGAACCGGTGCTTCGGACGTTCACCGCCGGCACCTCCGACGAGCGCACCCTCTACCGGGCACTCGGTAGCCGGGCCGTCTATGTCAAGCGGCTGCTGCCGGTACGACTCCCGGAAACCTGCGCGTCGTGCCGCTTCAACAACGACACGGACTGCGAAGAGGGCTACTACGGCGTCCGGCTCTACCTCACCGACCAGGGGGAGTACATGGTCGGCGTCTGCATTCAACGGATGGACCTCTGCATCCCCGTGGCCGAGCTGTCGAAGAGCGGGATCGTGGAAGAGGTGCAAGCCTTCAAGGATGCCGAAGTCCGGCGGCTGACCAGCCAGTACGGTGCCGCCGCGTGATCGACGGCACGCCCTGACAACTCCATGAGCGCCGGACCACCCATGACCTTGGCGGAGGGGGTGGTCCGGCAGCGAGCTGACCTCGATTGCCAGACCTGGTGCCCCATGGTGCTGGAGTGAGCAGCATGTTCATAGCTGCGCCGGCTGCCCGAAGGTCCGAACGGGCGACCGACGCGAGACTGTCAGGCGCACGGAGAGGGGACACGGAAGCCGGGCTCACCCGCCCCGGGGCGGTGCCCGAAGAGCAGCAGGCATCCGGCCGAGCCGGGCGGGGCCTGCTCCCGGGCGCCGGCGACCCGGCGCGTGGGCGTCGTCGCAACCCGGTCCGGAGGGGCCCCGGTTGGCGTTGCACGGGGTGCGCCCGGGACGATACGTGCAGGAGCACCGCAGTCGGGTAGGCGACTCCTGGACAGGTCGTATGGTGTTACCGGATCACGGCAGGTGAGTGCGGATGTTGGCGGGCACGGGAGAGTCGGCATGAGCGGCGGACAGCCCTGGCAACCGGGGTGGCAGAGCGGGCCCACCCCCGCGCCGCTGCCCCCCACCTCTCGTGCGTCGCCGGTGCCGTGGGCGATCGCGCTGATCGTGCTGCTGATCGCCTCGCTGGCGGTGGCGTTCACCGCGGACGCGCGCGCCGGGTCGGACAACAGCGCCGGCGAACCGGGCACCGGTGACCTCGCGCTGGGCGGGCTGGAGGACTTCCGGCTGCCCGGCGGTGCCGGCGGGCCGGGCGGTCTCGGCGCCGGAGGCGGCTTCGACGTCCCCGCCGACGACGGCGCGGGCTCCGTGTCGACCAGCAGCCCCAGCGACCCCACCACCGAGGCGTTCCGCGACGTCCGCCCAGGCGACTGCCTGACGCTCTTCCACAACGGGGTCGAGTGGAGCACCGACCTGCCGTGGAAGGCCGAGTGCGAGGCCGACGAGGGGCTGATGGCGGTCACCGCCGTCGAGACCACGACGGAGGCCTGCCCGACCGGCCCCGGCGAGATGCACTGGCCGCACACCGCCCCCGACGGCGAGCAGATCGTGCTGTGCCTGGACCGCCAGTTCCGCGTCGGCCACTGCATGCTCGCCGAGCAGGACCAGGACGGCGACGAGGGCCGCATCATCGACGGCAACCTGATGAGCCTGGTGGACTGCGCCTCCGACGCCGCACCCGAGCCCTGGAACCAGGTCATGCACATCACCGGCGTGCTGCCCGCGCCGGAGGAGGTCACCTCCGGCGCGTGCGCGCGCAGCGAGAACGACGCGACCTCGTACTGGCACTGGACGGTCAACGGCGGCGAGACCCTGGTGTGCACCATGGTCTTCCGCGGCTGACAGCTCCGCCCGGAGCGACCCGCGCCCCACCGGCCCCCGGCGCGCTGCGCCGGGGGCCGGTGCGCGCCCGGGCGGGCCTCCACTGCCGCGGGCCGGGTGACCGGCGAGAGTCAGCGGGAGAGCACGTAGACCGCTGTCCCGTCGACGGCGGTGCCCGCCTTGCGGATGGCGTTGCGGCGCAGGAGGAACAGCACGCTGTCCGCGACGCGGCGTTCGCTCAGGTGGCACAGCCGCGCGAGTTCCGCGGTGGAGCGGCGCGCCTCGCCGTGCGCCGCGAGGTCCTCGGCGAGGACGCGGGCGACCGTCCAGATGTCGTCGGTGACGGTGAGCCGGGTGCGCCAACGGGTGAACAACCGCCGTGCTTCGGGGGTCAGTTGTCCGCCGCGGGCGGCCGTCGGCTCCGGGACCTCCGCGGCGCTCCCGGGCGCCGCCGTCGCGGCCGTACGCAGGTGGGACGGCACGGTGGACGGCGGGGCGATGTGCCGCAGCGGCGCCGGTGACCAGCCCCGGAACGGCACCCGCGGGGTCCCTGCGGTGCGGCAGTACGGGTCCTCGGCGGCCGCGGTCCGCCCGGAGAAGCGCTCCAGCGCCTCGGCGATGCGCGCCAGCGCGCGCGAGGAGCGCTCCTGGGCGGCGACCAGGTCGCGCAGCGCGCCGGTGGCGTCGCGCAGTCCCTCGGTGCGCTCCCCGTCCGCCC
>NZ_JAAVJC010000133.1 GCF_012033785.1 Streptomyces bohaiensis
GCGCAGGAGCAGCCGGAGGGCGGCGGCCCGGACGGCCGCGCCACCGCGGCCGCCGCCGGCGGCACGGCGCCCGGACCGGACGAACGGTACGACCTCGACGCCGAAGCGCAGGCTCAGGACGAGGGCCGCCCCAACCGGCCGGTGCTGGCCGGTGCCGCGCTGGCGGGTGTGATGCTGGTGGCGGCGCCGCTGCTGCTGCTGTCGGTGGACCGTTCCGGCGGCGCCCCCTCGCCGGAGACCGGACTGGCAGCCGACACCGTGCTGCGGGAGGACCTCGACCGACCCGGCGACTTCGTCGCCGCCGCCCCGGAGCCCGAGCCGGAGGAGACCGAGCCGGAACCCGACCCCGAGCCCGAACCGGAGCCCGCGCTGGCCGAGATACCGCCGGCGCCTGATCCCGAGCCGGAGCCCGAGCCCGAGCCGGACCCCGAGCCGAAGCCCGACCCCGAGCCGGAGCCCGAGCCCGAGCCGGAATTCCCCACCGAGCGGGTCCTGTTGCAGAACGTGGCCAACGGGAACTGCGTCGGCACGCCGGGTTCCGGCACCGGTGGCCGCAACGACATCATGCGGCACGTCGACTGCGGGGAGTCCAAGGACGACATCCGCTGGAACCTGGAACTGCGCTTCGAGGACGCCGGTCCTGCCGGCACGGCGCTGTACACCATCCGCAACGACCGCGGCGGCTACTGCCTGGACCTGCCCGGCAAGGGGGCGCGCGGCAGCGGCACCCTCGTCCACCAGGCGCGCTGCTTCCCCGACATGGAGGACAACCAGCTCTGGTGGCTGGACGAGCAGAAGTCGGGCACGTTCTACATCCGGAACTTCGCCGCCCACGACTACTGCCTTCTCGCCTTCGAGGAGGCCGAGCCCGACACGCGGCTGCGAATCTGGCAGTGCCACGACAACCACGCCTGGCGTCTGGTGAGCGACAGCTGAGCAGTTCCGCTCCCCGCCTCGCCGGCTGACCGGCTGACCGCCCGACCGGAGCGGCCGCCCGTGCCCTGCCCGCCCCCGGAGAAGGGGAGGGCAGGGCACGGGCGTCACCGGCGCCGTCCGACGCGGATGTTCCTACCCGACCGCCTGGCCGGTCGGCGCAACACGGCCGCGCCGGCTCTCTACCGCGGGGCCTGGTACGCGCCCTGCCGGTCGCCTGCTGCCGGGCGCGGTTTCCGGGAGAACGAGCGCGCCCAGGGTGCGGTCTTCGCTCTTCCGGCCTGACGTCCACCCGTGACGCGCACGGAAGTGCGTCAACTGTCGCCTTGCGGCCGCTCCCGCGGATCGGCGAAGTAGTCGGTCAGCATCTCCGTCGGCCACGCCGGCTGTCGGACGTCGCCGCGTGGGCCCATTTCCGCGAACCAGGGCTTGATGTCGAGCACGGGCGTTCCGTCGACCGCGTCAAGTTCACCGACATGCAGGTCGAGCCCGTCGATCGCGAGAAGGCGGCACCGGGAGACGCCGATCCAGTTCTGCCTGCGCATGTTGCGATGGGCGAAGATCCCACCCGCCGGCCAGTCGGGGTTGTTGCGCGGCCTGCGGGGCTCCGCGTGCAGGTCCGAGGGGTCGGTGAGGTGGAAGTGGAAGACCACCTCGATGTGCGAGAAGTCCTTCAGCCCGACGACGGAGCCCTCGCTGAACTGGCGGGCGTCGATACGGATGATCGCTCGGCTACCGCCCCAGTAGTCGTCGGTCGGCTCGGTTCGGCCCCCCACCACGTGGGCGACCGGCGTCATGGTGATCTCCGCGTTCATGACCCTCATTCTGCACCGGGAACCGATCAGGCCGACTGTCGCAGGTAACTGCCTGCTCTGCGGTCGAGTTCGGCGGCCACGGCAATCCCGCGCCCCCGCAACGGCGACAGCTGGACATCAGCATGCCCGGCCGATGCACAACGCACAGGTCGGGCACAACGCGCGGTTGACTCGATGGCAAACACGGTCGTGCAGTCGACCAGCGTGTGTCCCACCAAACAGCGGCGGGCCCGATGTTGCTCAGGCTCCCGCCGCCGTCGACAAGCGCGTGACTGCGCGATCTGATGCTCTGCGGTCAGCGAGCCGCGAGGGCACCGTCCTTGACGGCTGTCGCGAAGACCGACCAGCGGTCCGCGCTCAGAGTAAGGACTGGGCCGCCATGGATCTTCGAGTCCCGGAGGTCCACAGCGCCGTCGGTTCGGTGACGTGCTTCGAGGCAGTCTCCATTCTGCGCGCTGTAGGTGCTCTTGAACCATCCGGACCGGTTGTCCTGCATCTCCCCAGCATCTCTCTATCCGGGCACTTCACTGACGAGACCCTCGATGAGGGCTTTGCTTTCCAGCTCCCCGAGCGACGCGGCGCGCAGGTGGTTGAAGATGTCGGCGTAGAAGCCGATGTCAGCCGGATCTTCGAGGTACGTGTGGCTGACGTGGTTCTCCAGGAGAACGACCTGCATGTCGGATGGCTCGGGGAACCGGTAGATCTTGAACGGGAACGGCCCACCGCGGTACGCCCCTACTGCGAAGGGTAGTACCTGCAACGTGACGTTCGGAAGGCGTGCCAGGTCAATGAGGTGGCCGAGCTGTGCGCGCATGACGGCAGTGCCGCCGATCTGCTGCTTCAGGGCGGCCTCTCCGAGCACCATCCAGACCCCAATCGGGTGCTCGCTGCGCGTCAGGGCCTTCTGGCGTTCCAAGCGGACGGCAAGCTTCGTCGCCGCATCGCTGCCAAGCGGCCCCGGTGATCCTCCCGCGATGACCGCTTCCGCGTACGCGGAGGTTTGGAAGAGGCCGTCGATCACTCCGGGCTGGAAGCCGCGACAGTACGAGGTGTCCTCTTCGAGACCGATCAAGTCAAGGAAGTCCTGCGGTAGTCGATCTTCCAGTACGCGCCACCACCGCTGCTTGCGGCTCTCGCGCGCCAACGACAGCCAGCCGTCGCGCGCGGACGGCTCATCCACCTGATACAGCTCCAGCAGCGCTTTGAGGTCCAGAGGCCGTATGGGGCTGCGGCCGGACTCGATGCGGCTGATCTTCGAGATGTTGCAGCTCAGGTGTTCAGCCGCATGTTCCAGGTGAAGCCCATGCTCTTCGCGTAGCCGCCGAAGGTTGGTCCCGAGAACCCGCCGACGCACGGTCGGTTTCGGATCATCCGGCATGTGCCCCTCCTCAGTCGCCCCACAGGGTACCCCCGGCTGGAGTCCGGACAAGATCACGAAAACTCACCACGGTGTATGACTTGCACCGTGCAAGCGTTAGGGTTCATGCTGCACGGGTGACTCACTCCGCACGGTAGGTAGTCGTGGGTGCTTCGAAGGCCTGGGCTGTCCACGTCTGTCGCGAGGGTGGAGCAGCCCCGTCTTGGAGGTGCCTTGTGAATGTCGCCGCGCAAGCAGCTGAGGAATACACGCAGTCCTGGAACTTAGTGGTGCGAGCCCGAGCCATTGGACGGTGGCGTAACGAGGCTGCGGTCGTGGTGAAGGAGCTGGGCGGTGACAGGGACGCTGTTGGGCTGGCTCGCCTCGCGGTGTCGGAGTTGCTGAGCAACGTCGTCAAGCACGTCGGTGATCCTCGGTGCGAGCTTCGGGTGGAGTGCGCGGCCGGCTTCGTTCGTCTCCAGGTGCGCGACCGGTCAATGGCTGTGCCGGCCATAACGGTTCCCGACTGGGCTGCTGAGAGCGGGCGTGGCCTGTGGCTGTTGCAGACGGTGGCGCCTAACTGGGGCTACATCTGCTTTCCAGGTGGCAAGTCGGTCTGGGTGCGGTTTCCGCTCAGGGCCTCCCGGCAGGAGGCGGCGACGTGATGAACGGCGCGAGGGCGGCCGGCTGGCAGCGCGGCCTTCTTCCACCGGCAGGTCCGCATCGATCCGGAGCTGATGACTGCCGGGAGGAGGGGGTGCACCTCGTGGCCGAGGCCGTGGAGTTCGTGCGTCCGTGTCCGTCGTCGCCGGGGGACGGGGGTCCCTGGGTGCGGGGGTGGTGCTGGTTCTACTGCGGCCACACGTTCACGGACGTGCTGTGGTTGGGCACCATCACGAGTGTCGGAGTCTCGGCGCCGTTGTACGCCTGCGGCGGGTGTCTGAGGCGACTGCACGACAGCGCGTGGGACTACGACGACGCGAGCGCGCGGCTTCCCTCGGATCACTGGGGCCGGCCGGTTCCCCTGTACGCCCAGCACGACTCCGACGTGCCGGTGTCGTTCCGGCGGCCGACGAGACGGCCACGCACCCCGCTGGGGCGCCTCTTCCACCGCTTCGCCTCCGGGGCGTCGGTCGGGAAGGGGGCGAGATGAGCAGATGGGTGAGCCCGGAGGCGCCGGTGGGCGAGTTGGCGAGTGCCCTGGCGTCTTCGTTGGCCGTGGCGAAGGTGCCCGCGAGGGTCCTCCTTCACCAGGAGAAGGAGCAGGTGTTGTGCCGGGTGGAACGGGTCGGCGCCGCTGCGCTGGTCCGTGCTTTGCGGGCGGCTGTCCGGGCCGATCGGGGGATGCCTGCGCTGGAGGCCCTGGTGTGGTGCAACGCCGCCCGTCGGGTCGGCATCGTGCGGGGAGTGACGGACGGCATGGTCCAGCTGGAGGCGTTCGTCGACGGGACGACCTTCCGCTCAGCCGCGGCCCTGTTGGCTCCGGCGACGCTTCCCCAGCTGCGGGCGGCCCAGATGCTGCGAGCACGCCACCCGCCCAGAAAGCGACCACCGCCGTGACCAGCCCGCTGCGCGGATGGTTGTCGTGGCCGCAGGCCGGCGACTCACAGCCCCGGGTTGAGCCTGAGCCGCAACCGCCGGAGGCGCCTCGCGAGACCCGCGCGGCGGCGGTCCGGGAGGCGCTTCATGTCGCTTTGCCGTGCGCCGCAGTAGTCATTGCCCTGGCGCTGGCCGCGTTCCTCCGCACCTGACCTCGGAGCTACCACCCATCGCCGTTCTCGATGCTGTGGCCGCACTGTTCCCCCTGGCTGGCTTCTGGGGCACAGCGGAGGCCGCCAGCGGGCGCGTCACCGTAACCCCACTGTCTGACCATTCACAGCCAGCCCGAGTACGCCAACGGTCAGAGCGAGCGTCTAAACGCGTTGGTTGCCGGTTCGAATCCGGCCCCGGGCACGCCGGCCACAGCAGGAGCAGCGCCGGGCGGCTAGATCGGACCCCTTGCGGGGGTCTCAGGTGCCACTCAGCATGGTCGGCTCGACGTCTGCTCTCCACTTACCGAGAGGAGGAATCTGATGTCTGACAACCACGCGTACCAAGGCGGCCTCGACGATCTGCTCGTCTCAGTCGAGGCTCTTGCCACCGTGCACAACCGCAACGACACGACGCGGTCCGACCCACCGCCGGACGCTACCGGCGACACGCAGCCGGACGGTGACGGCCTGAACGAACCGGCCTCTCGGCTTCGCATCGCACACCACCCTCGCCGAACGGGTCGGCGACCTGCTCCGGCACTTCGCCATCTCCACGAAGGTCGGCTTCTTCGCCGACCGCCACACCCTGAATCCCGCACGACTTCGAGCGGCGGTCGAGCAGACGGTGCGGGACCTTCGCCGGTCCCCCGATCTTGTCTTCCTCCACAGCCCTGAACGCAGCACGGGAGGGGAACCTTTTGCAGAGGCGTGCGGTGCCCTGGAGGACGCCGTACGCGCGGGACTCGCAGGTGCGTGGGGTGTCTCATCCTGGGACCCCCGGGGGGTTCTTTCGCAGCTGGACAGCACAACCCCGAGCCCAGCAGTGCTGATGATCCGCTCTGGCCTGCTCGTTCCAGGCTCGGTACTCGACGCAGCTGAGCAACTGGCGCACAGATGGAAACCGGCCGACGTGTGGGGAATGAGCCCCTTCAACGCCTCACCTCACGACCCGGTGTGGCAGGCAGTCCGACCACAGGTATTCCTGGCCAACCCGCCAGAGGGCTGCGGGCCGCTGCCGGCGGCGTTCCGCGCCGCCTACGCGCTTCCCGAGGTGAGCACCATCGCCGTGGGGTCCGACAGCGAAAGCCATCTTCGCGAGCTGCTGGACACACTGTCGTGGGGGAGTCGACCGAGAGATGGTGGAACGCTACCGCCGACTTCTGCGAGCACGCTCGGCTCAGTGATCGACCAGCTCACCGATGATCCGGGCTGCGGCCTGCTGTGCCGGTCGCAGCTTCGGGTCAGCGGGATCAGCGTAGTCACCGACGATCTTGGAAAGGCAGAACATCGCCATGAGGAGCCCGTCACGGCTCTCCAGGTCCCGGCGCCGCTCTGCCCACACCCGCTCGGCCAGGTCGGGCACCGCCAAAGAGTTCGCCCACAACGAGGCCGAGTCCAGGCCCAGCGGGGCCATTCCCCAGTCCTCCCAGTCGAACAAGCAAAAACGGGGAGCTGTGACGTTAGCCCAGTTCAGATCCGCATGAGCAGGCAGCCAGATCGAAGTTGTGGTGTCGAAGGCCGGCGAGAACGTTCGGCGGATGGCCCCCGTCACCCGAGCTTGCGTCATGGTCGCCGTGTCCGGCGTCGCGACGCGGCTCGTGCTCTGAGCAGCAAGCGCATCCAACGACGCGGACAACTGATTCCACCACTCGTCCGGCAGGGCGGGGTGTGCCGTCAGTGTGCCGGACTGAACGGGAGCGTCGGGCAGGAGTGCTGTCTCGTCTGCACGCCACACCGCCTCCTGGCCCTCTCGCCAGGACACCCCGGCGAACCACTCAGGGGCCGAAACCCCTGTCAACGCGGCAGCGGTTTCCGCGCCGTTCCACCCCTGGGTGTCCACCCGAGAGACCGGTCGCCGCTCAATCCGCACCCACGTCCCGCGCTCCGTCGCGGCGCCCACAGAGCGACGCTTTCGTACGAGGGAGCCGCGGTCGAGACTCACCTGGAGATGCCGTTCCACCCGGCAGAGCACGCCATCAACTGAATGCAATCGCAGATCTACCGTGCCTGCTGGTGTCATGGGTGCCGGACTCCTTCGGGTGAGTACCTGCACCATAGGCTGCTCCACGGTCGCGGTCGCGGTCACTCGGACCCAGGGACAGCCCCCGTTCCGCCCCCCGACCCCAGACGCGCTCCCCAACTCCGCCCGCCCCAGCCCGACCGGCGCACACGCGGACTCGGCGACCTGAACGTCATCCTCACCGCCATGGTCGCGCTGGCGACCGTCAACCCCGACGCGGGGAAGGTCTTCGGACACCACCTTCAGCGCGTCGCTGAGCGTTCGCTCGTCCCCGGCTGACTCCCGTCCACGACGTCCCCCGAGCGGGTACCGGCGGCGGTGCTCGGCTCGTTCACCGTGGTGCCGCCGGGCGCAGGACCACGCGGTGGCGACCCTCGCCGGTGCGACGATGCAGCGGCGAGGGCCGGAACCCGGGTCGGCGGTCCGACCGGCGCCAGGGGCTCGCGGGCGACGAGGCCGTCGGCCGTCAGGAGCCGGAGCTCCCGGCGGCTTGTCCCGTGTCGTCTCCGTCGGCGGCGTCGGAACCGGCCGTCGTTCCGTCGTCACCACGGTCTTCGTCGACGTCTGCTGCCTCGTCCGCTGCCGCCCGGTACGTGGGGCCGTCCGAGCTGGTGAGCGAGGGCCGTGCCGCCGGCGCCAGGGCGAACTCCTCCTCCTCCGGCGCTGCGGACGGCGGGGTGTAGGGCGTGTCCCAGCCGGGGCCGCGCTCCTCGGACAGCTCTTCCAGCACAGGGAAGACCGCCCGCAGCGAGGCGGTGGTGACCCGCTGCGCGACGGGTGCGGTGCTGCTGAGGTACAGCACGTCGTGCCCCTCGGGTATCCGCTCGACCAGCGCCCGGACCCCGGAGACGGCGTAGGGCGGCAACTCCGCACCCGCCTCCGGGTCGGGGACGGCCAGCACGGCGACGGCGGGCACGCCGTCGGGGGCCTCGGTCGGCGCGGGTTCCCCATCCGGGTCGACGAAGACCGCCACCACCGCGTCGGCGAGGGTGAAGGGGAGCAGCTCCGGCTCGTCGTACCCGGTGGCGATGGTCCGCACCGCCGCGTCCACGCCGTCGGCAGGCTCGGGCCAACCGAGCGCGTCCGGCGACGGCCGGTAGCCGTCGTTGGGGTACCAGGCGGCGAGTGTCCTGTCGTCACCGGTGGACCAGTACCCGGGCAGCGCCCACGACGGCGGGGGCTCGCCCTCGACCGGGGCGAAGTGGCGGTCCACCGCCCACAGCAGCGAGTCGGGCGGTAGTTGCAGCGCAGCGTCCCGTTCGACGTCGGACGGTTCGCGGAACTCCGGGTCCCCCGGGCGGACGGGCTCCGGCTGCGGAGGCAGGCCCTCGGGCGGCACCGAGCAGCCGACCGCTTCGCCGGTCGCCCCGTTGATCGCCGCGACCGGGCCGATGTAGGCGTCGGCGGCCGCCTCGAACGAGGTGGCCTCCTCGGCCGTGCCGTCCGGGGCCGCGCTGTCCGGGGCCGCGCCGTCGGCTCGGGGGTCGGTTCCCACCGCCGGGGCGTCGCCGTCGGGCGTTCCGGCGGCGTCCGGGGCCGTGTCCCGGGACGCGGTCTGCTGAGCCGGTGCGGGGTCCACGGGGCCGCTGGGGGATGCGGGTTCGGTAGTCATGACGAGCTCTTCCGGTCGGACGGTGGGCGGTTCGGGACGTGCCGGCGGGCGGCGTGCTGTGGCGCCCCGCGGCAGGGGGTCACGGCTGACGGAACGGGAAGAAGACGGAACGGCCGGTGTCGGTGAGCCCCACCAGGTGGATGCCGTTCCCGACGACGACCAGGCGGTGGTGCGCCCCCGACGGAGCCGTCTCCCGCCACCTCTCGTAGGCGGGCCTTCCGTCGAACCGCCGGAAGGTCCCCGATGCGGCGTCCAGCAGCAGGCCGGTGGGGTCGTGGACGAAGTCGACGCCGTAGCGAACCCACCCGTCGGAGTGGATTCGGCGACCGTCCGGCAGCACGAGCGTGCCGTCGGGCGTGGCCCGGAACGTCTGCTCGACGCCCGTCGCGGGGTCGACGCGGACGAACCGGTGCCACTCGCGGGAGCGGTCGCCGTCCGTCGGCGCTGCCGTCTCCGGCAGCACCGCGCCCGCGGGGAGCTGCGTCCGGGGTCCGCCGCGCAGGTCCAGCGGCGTCGGCGCCGCCGACGGGGCGGCCGCGGACGGGGCGGCGACCGGTGTGCGGGGCTGCTCGTCCATGAGAACGGAGAACACCGTGTCGGAGATGCCCGCCGGCGGACCGGACAGCGTGGCGAGCAGCTGCTCCGTCGCGTCACGCCCCTGAGCCACCGCGTCGACGCGTGCCCTCTCCGCGGTGGCGGCCCGTTGCTGTGCCGCCTCGCGTGCTCGCGCGGTGGTGTCGACGGTGGCCTGCACGGTCTCCCGCTCCGTCCTGGCCGCCTCCTGCAAAGCCTCTGCCCGCGCGACGAGTTCGGCCTGCCGGGCAGTCGAAGCCGTACGCTCCTGCTGCACCCGCGCCAGTTCGTCGGTCGCCGCCCGGTGGTTCTGCTCCAGCGCCGTGAGCTCCGTGGTCGCGGTGGCGTGCTCCCGCTTGAGCCGGTTGGTCGTCGCGGCGTGCTGGGCGATGAGCAGCTCCGTCTGTGCGATCTGCTGCTGGAGCCGCTCGGCCCGACGTTCCTGGCTGCTCCGACTGCTCCGGCTGCTCTGACTGCTGTGACCGTCCAGGTTGCTGTGACCGCTCCGGGTGCTTCGGCGACTCCGGAGGGTCGGCCGGATGTCGGCCAGCTCCGTCCGGAGCTGCGCCAACTCGCGGTTGGCGGCCTCCGCCGTGGCGGCGTGCTCCCGCTGCTGCTGCGTCAGCCGCGTGACTTCGGCCCGCTGGCGCGTCGCGGCGTTCTCGGCGTCGGTCCTGGCCGTCTCGGCGGCGGTTCAGACCGTCGGGACGAGCACACCGGTGCGGTGCAGGCTGCCGACGCAGACGCCGACCTGGGCACCGGGAACCCGGGCCCGCTCGGCGGCCGCCTGCGCCTGGGCCCGGTTCAGTTCTCCGGTGGTGTCGCGCAGCCGGGCGTCGGCGGCGGCGAGCTCGTTCCGGCGTTCGGTCAGGGCCGTGGAGTGCTCCGCGGCGTCGGTCTGCGCCGTGCGCTGACCGGCCAACGCCCGCTGCTCGGCCACGCCCGCGTCGCGCACCCCGGTGAGCGTCTCGGCGAGGGCGCCGTCGCGGAACCCGGTCGGGTCGCCCGACCCGTCGAAATGCCAGTTCTGCGTGCCGTCGGGGGTCCGGACCACCAGCTCGACCTGCCGGTCGACGATGTCGGCCGTCGCCGCCGCCAGTGTCACCAGCGGGACGAGTTCCGCGGAGTCGGAGAGGGTGAACCACAACCGGGGCGCGCTGTTCGCATCGGTCACGGCCGCGACGGTCTCCGCCACGGCCCGCGCCGTGTTCCGCATGCCGGACTGGTGCCAGTCGGCGGGCAGCTGGGAGGCGTCCGTCGACAGTGCGTCCGCCACGGCGGACCGCAGGTCGATCTCCCGGCCGTGCGGCCCTGCCGTCAGTGCGCCGAGCCCGAGGAGGTCGGCGGGGTTGAGCGAGACACGACCGGAGCCGGTCACCCACCGCGTCGTGCCCTCGTGCGAGACCTCGACGAGCAGGTCGGCGCGCACCACCCGGGAGGCGTCGACCAGTTGGCCCGTCTGCCGGCCGCTCTCCTTCGCCTCACCCGAGCGGTCGACGGTCCGCTTCGCGCTCGCCTCGGCGCCGCCGCGCGCCGTCTCCGGCGCGCCGGGAGACGGCACCGGCCGTGCGAGGACCGCGTGCTGTCCGGGGGCGACCGGGAGGCGGATCTCCGCCAGCACGTTCCAGTCCCGGTGGCGCGTGGAACCGGAAGTCTCGGTCCGGGTGGCCGCCGACATCCGGTCGATCACCGTGCCGGGGGACTCCAGTTCCGGGCGGACGTTGTGGAAGGTCAGCCGCACCTGGGGCGGACGGCCGCCGAAGCTGCCGGGCACGAGACCGCTCCGCTCGCCGAGCGGTCCCCGGTTCCCGGTGCCCAGTTCCGAGACGGCCGAGGTGAGCAGGCCCGAGACCAGCGTGCCGAGCGCCGCGCCGCTGTTGTGGTCGCTGTGGCCGGGGCGGGGCAGTGTGGTCCCGGCCCACGACGGCGCGATGTCATGGAGCGCCGTCGTCAGCGCCTCGGCGCCGGTGAAGGAGTGGACGAAGGCCGCGTTGCGGGTGAGCGGGTACGGCCGGCCGAAGGCGCCCTCCGGGTCCTGCCGCACCGGGTCGTACGTGAGGGCGGCGGCGTCGGCGGGGGCCGGTCCCGCTTCGGCCGTGGCCCCGCGCGATCCGAGGAAGCGCAGCGTGGTCGTGGCGGCGACCTCGAACGTGCTGCCGTGGTTGTTCCGGGTGAGCGTCGGGGTGCGCTGCGCGTCGTTCCGCGGGGCGATCGCGTTGTCCTGCCCCGGCAGCGGGGTGCCGGCGGCGGGCGGGCCGCTGGTGGGCGCGGTGAGGTCGGTGGTCATCTCGACGCCCTCGGGGCCCGGCGCCGGCAGCGCGGCGCGCGGAGCGCCGCCCGTCGTGCCGGCCGGGACCGGGACGGTCCGCGTCGCCGAGGACGCCGGCGCGGTGGACCCGCTGCCCGGCAGCGACAGCGGAGTCGCCTCCCAGAAGCTGCGGATGAGGCGGCCCGCCTGTGCGATCAGGTGGGACGGGGTCTCCACCGCCCACAGCGCGGCCTCGGCGATGGAGCTCTCGGTGACCGGCTGCTGGGTGACGGACGCCCGCAGCCTGAAGGCGACGCCCTCGAAGTCGCCCACCTCGGCGCCGCGCAGCCAGGTGGTGTCCGTGGCGGTCGCGACCTGGGAGAATTTCTGCTCGGTGGTCTGGAAACCGCCGAGGCCCAGTCCGGGGCGCTGGGTGAGTCCGCCCCGGTCGTCCGCCGGGACGGAGTCGTCCCCGGTGAAGAACCGCTGCACCCACTTGAAGGTCGCCTGATGGGTGTAGGTCCGGGTCTGCTCCGACTTCCTGTCCTCGGGCGAGACGGCCAGCAGCTGATCCAGCGAGCCCGCGGCCCGGGAGCCCCGCAGCGCGTTCCGCTCGTCCGGCGTCGCCGCCAGGTCGGCCTCCACGCTCAGCGTCACCAGCCGGGTACGGCCGTCGAACTGCGCGACGAACTGCACGGAGAGCCGCTGCCCCTGCCGGGTGAGCACCGTCAGCAGTGTCTCCTGGTCGGTGAGCCAGCGGGCCGCGGTCCGGGCTCCGACGGCGTAGCCCGGGGTCCCGGGGGTGAGGATGTCGCGGTGGAGGCCGACGAGGGCGGCTTCCATGCCGACCCGCAGGCGGTCCCGCTGCTCGTTCCCGTCGGCGTCCAGCAGCGCGAGGTGGGTCGCGGCGGCGCCGTCGAGGCTGCCTTCCTGGGTGAACCAGCTCGGCGGCACCAGCGAGCGGTCGGCCGTCGGCGAGGGGCGGGAGAGCCCCGCCACGCTCTCGAACAACTGCGCGTAGGGGCGCAGTGCGGCGTCGGAGGCGGTGAACCGGATGGCGTCCGCCGCGCTCACGACCACCGAGACCGAGCCGTGCTCGCCGGCGGTGACCGCGGCCAGGTGGCTGTGGCCCCAGGTGAGCGTGACCAGCAGTTCGAGGTCACCGGTGACGGTGTGGTGGCGTCCCTCGTCGGCGGGGGTCTGCGTGACGGCGCGTGTGGCGCTCGGCGACTCGGAGTTCCCGGCCCGTGAGCTGTAGGTGTAGCCGCCGTGGGGATGGTTCTGGCCGCTGTCCCGCAGGTCGCGCTGGAGCGCGCCGAACGTGACGGCCCCTTCGTAGGTCCGGCCGGATCCGGAGACCCGGCCCGCGGTGGTCGCACCGGTCGTGGCCAGGCTGGACTTGGCCTCCTCGCTGTGGTCCAGGCGCGGCCGCGTGATGAGGGCGCTGACCTCCAGCGAGAACATGCCGTTCAGCTTGGTGACCGGCAGCGGCACGCCTTCCAGGACGAACGAGCCGTCGGCGATCTGCGGGGCGTGGGCGTGCAGCCGTGACGGCCGGAGCCCGTTGTGGAGCACCTCCGCCGCGAGGGTGTCACCGCCCCGGTCGTTGTCCCCGACCGCCGCGAGGCGCCGGGCGGCGGCCGAGGCCGCGCTCGTCACCGCCGAGGCGGCGGCGGTGACCGTGGCGGCCAGCGCCTGGGCGGGCTGCGGAGCCGGCCGGGGGGGGG
>NZ_JAAVJC010000134.1 GCF_012033785.1 Streptomyces bohaiensis
GCCGCCTCCCGGCGGCGGCGCGGACGCGGGGAGGCGGCGGTGCGGACGCGGGGAGGCGGCGGTGCGGACGCGGGGCCGCGGGCTCAGCCGACCTGGTCGGGGTGGCTGCCCAGCCGGGTGTCGGTGTCGAGCTCGGCCAGCGCCTCCAGGTCGGCGTCGTCGAGCTCGAAGCCGAAGACGTCGATGTTCTCCTGGATGCGGCTCGGGGTGACCGACTTCGGGATCACGATGTTGCCGAGCTGGAGGTGCCAGCGCAGCACCACCTGGGCGGCGGTCGCGCCGTGCTTGGCGGCGATCCGGGCCAGCTCCTCGTCGTCGAGCAGTCCCTTGCCCTGGCCCAGCGGCGACCACGCCTCGGTGTGGATGTCGTGCGCGGCGTGGAAGGCGCGCTGCTCGGCCTGCGGGAAGTTCGGGTGCAGCTCGATCTGGTTGAGGACCGGGACGATCTCCGTCTCCTCCATCAGCCGCCGCAGGTGGGCGGTGGTGAAGTTGGAGACGCCGATCGCCTTGGCGCGACCGTCGGCGTAGATCTTCTCCAGAGCCTTGTAGGACTCGACGTAGAGGTCCTTGGACGGCACCGGCCAGTGGATCAGGTAGAGGTCGACGTAGTCGAGCCCCAGCTTCTCCAGCGAGGTGTCGAACGCTCGGAGGGTCGAGTCGTGGCCCTGGTCGCCGTTCCACAGCTTGGTGGTGACGAACAGCTCCTCGCGGGGCAGGTCGGAGGCGGCCAGCGCGCGGCCGGTGCCCTCCTCGTTGCCGTAGACGGCCGCGGTGTCGATGCTGCGGTAGCCGGCGCGCAGCGCGTGGCCGACCGCCTCGGTCGCCTGGTCGTCGGGGACCTGCCACACGCCGAAGCCGAGCTGGGGCATGGCGACGCCGTTGTTCAGGGTCACGAAGGGAACAGTGCTCACGGGGAAGCGGTCCTTACTCTCCGGGGGTGGTCATCCCATCATCAACGATGGTTTCCGGCCGCTCATTCCCGGTACCGGCGCCGATACCCCCGCCCGCCGGTCGCGGTCGTGGCGTTCAGCCCTCCGGGGCGTCCCCAGGGCAGGCACGTCCGCCGTGCTCCCACCGCGGGACCCATACGCTGGCCGCATGCGAACTCTGCACCTCCTCGGCTGCGCGGCGCCCCCGGTCCAGCACCTGGCGGACGCCGTCCGGCAGGCACACGCGCTCGGCTGGCAGGTGTGCGTGGGAGTCACCCCGACCGCCGCCGAGTGGCTGGGTGCCGACGAGCTCGCCGGACTGGAGAAGTCGACCGGCCACCCCGTGCGGACCCGGCCCCGGCCGGTCGGCCCGGCGCAGCACCCCTGGCCGGAGGCGGACGCCGTGATCGTGGCCCCCGCCACCATGAACACCGTCAACGCGCTGGCGCTCGGCCTGACCCCGCATCAGGTGGCCGGCACTGCGATGCGCGCGGTCGGCGGTCCCACGCCGCTGGTGGTGCTGCCCTGCATCAACACCGACTTCGCCGCGCATCCCCAGTGGTCGCGGTCGGTCGACGCCCTGCGCGGCTCGGGCGCCCGGGTCCTGGTCGGCGAGGGCGGCTGGGTGCCGAACCCGCCCGGGCAGTCGCCCCCGCCCGAGCTGTTCCCGTGGCACCTCGCCCTCGGCGCGCTTCCCTGACAGCGTGTGGAGACCCCGCGCCGGCTCTCGGGGCTCGCGGCATCGGATGCTGTCAGCCGCACGGCGCGGGGCGCGCGCCGACCGGGCCGTCTGCGGGTGTCCCCGACGACGCGGCAGAGGGCCGTCGCGGCGCCCGTCGCGGGGTCTGCCACCCGCTCCGGGCGGAGCGGGCCGGGTTACGGCCCGCGCGGCGCAGCGCGGCGACCGCCGCACCACGCCCCGGGCGCGACGCTCCTGCGTGAGCTGCCCGGACACCCCCGCCCGTCGGCCGGCGCGCCGGGCGGGGGAGACTGGCCGACGTGTCACGAGCCCTCCGATTCCTCGACCCCTACCTGCTGCTGCTGGTCGCGACCATGGGTCTCGCCGCCCTGCTGCCCGCCGGCGGTGCGGCGGCGGACGCGGTGGACACGGTCTCGGTGGTGGCGATCGGTCTGCTGTTCTTCCTCTACGGCGCGCGGCTGTCCACCCGCGAGGTGGGCGACGGGGTGCGCCACTGGCGGCTGCACCTGACCATCCTGTGCTGCACCTTCGTCGTCTTCCCGCTGCTCGGGTTGGCGGCGGGGGCGCTGGCGCCATGGCTGCTGACCGAGCAGCTGGCCCTGGGCGTGCTCTTCCTCTGCCTCGTCCCCTCCACGGTGCAGTCCTCGATCGCGTTCACCTCGATCGCGCGGGGCAATGTGGCGGGAGCCATCGCGGCGGGCTCGTTCTCCAGTCTGATCGGCGTGGTGCTGACCCCGCTGCTGGCCGGTCTCCTCATCGGCGGCGGCGCGGGGATCTCGGTGGACTCGCTGCTGCGGATCGCGCTCCAGCTGCTGCTGCCGTTCGTCGTCGGGCAACTGCTGCACCGCTGGCTGGGTGCCGTGGTGGTCCGCCACCGGACCGCGCTGTCGTACTTCGAACGGAGCTCGGTGCTGATCGTGGTCTACGCCGCGTTCAGCGAGGGGGTGCGGGAGGGCGTCTTCGGGCAGATCAGCTGGCAGCGGCTGCTGGCGCTGCTCGCCGTCGTGGTGGTGCTGCTGGCGCTGATGCTGCTGATCACCCAGCAGGGATCGCGGCGTCTGGGCTTCGGGCGCGAGGACCGCATCGCGGTGGTGTTCGCGGGATCGAAGAAGTCGCTTGCGGTCGGGCTGCCGATGTCCAGCGTGCTGTTCGGCGCGGACGCCGCGGTCGCCGTGCTGCCGCTGATGCTCTTCCACCAGGTCCAGCTGATCGTCTGCGCCGTCCTGGCGCGGCGGTGGGCCGCGCAGGCCCCGCCGGAGGATCAGGAGCCCTCCGGCAGCACCACCCGCTGAGCCCCGGCGTACAGGTTCATCGAGTCCCCGCGGAGGAAGCCGACCAGGGTCACCCCCGACTCCTCGGCGAGGTCCACCGCCAGTGAGGACGGCGCGGAGACCGCTGCCAGCACCGGGACGCCGGCCATCACCGCCTTCTGGACCAGTTCGAACGAGGCGCGGCCGGAGACCATGAGCACCGTCCGGTCCAAGGGCAGCGCGCCGTCGAGCAGCGCCCGGCCCACCACCTTGTCCACGGCGTTGTGGCGGCCGACGTCCTCCCGCAGGTCCAGCAGGGTGCCGTCCTCGGCGAACAGCGCCGCGGCGTGCAGCCCGCCGGTGCGGTCGAAGACCTTCTGCCCGGCGCGCAGCCGCTCCGGCAGCAGCGACAGCAGTTCGGGGGTGAGTCGGGGGCCGTCCGAGAGGGTGCCGCGGGCGGTGGTGCGCACGGCGTCGATGCTGGTGCGGCCGCACATCCCGCAGGACGAGGAGACGTAGACATTGCGCGCCACGGACGGGGCGGGCGGCGGGACACCGTCCGCGAGGACCACGTCCACCACGTTGTAGGAGTTCTGGGAGCGTCCCCCGGCACCGTCGTCCTCGGCCCCCGCGCAGTACACCACCCGCGCCACCTCGTCGGCGGAGCGCACCACCCCCTCGCTGACCAGGAACCCGGCGGCGAGGGCGAAGTCGTCCCCCGGGGTGCGCATGGTGATCGCCAGAGCGCGGCCGCCGACCCGGATCTCCATCGGTTCCTCGCCGGCGAGGGTGTCGGAGCGCTCCGCCACCCGCCCGCCGCGGATGCGCACCACCCGGCGCCTCTCGGTGACCCGTCCCATGCCTGCCGCTCCCGTCCGTGCCGACCGCCGGCTGTCGCCCGCAGGGGCCCGCCGGACCGGCGGCCACCCGCGCACGCCGGGCCATCGTGCCACGGCCGAGGCGGTCGCCGCGTGCTGCTCGCGGCGACACCGTGGCACGGCCAGGACGCGCCGCGGCCGTGCGGGGACGCTTCAGCCGACCAGCAGCACGACCTTGCCTCGGCCGTGTCCCGACCCCACGTCGTGGTGGGCGGCGGCCGCCTCCTCCAAGGGCCAGGTGGCGCGAACGTGGATGTGGAGGGCCTCCGAGCTCCACAGGCCGACCAGCGCGCCCAGGCGCTCCGCGGAGCGCCGTCCGGCGATCCACCGGGCGCCGAGCCGTTCCCAGGCGTCGACGGAGGCGACGGTGCCGACCCTGTCCTTGTCCGCGACCAGCGCGACGGCCGCGCGCAGACCGTCCTCACTCGCGGCGTCGAGCGCGACGTCCACGCCGCCGGGCGCCACCTCCCGCACCCGGTCGACGAGGCCGTCCCCGTAGGCGACCGGCGTCGCGCCGAGACGACGCAGGTAGGCGTGGTTCTCCTCGCGTGCGGTCCCCAGCACCGTGGCCCCCGCCGCTCGGGCGAGCTGCACCGCGACGGTGCCCACTCCGCCGGCCGCGCCGTTCACCAGGAAGGTGTCGGATCTCCTGACCCCCAGATCCTCCAGCGCTGTGTGCGCCGCCTGACCCGCCCCGGACAGGCCCCCGGCGACGGCCCAGGGCATGGCGGGAGGCTTGCGGACCAGGTGGTCGGCGGGCACCACCACGTACTCGGCGTAGCACCGCTGGGTGCGGAAGCCGAGCACCTCCGTGCCGACCTCGACCCCCTCGACCCCGTCACCGACCTGGTCGACGACCCCGGCGAACTCCCCGCCGGTGATGTGAGGCCGTTCGATCGGGAAGCCGGGCGCCCGATGTCCGGAGCGCACGGCGCAGTCGATGGGCTGGACCCCGGCCGCCCGGACGCCGACCCGTACCTCGCCGGGCCCCGCCCGGGGGGTCGGGACGGAGACGGGTTCGAGTACCTCGGGGCCTCCGAAGACGGAGAACGCGACTGCTCGCACAGCACACGACCTTTCCGGTGCGGGTGCTGCCGCCGGGGTGGAGCAGCACGGACGTCCACCGTGCTACGTGAAGTGCGCTTGAGGTCAACCGTCCGGGGGCTCGCCGGGCGCCGCAACCCGCACCCGGTCCCCGTGTGTCGCGTCCCGCACGCCGCGGTTCACGCACCGGTCCGGGAGCCAGCCGGGTCCTCCCGGTGAGGACGTCCGGGCGCCCGCGTGAACGCCTGGGTGACGCGGAGCAGGTGGGTGACCTCGTCCTCCAGCGTGTCCCCGCCCGGGCGCGGCACCGGCACCCCGGCAGGACCGCCGGGCGCGAGCCCCCGCCGCCGGTTCTCCAGCGCCCGCGCGATACGGGCCGCGTCGGCCGCCGGGTCGTCGGGCCCGGGCCCGGTTCGCTCCGCCGCGGCGGTTCCGGGCCCGTCGTCGAGTGGGAAGTGGGGGCGCAGGAGCAGCAGCCCGTCGTGGATCTCGATCACCCGCCGGTACAGCGCGAACTCCGCCGTCCGCCAGCCGGGGCGGAGCCGTTCCGGTGCCGGGGCCAGCGCGATCTCCGGTGCGGCCGCGTGCAGCGCCCGCCAGAGTGGGCCGAGCGCCCGGTGACGGCGCCTGGCCCGCCAGTGGCGGCCGGGCGCGGCCAGCGGTCCGCCCCACAGGGTGACCGTCGTGCCGGCGAGCACCAGCAGCGCCGTCACCGCGCTGAGCAGGGTCGCCACCGGGTGCTCGCCCAGGGGCTGTCGCCCCGTCGCCGCGGTGGACGCGATGTCCGACAGCCCCCACCCGGTCCAGACCGTCCCGACGGCGACCGCGAGAGTGAGGATGCTCAGCCCGACCCGCACCCGGCCCGGGCCGACAGCCTCGGCACGGCGGAGCAGCGCGCGGCAGAGCAGGGCCAGACAAGCCACGCCGTAGAGCACGAACAGCGCCGTGTAGAGCACGAAGAGCGTCACGCTGCCGTCCACGACCACGGCGTCGGGGACCACCCGCACGCCGGCCGCGGCGAACAGCACGGCGGCCACCGACTGGAAGAGCAGCGCGCCGAGGTGGTGGTGCCGTGCTCGCCGCCGCGAGGACAGCCGGTCCCCGCCGCCCAGCGAGACCGCCAGCAGCGCGAGGAACGTCAGCGCGTACGCCTTCAACGCCCGGGTGGCCCAGATGACCGGCTCGGTGGCGACCGCCGGTTCGAGCAGGCGGAGCGTCGGAGGGGCGTTGACCAGCAGAGCCAGTCCGCTGCACGCGGCGAATCCGCAGATGGCCCGCTGCACCGGGTCGGTCCGGGCCCCGCTGGAGAGGGTGAGCCGGAAACCGGCGAAGGCGAGGAAGACGGCAGGGGCGAGGTAGGCGACCGCGCCGCTCACGCCGGTGCCCCGGGGGTCTCCGGCGGGGAGCCCGGTTCGAAGATCGAGCGCAGTTCTCCGGTGGGCGTCTGTCCCCGGCGACGCGCGCGTCGGGTGACCCGGGTGAGGATCAGCGAGGCGACCAGTTCGGCCTCCCGCTCCTGCGGGTCGGTGTAGACGGTGCGGCCCAGGACCCGGCGGACCAGTGTGGGGTCGAGGTGGGGCAGGAGCGTGCTCGCCGCGGCCAGGTCGGCGCCGCCCGCGGCGCGGTGCCCGCACAGCAGATGGGCCGCCTCGTGCAGCAGGATGTGCTGCCGGTGCAGCGGGGCGGTGTCCGCCGAGTACGCGATGTAGTCGGCGCGCTCGGTGGTGACGAGGAGGCCGCACGGCAGGTCGTGGCGGCCGCGCAGCGGCAGGAGTTCCACCGGTCGGCCGCGGGCGGCGCCCAGGCCCGCCACGAAGACCGCCGCGTCGAACGGGTCCGGCAGTGCCACCGCGTCGGCGATGCGCCGGCAGTGCTGCCACAGTCGCCGGGCGGCGGGGTCGGCCACCGGATCGCCTCCTTGGGGTGTCGGGCCCTGCCGGTGCGCTGCCCGGCTGGGGCCCGGACGGCCCGCCGGTGGACCGGCGTGCGGGCGCGGGGACCGTCGTCCGGGCGGGCAGTGCGGGTCAGCGCGGGCAGTGCGGGTCAGTGCGAATCCGAGCCGTTCTGGGCCGCTTCCCGGCGGGCGATGACGTCGATCATGTCGCTGATGGTCCCGACGCCCTCGGGCGAGAGGTTCACCGCCCGCAGGGCGACGCTGCGCACCCCCGCCTCCCGCAGCGCGCCGAGGAGTTCGAGCTCCTGCGCGACCTCCCGGCCCTCCTCGTCGTCGAAGAAGTAGGCCACGGGCACCTGGAAGAACCCGGCCAGGGCCTCCAGGTGGCGCTTGGTCGGGTTGTTCCGGCGGCCGGTGCGCAGCTGCCAGAGGTAGGTCGCCGAGAAGCTCTCGCCGGTCGCCTCCCGGCAGGAGCGCGCGACCTCCTCGTGACTGAACTGCTCCCGGTTCGGGCGGCAGACCACCCGGAAGAGAGCGTCGATCTTCTCCGCAAGTGTCGATGGTGCGGTGCGCTTCTCCGACTGCATTCCGCCCGTCCTCCGTCCAGACGTCCACCTCGCGCCCGCATCGTCCCACGCTTCCGGCGGGAACGTCGGACTGGTGTGTGGGAACGGGGGATCGCGCCCATGCTAACCGACCGCTTGGGCGGCCATGAACTGAGATGAACCGTCGGCGCCCGCCGCAACGCGACCGTCTCGCACGGCAGTTGTACGCCCACGGGCGGGGGCCGGAGCACCGGCCGCCGCCCGTCGCGGTTCACACCCCCAGCAACCGCAGCATCAGCTCCTTCACCTCGGTCGCCGCGTAGCGGTCCCGGGTCTGCGAGGGGTCGGAGCACAGCAGCAGGGGCCCCTCGGCGTCCGAGTCCGGCAGCCTGCCGTGGCTGCCCCGCACCCCCGAGGGGTCCAGCGGCACCACCGTCAGCGGCGCGCGCATCCCGATCTTCTTCCGCGCCACCGTCAGCGCCGCCCGCGCCTTGACCGCGCTGATCGCCGGGTCGAAGAAGAGCTCCGCCGGGTCGTAACCCGGCTTGCGGTGGATCTCCACACCTCGCGCGAAGTCCGGTGCCCGGTCGTCGTCGAGCCAGTAGTAGTACGTGAACCAGGCGTTCGGCTCGGCGACCACCACCAGTTCGCCGGAGCGCTCGTGGGCCACGCCGGCAGCCCGCTGCTGCTCCCGGTCCCACACCTCGTCCACGCCCGGCAGCGCGGCCAGCACCGACCGGACCCGCTCCACGTCCGAGGGGTCCGCCACATAGACGTGGGCCACCTGGTGGTCCGCCACCGCGAACGCGCGGGAGGTGTAGGGGTCGAGGTACTCCATGCCCCGCTGGTCGTAGACCTTCAGCAGTTTCTCGCGCCGCAGCGCACGGTTGAGGTCCACCGGTCGGTCGACGGAGGTGATGCCGTACTCGCTGAGAGCCAGCACGGTGTGGCCGCGCGAGCGCAGCTCCTCCAGCAGCGGACCGAGCGCGGCGTCCGTCTCCCGCGCGGCGCGGACCGCCTCCGGACCGTCCGGCCCGAACCGCTGGAGGTCGTAGTCGAGATGGGGGACGTAGACCAGGGTGAGGTCCGGGTCGCGCTCCTCGATCACCACCCGGGTCGCGTCGGCGACCCAGCGGGTGGAGCGGATCGACGCGGTCGGCCCCCAGTAGTGGAACAGCGGGAACTCGCCGAGGCGGTCGGTCAGGGTGTGCCGCAGCTCCGCGGGCGCGGTGTAGCAGTCGGGTTGCTTGCGGCCGTCGTAGCGGTAGACGGGGCGCGGCGTGAGCACGGTGTCCACCTCCGCCCCCATCGCCCACCACCAGCACAGGTAGGCCGAGGTCAGTCCGGGGGACCTCTCCCGCGCGGCGTGCCAGACCTTCTCACCGTGCACGAGTTTGTTGTGCTGCCGCCAGAAGTGGATCTCGCCGTGGTCGCGCCAGTACCAGCCGTTGGCGACGGCCCCGTGCCCGGACGGGGTCAGCCCGGTGGTGAACGTCGCCTGGACGGTGCTGGTGACGGCGGGGAAGACGGTGTCGAGCGGCGCGGTGAAGCCCTCCTCGCCGATGGCGCGCAGGCGGGGCATGTGGTCCAGCAGCGCGGGGGTCAGTCCGACGGTGCACAGCACCGCGAGCTTGCGGCGGCCTTTCGGCGGGGTCGATGACATGGTGCCTTCCTGCTTTCCGGTCGGTGCGGATCACGGGGCCCGGCGGGGGCCGGGAGGGTGCGCGGGTCAGCCCGGCCGCAGGCCGTGGGCCAGGAGTTCGTCGCGGCACCACGCCAGTTCTGCGGCGATGCCCTCCACCAGCCCCTCCGGGCCCTCGGGGCGGTGCTTCTCGGGCAGCACGCTCCAGGTGTAGGTCTCGACCTCGACGTGGTCCGTGACGGGGTGCTCACCGGCGAACAGCGCGCCCAGCGTGCGGGAGAGCAGCGGACGGCTGCTGCGCAGCGGCGGGTCCGGTTCGCGGTGCAGCGGCACGTGGAAGTGGACCCGCCAGGGAGCCTCGCCCGGCAGACCGTCCCGCTCGGCGAAGGCCGGGGCCAGGTCGTCGCGGCCGCGGACCTCCCCCGCGCACTCCTCCCGCACCTGGTGCAGGAAGCGCGGCTCGTCGAACGGCTCGAGCGCGGCGCGGCCGGCGGGGCCCCGCGGCTCGTCGGCGATGAGCGCGGCGGACGCCTGCGTCTTCACGATCGGCACCCCCGCGGCGACCGCGCTCGCCACCGCGGCCTCGGGCTCCTCGTGCGCGACGGCGAGGTGGCAGGCGTCCAGACAGATGCCCAGGTACCTCGGGTCGGTGTCCGCCAGGGCGGCGACCGCCTGCGGAACGGTCTCCGCCACGCAGCCCGGCTCGGGTTCCAGCCCGACGCGGATGACGCGGCCGGTCTCGCGGGCCAGTGCGTCCAGGCCCTCCGCCAGCTCGTCGAGCCGCCGCCGTGCGGCGTCCCACGCGACGGTGTCCCACGGGTCGCGCCACGCCAGCGGCAGCGTGGAGACACTGCCGCGGGTGACGTCCTGCGGCAGCAGCCCGGCCAGGACCCGCGCCATCGCCAGGGTGTAGGCGGGGCGCTCGGGACCGGTCCAGTCCGGGTGGTAGACGGCCTGCTTGACCACCGGGTCGTGGAACCCGCGGTAGGGGAACCCGTTGAGGGTGACGGTCTCCACCCCGTGGTCGGCCAGCCGCTGCCGCAGCTCGGCGAGGTCGGCGGGGGAGCGGTCCAGTCGTTCGGCGGTGGCGGCGGGCAGCCACAGCCCCAGCCCCACGGTGTCGCACCCCAGCCGCTCGCGGACGGGGCCGGCGTACCGGTCGAGCTGCTCGACGATCCCCGGGAGCGTCTCCGCGGGGTGGACGTTGGTGCAGTAGGCGAGATGGACGGGGGTGCCGTCCGGGTGGGTCAACCGCATCCCGTCACCCGCCCCCGCGCAGCAGGGAGTTGCCCGCGTAACTGCCGGGCGGCGGGCCGGGCTCCGCCTCGCCGGCGGGCGCGTCCACCCCCTCCAGCTCCAGCCGTCCGCTCTGACCGTAGAACTCCACGGGGTTGCGCCACAGCACGCGGTCGACGTCGTCGGCGTCGAACCCCGCCGCGAGCATCGCCTCGCCGGTGGCGCGGGTCAGCAGCGGGTCGCTGTGCCCCCAGTCGGCGGCGGAGTTCACCAGCATCCGCTCGGTGCCGTACTGCTGGAGGATGCGCACCATGCGGTCCGGATCCATCTTGGTGTCGGGATAGATGGAGAAGCCCATCCAGCAGCCCGCGTCGGCCGCGCTGCGCACCGTCATCTCGTTGAGGTGGTCCAGGACCACCATCCCCGGATCGATCCCGGACTCCCGGATCACGGCGATCGACCGGTCGGTGCCGCCCGCCTTGTCGCGGTGCGGGGTGTGCACCATGGCGGGCAGCTCGTGCTCGACCGCCAGCTGCAGCTGCACCGCGAACGCGTGCTCCTCCTCGGGGGTGGCGGAGTCGAACCCGATCTCCCCGACGGCCACCACGCGGTCCTTGACCAGGTAGCGCGGCAGCAGCTCCAACACCGGGACGCATCGGGGGTCGTTGGCCTCCTTCGGGTTGAGCGCGATCGTGCAGTGGTGGCTGATGCCGTACTGGGAGGCACGGAACGGCTCCCAGCCCAGCAGCCCGTCGAAGTAGTCGGCGAAGCTGTCCGGCGAGGTGCGCGGCTGCCCCAGCCAGAACGCCGGTTCCACGACGGCTGCGACGCCCGCCGCGCGCATCGCGCGGTAGTCGGCGGTGGTACGGGAGGTCATGTGGATGTGCGGGTCGAAGATGCGCATCGGTGGCCTTTCTGCTGCGGTCGGGCCCGGGGCGGACCGTCTGCGGGCGCGGCCCCCGCACGGCGGGGCGGGGGCCGGGGCGGTGGGCGCGAGGGGAGGAGGACGGCGCGGGATCAGCCGGGGGCGATGAGGGCGAGGTCCGCCGGGACGGTGCGGCCGGCGGCCCGCCGCTCCGCAGCGAGCCCTTCCGCCAGCGCCGCCAGCTCCGCGTCGCGCCGGTCGGCGAGGCCGGCGACGGCGCGCAGCGGCACCTCGATGAAGAGGCACTTGAGGACCGCCTGCCGCCAGGCGGGCTGGTCCAAGTGGCGCGCGGCGTACGGTCCGACCGCCGCCTCCACCAGCCGTGGGTCGTTGGCGCGCAGCGCGTCGCGGACCAGCTCCACCCCGGCCGGCCCGACCGGCAGGTGGGGCAGTGCCCGCAGGACGCCGCGGCGCTCGGCGGCGTCCCCCTCGCGGTAGACGCGCTCCGCCACGGCGGCGGTCTCGTCCGGGGGGAGCCGGAGCAGCAGCAGCGTGCGCACCGCGTCCTCGACCCGCCAGCCGTCCGGAGCCCCGGGGAGCAGCCCGCGGCCGTAGCGGCGTCCCGCCGCCGGGAAGCGGCGCAGCAGCGCCGCGGGATCGGCGGCCTCGGCCAGGTCGGTGGCCAGCCGCTCGGTGAGCTGCGGGTCGAGCACCCGGTGCAGGGCCTCGCGGAGCGCGGCGGTCTCCTCGGGGGGTGCGACGACGTCGCCGTGGGCCGGGTGGTGCGGGAGGTCCGGCTCCCGGCGGGGGGCGGCGGGGGTGGTCATGAGCGGGATGCCTCCGTTTCCTGGCCGGGCCCCGCCGTGCGCGCCGCTGCCTCGGCGGCGCGGAGGAACCCGATGGAGTGCCGGGCGGTGGCGGTCGCCGCGTGGCTGTGGCGCGGCAGTTCCACCGTCACCAGCCCGCCGTACCCGGTCGCGGCCAGCGCCGCCAGCAGTGGTGGGAAGTCCATCTCTCCGTCACCGAAGGGGAGATGCTCGTGGACGCCCCGGCGCATGTCCTCGATCTGGACGTGGGCCAGGTCGTGCCCGACGTCGGCGACGCACTGCTGCGGACTGCGGTCCTCCAGGCAGTGGCAGTGGCCCACGTCCAGGGTCAGCCGCAGCGCCGACGGAGAACCGAGCCCCTCCCGCAGCCGTGCCCAGTCGGCAAGGGAGGCGACGAGCATGCCCGGTTCCGGCTCGAAGGCCAGCGTGACACCGGCGGCCTCGGCGCGGGGCAGCACCTCGGCGACCCCCGAGAGCAACCGCTCCCAGGCCTCCTCGTGGGAGACCTCCGGGGGCGGCGTCCCGCTCCACAGGTGGGTCACGGTCGCGCCCAGGTCGCGGGTGACGTCGACGGCACGGCGCAGCAGGTCCAGGCGCAGCTCCCGTCCCTGCGAGGAGAGGAGCGTCGGCTGGTGCTTGTGCCAGGGGTCCAGCAGGTACCGGGCGCCGGTCTCGACCGCGACGTCGAGCCCGGTGGCGTCCAGCTCGCGTCGGACCTCCGCCACCCGCCGCGCCAGATCGGGGGCGAACGGGTCGAGATGCTGGTGGTCGAGGGTGAGGGCGACACCGTCGTAGCCGAGGTCGGAGACGACCCGCAGCGCGTCGGAGAGGCGGTGGTCGGCGAATCCGTTGGTGGAGTAGGCGAGACGAAGCGGCATGAGGAACCTTCCCGGTGGGGGGCGGGGGCGCTGCTCATGTGCGGGACCGCAGACGGCGGTCGTCCGCGCCGCGCGCCGGCGGGACGCCGGGGCGCGCGGACGCTCATAAGGCGGTGGTGACGCCTCCCGTCCGGCGGGCGACCGACGCGGGCCCGGGGGTCACGTCGGCGACACCCTGCGCGAGAGCCGCCGGGCGAGCGGCAGCGCGGCTGCCAGCGGAAGCGCCGCGCGCACCGCACCCGCGCG
>NZ_JAAVJC010000135.1 GCF_012033785.1 Streptomyces bohaiensis
GACGGTCCCGGTACGCCCGCCGCGCCTGGCTGCGCTCCGCCGCGGTGGCGGAACCCGCGGCGGACGCGACCGGCCGGCCGGTGCCGGAGGCCTTCTTCGCCGCCTTCTTCGCCACCGCTCGGCGGGCGGCGGGGTCGTCGTTCGCCACCATGGCCGCGCCCCTTTCACATAGCGTGACATCGCGCGCGTATCATGACGGGAACCATAAATCGGCACAGGCCGCGCGGCAATGTGGGCACGCCGGGTGCCACCACGCGGCACCGGCGTGGACCACTGCCGCCGACGGGCGGCGGCGGCAACCGGGTCGAGGTCGCCGCCCGGCCCCCGTACACTGGGCGGCAGCGAGAGGCAACGACGGGGACGAGTAGCGTCGTCAGCGGCCGCAGCGACCCGGGGACGGTGGAAGCCCGGGGGCAGGCGCGGCGCGAAGATCACCCCCGAGCCGCCGGAGGAAAGCCCCCGCACGGGGGTCGGTAGAACCGGCAGCGCTGACCCAACTGAGCGGGTGGTGGACTGCACCGGCAGACCGCCGCCAAGGAGGGTGGTACCGCGGGACCCGCGCCGCACGGCGTGGTCGTCTCGTCCCTCCGACGGAACGCGTCACGTCCCGCCGGAGGATGCCCCCGATGTCGTCAGACCCCAAGCCCAGGTACCGCGCGGTGCCCGCGCAGGTGGACCTGCCCGCCCTCGAGCACGAGGTGCTCGACTTCTGGCAGGAGAACAAGACCTTCGTCCGCTCCATGGAGCAGGCCCAGGGCCGCCCGGAGTGGGTGTTCTTCGAAGGTCCGCCCACCGCCAACGGCATGCCGGGCACCCACCACATCGAGGCGCGGGTCTTCAAGGACGTGTTCCCCCGCTTCCGGACGATGCGCGGCTACCACGTCGCCCGCAAGGCCGGCTGGGACTGCCACGGGCTGCCGGTGGAGCTCGCCGTCGAGCGGGAGCTGGGTTTCAGCGGCAAGAAGGACATCGAGGCGTACGGCATCGCCGAGTTCAACGACGCCTGCCGCGCCTCGGTGACCCGGCACACCGATGCCTTCGCCGAGCTGACCCGCCGCATGGGCTACTGGGTCGACCTCGACGACGCCTACCGCACCATGGACCCGCAGTACATCGAGTCGGTCTGGTGGTCGCTGAAGGAGATCCACGGCAAGGGGCTGCTCTCGCAGGACCACCGCGTCGCCCCCTGGTGCCCCCGCTGCGGGACCGGGCTCTCCGACCACGAGCTGGCACAGGGGTACGAGTCGGTCGTCGACCCCTCGGTCTTCGTGCGGATGCCGCTGACCTCCGGCCCGCTGGCGGGCGAGGCGTCGCTGCTGATCTGGACCACCACCCCGTGGACCCTGGTCTCCAACACCGCCGTCGCCGCCCACCCCCAGGTCACCTACGTCGAGGCCACCGACGGCGAGGAGCGGCTGGTCGTCGCCGAGAACCTGCTGGAGAAGGCGCTGGGCGAGGGGTGGACCGCCACGGGCCGGTCGTTCACCGGCGCCGAGATGGAGCGCTGGAGCTACCGGCGCCCGTTCGACCTGGTCGCCTTCGGCCCCGAGGCGCCGGCCGCGCACTTCGTGGTGCTCGCCGACTACGTCACCACCGAGGACGGCACCGGTCTGGTCCACCAGGCCCCCGCCTTCGGCGAGGACGACCTGCGGACCTGCCGCGGCTACGGCCTCCCGGTGGTCAACCCGGTCCGCGGCGACGGCACCTTCGCGGAGGAGCTGGAGCTGGTCGGCGGCGTCTTCTTCAAGAAGGCCGACGAGGCGCTGGTCGCGGATCTCGACACCCGCGGCCTGCTCTTCCGCCACGTCGCCTACGAGCACAGCTACCCGCACTGCTGGCGGTGCCACACCGCGCTCCTCTACTACGCGCAGCCCTCCTGGTACATCCGCACCACCCGGATCAAGGACGCGCTGCTCCGTGAGAACGAGCGGACCACCTGGACCCCGGAGTCGGTCAAGCACGGCCGGTTCGGCGACTGGCTCACCAACAACGTGGACTGGGCGCTCTCCCGCAACCGGTACTGGGGCACCCCGCTGCCCATCTGGCGCTGCGAGGAGGACCACCTCACCGTCATCGGCTCGCTGGCCGAACTGAGCGAGCTGACCGGCACCGACCAGTCGGCGCTGGACCCGCACCGCCCCCACATCGACGAGGTCACCTTCGGCTGCACCGCCGAGGGCTGCTCCCGCACCGCCACCCGGGTGCCGGAGGTCATCGACTGCTGGTACGACGCCGGGTCGATGCCGTTCGCGCAGTGGGGGTACCCGCACCGCAACAAGGAGCTGTTCGAGCAGCGCTACCCGGCGCAGTTCATCTCCGAAGCGATCGACCAGACCCGCGGCTGGTTCTACACGCTGATGGCCGTCGGCACCCTGCTGTTCGACCGCTCCGCCTACGAGAACGTCGTCTGCCTCGGGCACATCCTGGCCGAGGACGGCCGGAAGATGTCCAAGTCGCTGGGCAACATCCTGGAGCCGATGCCGCTGATGGAGCAGCACGGCGCCGACGCCGTCCGCTGGTTCATGGCCGCCGGGGGCTCGCCGTGGGCAGCCCGCCGGGTCGGCCACGGCACGATCCAGGAGGTGGTGCGCAAGACGCTGCTGACCTACTGGAACACCGTCGCCTTCCAGGCGCTGTACGCCCGCACCTGCGACTGGTCCCCCTCCGAGGCGGACCCGGCGCCGGCCGACCGCCCGCTGCTGGACCGCTGGCTGCTCAGCGAACTGCACGCCCTCAACGGCATGGTCACCACCGCGCTGGAGAGCTACGACACCCAGCGCGCCGGGAAGCTGCTCTCGACCTTCGTCGACGACCTCTCCAACTGGTACGTCCGCCGCTCCCGCCGTCGCTTCTGGCAGGGCGACCGCGCCGCGCTGCGGACGCTCCACGACACTCTGGTCTCCGTCACGCAGATGATGGCGCCGCTGGTGCCCTTCATCACGGAGCGGGTGTGGCAGGACCTGGTGGTCCCGGTGACGCCGGGCGCACCGGACTCCGTGCACCTCTCCAGCTGGCCCGTGCCCGACGAGTCGATGGTCGACCCGGAGCTGTCCCAGGACATGCTGCTGGTGCGGCGCCTCGTCGAACTGGGCCGCGCCACCCGAGCGGAGTCCGGCGTCAAGACCCGGCAGCCGCTCTCCCGCGCGCTGGTCGCCGCGCAGGGGTTCGAACTGCTCGGCGACGACCTGCGGGAGCAGGTCGCCGAGGAGCTGAACGTCGCCGCGCTGGCCTCGCTCTCGGAGATGGGCGGCTCCCTGGTCGACACCACCGCCAAGGGCAACTTCCGCGCGCTGGGCCGCCGGTTCGGCAAGGGCACCCAGACCGTCGCCTCCGCCATCGCGGCGGCCGACGCCGCCGAGCTGTCGGCGGCGCTGCGCGCCGGGACCGCCGCGGTGACCGTCGACGGCGAGCAGGTGGCGCTGTCGCCGGAGGAGGTCATCATCACCGAGACGCCCCGCGAGGGCTGGTCGGTGGCGTCGGACCCGGGTGCGACCGTCGCACTGGACCTGGAGATCACCCCGGAGCTGCGCCGCGCAGGCCTGGCGCGCGACGTGATCCGACTCGTCCAGGAGGCGCGGAAGAACAGCGGGCTGGACGTCGCCGACCGGATCGCCGTCCGCTGGCGGGCCGACGGTGAGGAACTGGCCCGGGCGCTCGCCGACCACCAGGCGCTGGTAGCGGGCGAGGTACTCGCCGCCGACCTGGCCGAGGGCGACGCCACCGGCGAGGACGGCTACGGCGAGGAGTTCCGGGACGAGGCTCTCGGCCTCACGTTCCGCCTGCGTCGCCACACGGACTGACCCCCGCGCGGTGGGGGCGGCCCCGGGGCCGCCCCCCCCGCCCCGGACACGCCACAGGGGCGGGGCCCGGACTCGTGAAGAGTCCGGGCCCCGCCCCTGTGAACTGCTGCCTCCGGCGTCAGCCGTCGGTGCTCAGTTGTCGTCCTCGTCGATGAGGAACCCGCGCATCGGCGACGGTGCCTGCTGCACCGGCTGCGGAGCCTGCGGACGGACCGGCGACATCGGCTGGGTCATCGCCGGGGCCATCTGCTGCTGACCGCCGTACGAGGACTGGCCGCCCGGTCCGTTGGGACCGCCGCCCATCATCGGACCGCCGCCACCGGGACCACCCATCGACTGGTGGCCACCGCCACCGGGCGAGGGAGCACCGGCCGAGGCCATCGACGGGCTCGGCGACGCCGGCAGTGAGGGCGCGGACGGCGTGCGCGGCGGCGCCAGCGAGTCGTCCGACTGGCTCTCCAGCTGACGCAGCTGGCTCTCCAGGTAGGACTTCAGGCGGGTGCGGTACTCGCGCTCGAAGCCGCGCAGGTCCTCGACCTTGCGCTCCAGCGTGGCGCGGGCGGACTCCAGGGAACCCATCGCGACACGGTGCTTCTCCTGCGCGTCCCGCTCCAGCGCGTCGGCCTTGGCACGGGCGTCCCGCTCCAGACCCTCGGCGCGGCTGCGCGCCTCACCGACGATCTTGTTGGCCTCGGAACGGGCCTCCGCGATCGCCTGGTCGGCGGTCTGCTGCGCCAGGGAGAGCACACGGGCGGCGGACTCGTTGCCGCCCTGCTGCTGCTGGGGCGGCATGCCGAGCGGACCACCGGGACCACCGGGGTGACCCTGCTGCGGACCACCGGGACCGCCGGGACCACCGAGGTGACCCTGCTGCGGACCACCGGGACCGCCGGGGCCGCCCATGTGGCCCTGCGGACCGCCGGGACCACCGGGGTGACCCTGCTGCGGACCCCCGGGGTGACCGCCGGGGCCGCCCATGTGGCCCTGCGGGCCGCCCGGACCACCGGGGTGACCCTGCTGCGGACCGCCGGGGTGACCCATCGGGCCGCCGTGCCCGCCGGGACCGGCGGGCAGCTGCGGCGGGCCGCCCATGGGGCCGCCCTGCTGGTGGCCCTGCTGGTGCCCCTGGGGCGGACCGCCCTGCTGGTGGCCCTGGGGACCGCCCTGCTGGTGGCCCTGCTGGTGGCCCTGCGGCGGACCACCCTGCTGGTGGCCGCCCTGCGGTCCGGATATGGCCGGCGGGCCGCCCGGCCTCTCCTGGGGGTCGGGTTTGCGCATGTTCTGCTGGTTCTGTGCCGCGGCGCGCGTGGCAGCCGCGAGCTTGGCCCGCAGATCCTCGTTCTCCCGCAGGAGCCGGGTCAGTTCGGCCTCGACCTCGTCGAGGAAGGCATCGACCTCGTCCTCGTCGTAGCCTTCGCGCAGCCGGACGGTCGTGAACTGCTTGTTCCGCACGTCCTCGGGGGTCAACGGCATCTCTTCACCTCAACGTGAGTCGTCGGCATATCGACTGGAAGGTACTGGTTCACAGCAGTCCAGCCACGACGTTGATCAGGATGTAAACGATGATCATGAGTACGAAGAAGGACAGATCGAGCGTCACGCCCCCGAAGCGCAACGGCGGGATGACCTTCCTCAACGCCTTCAGCGGCGGGTCGGTGACGGTGTAGGCGCCCTCGAGCGCCACCACCATCGCCTTGCCCGGCTGCCACGAGCGGGCGAACATGAAGACGTAGTCCATCACCAGCCGGAACAACAGGACGAAAAGGAAGCAATACAGGACGACGTAGACCACGCCCCATACGGTGCCCATCGTGGCTCTTTCCCTCTCCCCTGTGTTCTGCCCGACCGGTCGGCCGGGCCTTCCTCGACGGTGTACCCGTCAGCTCTGGTTGAAGAACCCGCCCTCGGCGATGCGGGCCTTGTCCTCCGCCGTTACATCGACGTTAGCAGGCGACAGGAGGAAGACCTTCTGTGTCACGCGCTCGATGCTGCCATGAAGTCCGAAGACCAGACCAGCAGCAAAGTCGACAAGTCGCTTCGCGTCGGTGTCGTCCATCTCCGTCAGGTTCATGATCACCGGGGTGCCCTCGCGGAAGTGTTCCCCGATGGTACGGGCCTCGTTGTAGGTCCGGGGATGCAGCGTCGTGATCCGGTAGGGCTCCCGCTCCGACACGACCTTGGGCATGATCACCGGCGCACTCTTCTCCAGGCTCGGGCGTTCGGATGTGATGGAAGACACGGGAGCGATCCTCCCGGCTCGGCGACTGTCCGTCATCAGGGAGACCGGAGCGGGATCCGGCTCACGCTCCCGCTGCGCCGGGGGGTGCACCACCCGCGCCACCGGCTCCTCCGGAGGCTCCCGCCGCTCCGGTTCGTGGCTCTGCTGCCGTCGCCCTCGCTCCGGTTCCGGCTCCGGCTCGAAGTCGTCATCGGGGCCGTAGCCCTGACGGTCGTAGCCGTCGTCCTCCACGAGGCCGAGGTAGACCGCCATCTTGCGCATCGCGCCAGCCATCGCTGCGTCCTCCGCTCGGTGGTGGACCGGCTCCGACTCTCGGGGCCGGGATCCTGGTGTATGCCCGTTTAGCCGGGAATCACCATATTTTCGGCTGTAGTCCGACTTGATTGGCGACGTTACCGGAGCGGGGGGCGGACTCCGAGCACCGCACTGCCGACACGTACGTGTGTCGCACCGGCGGCGATCGCCTCCTCCAGATCAGCACTCATACCCGCGGACACCATGGTGGCAGCAGGAGCCGCCACCCGCAGGCTCCTTGACAATTCCGCCACGCGCTCGAAGGCCGCAGCCGGACGCCCGGCGTACGCCCCCTCCAGCGGTGCCACCGTCATGAGCCCGGCGAACCGGAGCCCGGGGGCGCGCATGATCTCCTCCGCGAGCCCGCTGACGTCCTCGGGCGCCGCCCCGCCGCGCCCACCGTCCCCGGCACCGCCGTCCTCTTCCTTCTCCAGCGCCACCTGCACCAGGGCGGCGACCTCGCCCCCGGCGCGCTGCTCCGCCGCGGCCGACAGCGCCCGGACCAGCTTCGGCCGGTCCACCGAGTGCACGTAGTCGGCGTACGCCAGCACGGAGCGGGCCTTGTTGGTCTGGAGCTGGCCGACGAAATGCCAGCGGAGCGGGAGGCCCGCGCAGGCGGCGGCCTTGGCCGCGGCCTCCTGGTCCCGGTTCTCCGCCACGTCCCGCACGCCGAGCTCGGCGAGCAGCCGGACGTCGGAGGCGGGCCAGAACTTGGTCACCACGATCAGCGTGACCTCCGCCCGGTCGCGGCCGGCGGCCTCGCACGCGCGCGCGATCCGCTGCTCCACCCGGCCGAGCGAGGCGCGGAGTTCGTCGAGCCGCTCCCCCGGCCCCTCCAGCGGATCAGTCACGGTCGCCGCCGGTCCACACGTAGCCCGCGAGCCGGCCGGTGACCCGTTCACGGCGGTAGGAGAAGTGGTCGGCCGACTCCAGCGTGCAGATGTCCGACGCCGCCACCTCGCGCACCCCCCGCGCCAGCAGCTGAGAGCGCACCCCGGCGGGGATGTCGATGGCCGGCGTGCCCCAGGTGGTGGTCGCGGCCGTGCCCGGGACCAGGGCCTCCACCTCGTCCCGCAGCGCGGCGGGCACCTCGTAGCACCGGCCGCAGACGGAGGGCCCGGTGCGGGCCACCACGCGCGCCGGGTCCGCCCCGAGCTCCGCCATGGCCGTCAGCGTCGCGCCGACCACATCGGCCGCGAGCCCCGGGCGGCCGGCGTGCGCCGCGCCGGCGACCCCGGCGACCGGGTCGGCCAGCAGTACGGGGGTGCAGTCGGCGGTGAGGACCGCCAGCACCACACCGGGCACCGCCGTGACCAGGCCGTCGACCGCGGCGGCCTCGCCGCCGGGCCAGGGGCCGGTCACGACGGCGACGTCCGCGCCGTGCACCTGGTTCATCCAGACCACCGGCCCGGCGGTCGGCCCCAGCGCGGCCGCGGCCCGCGCACGGTTGGCGGCCACCGCCTCCGGGTCGTCACCGACGGCGCCGCCGAGGTTGAGCCGGTCGTACGGAGCGGCGCTCACCCCGCCCCACCTGTCGGTGAAGGCGAAGTGCGCGCCGCCCGTCGAGTACTGCTGTGCTATCACCGTCTCGCGTTCCCTTTGGCCCCGCGTGGGGCCGGCCGGAGTCGGCCGGCCCCACGGGAACCGAGTCGGGAAGTGTCAGCCCGCGGGCGTCACTTCAGGAAGTCGGGGACGTCCAGCTCCTCCGCCGGACCGCCCTCGTAGGGTCGAGCCGAGGGTACCTGGGGCGGCGAGAGCGGGGACTCCGCCTTCGGCGGCGCGGCCACCGGCTCGGCCGGCTTCTCCTCCTCGCGCGGCGGCAGAGCGCCGAGGCCGCCGAAAGCGGGGCGCTCCGGCTCCGGCTCGGGCGCGGGGCGCTCGGCCGCGGCGCTCTCCTCACGACCGCCGAACCCCGTCAGGGCCTTCTCGCGGTTGCGCGCCGGCGGCTGGCCGCCGTCGAACCCGGCGGCGATCACGGTGACCCGGACCTCGTCGCCGAGGGCGTCGTCGATGACGGCGCCGAAGATGATGTTGGCCTCGGGGTGGGCGGCCTCGCTCACCAGCTGCGCGGCCTCGTTGATCTCGAAGAGACCGAGATCGGAGCCACCGGAGATGGAGAGGAGCACGCCGCGGGCGCCGTCGATGGACGCCTCCAGCAGCGGCGAGGAGATCGCCATCTCCGCCGCGGCCACCGCACGGTCGTCGCCGCGGGCGGAACCGATGCCCATGAGGGCGGACCCCGCCTCGGACATGACGGACTTCACGTCGGCGAAGTCCAGGTTGATCAGACCCGGCGTGGTGATGAGGTCGGTGATGCCCTGCACACCGGAGAGCAGCACCTGGTCCGCCGACTTGAAGGCGTCCAGCACGCTGACCTGGCGGTCGGAGATGGAGAGCAACCGGTCGTTGGGGATGACGATGAGGGTGTCGACCTCGTCGCGCAGCGCGGCGATGCCGTCCTCGGCCTGGTTGGCGCGGCGGCGGCCCTCGAAGGTGAACGGACGCGTCACCACACCGATGGTGAGCGCCCCCAGGGTGCGTGCGATGTTGGCCACCACCGGGGCGCCGCCGGTGCCGGTGCCGCCGCCCTCCCCCGCGGTGACGAAGACCATGTCGGCCCCCTTGAGGACCTCCTCGATCTCCTCGCGGTGGTCCTCGGCCGCCTTGCGGCCGACGTCGGGGTTGGCTCCGGCGCCGAGCCCGCGGGTGAGTTCCCGGCCGACGTCCAGCTTGACGTCGGCATCGCTCATCAGGAGCGCCTGGGCGTCCGTGTTGATGGCGATGAACTCGACACCCTTGAGACCGACCTCAATCATCCGGTTGATGGCGTTGACGCCGCCGCCGCCGATGCCGACGACCTTGATGACTGCGAGGTAGTTCTGCGGTGCTGCCACGTCGAAGGCCTCTCGCCTCGAGTTACGTGTCGTCGTCCCGCGTCTGCTCGCGGAGCGCGACTGATGCCGTTGGGACGGGAGAAGGCCCGACCCGAACCCTAAAGCCCAAGTTTAGGGTTACCTGTGCTTGTCATTCCTGGGATTCCTGGAACGGACACTAAGTCGACAAGCGGTGCGCGTTCAACGAACACGCCGGGCCTCCCGCTTTTCTTTTCACCCTATGTGATCACGCGCCGTCTTCGCCAACCCGGGGGTTGACCAGCGTCGATGACGTCAGCAAACACCTGCTTGAGCGTCAACCCGACTCCGCAGCAGGGGAGCTGGGAACGGTCACGTCGAAGTGCCGGGCCTCGGGGACGGCTTTCATCACCGCCGTCAGCGAGGTGGCCTTGGCCTCCGGTTCCTCGGGACTGCCCCAGAGCACGGTACGCCCGTCCGCCAGCTCCAGCAGCACGGCGTCCCAGGAACGGACCCGCACCACCTCGGTCTGCTCGCGCACCGCCTCGGGCAGTGCCGAGACGACGCCCACCGCCCCGAGCCGGATGCGGTCCTCCCCGAAGCGGCGGAGCCCGGCACCGGAGTCCAGCTCCATCTCCAGCAGCGGCACGCCCTCCACCGCGTCGGGGACGAGGGCGAACGCGACCCCCTCGGGATCGACTTCGATGTAGCCCTCGGGGTCGGGGACGAGGACCTCCGCCTCCCGCTCGGTGACCTTCAGCCCCACGCCGTTGGGCCAGGCGCGCACCACCTGGACGTCACCGGCGCGGGGCAGCGTCTCCAGGACCCGCTGCCGGACGGCGCCCTTGTCGAGGGCGGCCATCGGCGCCCCCAGCGGCACGGCGGCGGCCTCCAGCACCTCGGCCCGCTCCAGCTGCCGCGGGCCGCCGGTCCAGTCGACCGAGACCTGCTCCACCCGCAGCCACTGCGAGCCGTACAGCGCCCAGACGCCGAACCCGCCCGAGGCGACACCCAGCACCAGCAGCCCCACCAGCAGGCCGCGCCCCGGGAGCCGGCGCCGGCGCGGGGGCGGCCCGCCGGCCCCGGGCGCGCCGGATCCGGTGTCGAGCGGTCCCCGCTCCTCGTCCCGCTCCGCGGTCCTCACCGGTCCGGCCACGCCTTGCGCTCCTGCCTGTTGGGGCGACGCCTACGCCTGCCGCGCGGCGATCGCCTCGTACACCATGCCGACCAGCAGCTCGTCGGCGTCGGGGCGGCCGAACTCGGCGGCCGCACGCGACATCGCAAGCAGCCGTCCGGGGTCGGTCAGCACCGGAAGGACGTTCTCCCGCACCCAGTCCGCCGTCAGCTCCGCGTCGTCGACGATCACGCCGCCGCCCGCCTTCACCAACGGTTGTGCGTTCAGCCGCTGTTCGCCGTTGCCGATCGGCAGCGGGACGTAGGCGGCCGGCAGCCCGACGGCGGAGAGCTCGGCGACGGTCATCGCACCCGCGCGGCAGAGCATCATGTCGGCGGCGGCGTAGGCGAGATCCATCCGATCCACATACGGTACCGGCACGTAGGGGGGCATCCCCGGCATGTTGTCCGGGCGCGGCAGGTCGTTCTTGGGGCCCACCGCGTGCAGCACCTGCACACCGGAGCGCTGGAGGGCCGGGGCGACCGACTCGATGACCTCGTTGAGCCGCCGCGCTCCCTGCGAGCCGCCGGAGACCAGTAGCGTCGGCGGGGCCGCGTCGAGACCGAAGGCGGCGCGCGCCTCCTGACGGACCGCCATCCGGTCGAGCGTCGCGATGGAGCGCCGCAGCGGGATGCCCACGTAGCGCGCGTGGCGGAGCTTGCTGTCCGGGGTGGAGACCGCGACGTGCTTGGTGTAGCGAGCACCGATCTTGTTGGCCAGCCCCGGGCGGGCGTTGGCCTCGTGGACCACGATGGGCACCCCTCGGCGCTTGGCGGCCAGGTAGGCCGGCATCGCCACGTAGCCGCCGAAGCCGACGACGCAGTCGGCCTTGGTGCGCTCCAGGACGTCCTCGGCCGCCTTGACCGTGCCGCGCAGCCGGCCGGGAACCGTGATCAGTTCCGGGGTCGGCTTCCGCGGCAGCGGCACCGCGGGAATCAGCGCCAGCTCGTAGCCGCGTTCGGGGACCAGACGGGTCTCCAGACCGCGTTCCGTGCCGAGCGCCGTGATCCCCACGGAGGGGTCCTGCCTGCGCAGGGCGTCCGCGAGGGCGAGCGCGGGCTCGATGTGACCGGCGGTCCCTCCGCCTGCGAGTACGACATGCACCGAATTTCACCGCTCTCCGGACGACGCGTTCACCTCGCGCCGCCTCTTCGACGTCCAACCCAGCCCGGCCGGCCTCCTGCCGTCCGGGCGCCGCCGCGTGGCCAGGGCGGCCCGTGCCGACCGGTCGCTGCGCGCGAAGGCGATCAGCAGTCCGACGGCGAACATCGTGGGCAGCAGCGCGGACCCTCCGTAGGAGAACAGCGGGAGGGGGACGCCGGCGATGGGCAGCAGCCCGAGCACCGCACCGATGTTGATGACGACCTGCGCCATCAGCCAGGTGGTGATCCCTCCCGCGGCATACCTGACGAACGGGTCCTCCGTGCGTCCGGCCACGCGGATACCCGCATAGCCTAGAGCGGCGAAGAGCCCGAGGACGGACAGCGTCCCTGCGAGGCCGAGCTCCTCCCCTGTGATGGCAAAGATGAAGTCCGTGTGTGGTTCGGGGAGTTCGCCCCATTTCTCCACGCTCGCGCCCAGCCCGGATCCGAACCACCCCCCGGAGGCCAGGGCGTAGATGCCGTGGGCGGCCTGCCAGCACTCGTCACCCGGGCCGGGGTCCGACGCCATCACGCAGGAGAGCCGTTCCATGCGGTGGGCCGCGGTCGCCATGAAGACCGCGCCGATCGCCACCGTCACGCCGAGGACCCCGACGAACAGCCGCGTCGGGGCGCCGGCGAGCCACAACAGCCCGAAGACGATGGCGACCAGGATCATGACGGTGCCCATGTCCCCGCCGATCATGATCAACCCGCACACCAGCAGCGCGCCGGGGATGAGCGGCACCAGCAGGTGGCGCCACTGGTCCAGCGTCCCCCGCTCGCCCTTCCGCGCGATCAGGTCGGCGCCCCACAGCAGGAGGGCCAACTTGGCGAACTCGCTCGGCTGGAGCATGAACGGCCCGCCGACGGAGATCCAGTTGGTGTTGCCGTTGATCTCCACGCCGATGCCCGGGATCTGCACCGCGATCAGCAGCACGATGGAGACGGCGAGGAACGGATAGGTCAGGGCCCGCAGCAGCTTCACCGGCATCCGCGCGGCGAGCACCATCAGCACTCCGCCGATGACCGCGGCGACCAGTTGCTTCTGGAAGAAGTACGTCGCGGGGAGGCTGTTGCGCAGCGCCTGGATCTGCGACGAGGAGAAGACCATCACCAGGCCGAGCAGGATGATCAGCAGTGAGGTGCCCAGGACGACGTAGTAGGCCGTCAGCGGGCGGTCCCAGGCGCGCTGGAAGCGGCTCACCCCGGACGCGAGGAAGGTCGGTGGCCGGGACGGGGGCTCGCCGCCGCCCCGCCGCGGCTGTTCGTCGGGGTCCTCGGCGTGACGGTGGCGATCGGCGCGGTCTTCATGGCGACCGCGGCCCACCGCATGGAACGGGC
>NZ_JAAVJC010000136.1 GCF_012033785.1 Streptomyces bohaiensis
GGCCGCCGCCGGTTCCGGCGGCTGCCCGCCGCGGGCGGTACGGCCGACGGGGTGGGCCCGGCTCGAGCGCGGCCCGCCGGCGGCCCGCACCCCGCGCATGAACCGGGGCACCCGGATGACGACCTTGGTGCCGAGTCCCGGTGCGGTCTCGATGACGAGCCCGTACTCGGGGCCGTAGACGGTGCGCAGCCGCCGGTCCACGTTGGCGAGGCCGACGCCTGCGCCGGGTTCCTCGGTGACGGGGCGCTGCCAGGCACCGGCGAGGACGGCCTGGGCCTGCTCGGGGTCCATGCCGACGCCGTCGTCCTCGATGACGATGACGCACAGCGGTCCCTCGCCGAAGCCGGAGACGGTCACGGTGCCGGGGCCGGGGCGGGGTTCGAGGCCGTGGCGGACGGCGTTCTCGACGATGGGCTGGACCACCAGGAACGGGAGCGCCACCGGCAGGATCTCCGGCGCCATGCGGACGGTGATCTCCATGCGGTCGTCGAACCGGGCGCGCTGGAGTTCCAGGTAGGTCTGGGTGGCCTGCAACTCCGCGGCGACGGTGGCGTAGTCGCCCTGGTGGGAGAAGCTGTAGCGCAGGTAGTCGGCGAAGTCGTTGAGCAGGGTCCGCGCCCGCGGCGGGTCGGCCTTGATGCGGGCGGCGATCACGGCGAGCGCGTTGTGCAGGAAGTGCGGCGATATCTGGGCGCGGAGCGTGCGCAGTTCGGCCTGGGCTATGCGGGCGCGGGCCCGGCGCAGCGCGGAGTGGTCGAGGCAGCGGGTGACGAGCCGTCCCGCGGCCTCCAGGTCGCTCTCGCCGGCGCCGGTGGCGGCGAGAGCTCCGGTGAGCTCGCCGTCCACCAGCAGGGGGACGGCAGTCCAGCCCGCGTGCCGGGCGGTGGCGCCGTGTTCGAAGGTGCGGGCGAGGACGGCGGACAGCTCGTCGGTGTCGGGGACGCGGCCGGAGATGGCCAGCGGCTGTTCGAGGTCGGCCAGAACGACGGTGTCGGCGTGCAGCAGCGACCGCAGGCGGCGGGTGGCGGCGGGCGTGCCGCGGCCGCGGAGTCCGTCGCCGAGGTGCTCGCCGATCTCGTGCACGGCGTCGAGCACCGCGGCGGTCTCCCCCACGGTGGATCTGCGTCGTCGCATCCGGAGCGGCATGGCCGGACCTTAGCCCAGGGGTGCCGCCCGCTGTAGTGTCCGCGCACGACGACACGACGACGCGGCGACACGACGGCCACCACGACACGACGGCCGGGCGGTCCGCGACGGCGGTGGGGCGGAGCGGCGGGCCGCGCGCGGTGGCGGCCCCGGCCGGGTGCCGGGGCCGCCACCGCGGGGAGCGGGTCAGCCGACGGAGTCGTTGTACTCGTCGATCTTGCGCTGCAGCGACTCCTTGGCGCGGGTCAGCGCGGCCTCGGCGCTGTCATTGGTGGTGAGGGCGGCCTCCCAGCCCTCCTCGGCGGCGACGCGGGCGTCGGACATGACGCCCATCATGCAGCCGGCGGTGTTGACGCTGGTCTCGGAGTCGGCCAGCTGCGCGGCGGCGACGGCGAACTGCGGGAACTCGGTCGCGCGCTCCTGGGCCTCCGGGCCGTCGTAGCCCTCGGTGTTGACGGCGAGGTAGCCGGTACCGGCGTGCCAGACGGACTGGGACTCGGCGGTGAGGAGGTGCTGCACGAACTCCCAGGAGCCGCGGACCTCCTCCTGGCTGTGGCCCTCGCCGTTGATCCAGAGCGAGGCGCCGCCGATGATCGAGCCGCCCGGGTCGTCGGAGGAGACCAGCGGGAAGTAACCGGCGCCGACCTCGAACTCGGACTGCTCCAGGAACCCGCCGAGCGAGCCGGTGGACTCCAGCGTCATGGCGGCGCGGCCGGAGGTGAAGGCGGCCTGGGCATCGTCGGTCGAGCGGCCGATCTGCACGGCGAGCCCGTCGTCGATCATCGACTGCCACCACTCGACGACCTCGACGATCTTGGGGTCGTTGAACAGCGCCTCCGCGGCGCGGCCCTCGCGACCGTTGCCGTTGTCGCAGTACGGGACGGCGGCGCGGGCCATGAACTGCTCGACGAACCAGCCGTAGACGGCGGCGCCGAAACCGTACTGCTCGACCTGGCCGTCGTCGCTGGTGATCGTCAGCGCCTCGGCGAACTCGCGGATCTCGGCCAGGTCCTTGGGCGGGTTGTCGGGGTCGAGGCCGGCCTCCTCGAACGCGTCCCGGTTGATGTACATCAGCGGGGTCGAGTTGTTGAACGGGAAGGACCGCAGGTCGCCGTCGACGGTGAAGTAGTTGAGGAGCGCGTCCTCCAGGGCCCCGGTGTCGTACTCGTCCTTGTCGACGAACGCCTGGGCCGGCACGGTCTGCCCGGAGTCGATCATGAACTGGGTGCCGAGGTCGTAGACCATGATCAGGTTGGCCGTGTCGCCCTGCTGGATGGCCGCGCGGTGCTGGGCGAGGGTCGTGTCGTAGTCGCCCTGGAAGGTGCCGGTGACCCGGACGCGGCCCTCGTTGGCGGCGTTGAACTCGTCGATGAGGCCGTTGAGGACCTGGCCGTTGGTGGAGTCCATGCTGTGCCAGAACTCGACCTCGACGGCCTGGTCCAGGTCGTCCAGGACCTCGGCGCCGGGGACGTCGGAGGCCGAGGCGCCGCCGCCTCCCCCGCCGTTGTCGTCGGTGGAGCAGGCGCTGAGGAGCAGGGCTATCGAGGCGCCTGCGGCGACAGCAGCGGTACGGCTGCGGAGCGTCATGGTGGCGTGTTCCGTTTCTCTTCGGTCGTGCCGTGGCGTCCCCGGGACGGTCGGCCCGGGGACGGGGGCGGGCGCGTGAGCGGACGCCCGCGCGGAGATGTGGTGTCGGGGGGCAGCGGCCGGCTGCGGAGCCGGTGGGCCGCGAGGGCGGGCCGCGGTGGCGGCGGCCCGCGCGGGGTCACTTCACGGCGCCCGCCGTCAGACCGCGGACGATGAAGCGCTGGCCGAACACGACCAGGGCGAGGGTCGGCAGGACCGACAGCGCCGCGCCGGCCAGCCAGAGACCGGGGTTGGCGGCCTCGGCGTTCTTGAGGCTGTTGAGGCCGATCTGGAGCGTCTGCATGTCGGTGGTCCGGGTCATGATCAGCGGCCAGAAGTACATGTTCCAGGAGCTGATGAAGACGTAGACGCCGACCGCGCTGAGCGCCGGTCTGCTGAGCGGCAGCAGGATGGTCCAGAGGAACCGCAGGTGCCCCATGCCGTCCACCCGCGCCGCGTCGCGCAGTTCGAGCGGGAACTGCTTGAAGCTCTGCCGCAGCAGGAAGGTGCCGAAGGCGTACGCGAGGAACGGCAGCACCAGCCCGAGGTAGCTGTTGTGCAGCCCCCAGCCGGAGAGCGTCAGGTAGTTGGGGATGAAGGTGGCCTCGCCCGGCACCATCAGGGTGGAGAGGAACAGCGCGAAGATGACGGCGCTGCCGCGGAAGCGCAGGAAGACGAAGGCGTAGGCGGCCAGCACCGAGGTCACCAGCTGCGCGACGGTGATGATGCCCGCCATGATCAGCGAGTTGCCGTACATCCGCATCAGCGGCACGGCGTCCAGCACCCGCTGGATGTTGTCCAGGTGGAAGCCGGTGGGGACGAGCTGCGGCGGGAACCGCGACAGCTCCCGCGGCTCCATGAAGGTGCCGGCGAAGACGTAGTAGACGGGGAAGAGCACCGGGACCAGCGCCAGGAGCAGCACCACGTAGACCAGCACGCGGCCGAGCGTGATCCTCATGAGTAGTGCACCTTCCGTTCGATGACGCCGAACTGGACCGCGGTGCAGATGAGCACCATCAGCAGCAGCACCAGCGCCTGCGCGCTGGCTCGGCCGAAGTCACTGGTGCCGTGGGCGAAGGCCAGCTGGTAGATGGAGTAGACCAGGGTGGTGGTGGACCCGACCGGCCCGCCCTGGGTGAGGATGTGGATCTGTCCGAACCCCTGCAGCGCGTTGATCGTCGATATGACGATCAGGAAGAACAGCTGCGGGCCGAGCAACGGCACGGTGATGTACCAGGCGCGCCGCACGCCGGACGCGCCGTCCAGCAGCGCCGCCTCGTTGACCTCACGGGGGATGGAGCCGACGCCGGCGGCGAGGATCAGCACGCCGTAGCCGAGGTTCATCCAGACGGTGGTGAGGCAGATGGAGATCAGCGCCATGTCGGTGCTGGTCAACCAGGCGACCTGGCCGAGGCCGAGTTGGTAGAGCAGGCCGTTGAGGACGCCGCTGGCGGGGTTGTAGAAGACCGCGAAGATGACGGACGCGCTCGCGACGGAGAACGCGAACGGCAGGGCGAAGGCGCTGCGGAAGAACCGCTGCGCGCGGACCTGGGACTCCAGCAGCAGCACCACGGCCAGGGCGCCGATCGCGCCGGGCACCACGACGCCGAGTGTGAACAGCGCGGTGACGACCAGGACTTTGCCGAAGTCCGCGGAGAACATCTCCTGGAAGTGGCTCAGTCCGACGAATCGGGAGGGGCGACCGATGATGTCGTTGCCGTGCATCGACAGGTAGACGGTGCGGCCGAGCGGATAGAGCAGGAAGAGCGTGAAGACGACGATCGACGGGGCGAGGAACCCCCAGGCGAGCAGAGTTTCGCGGCGGGGTCCGGGCGCGCGGTCCGCGCTCGGTGTTCGCCGCCGGCGGGCGGGCGGGGCCGGGTCGGCGGCGGCATCAGCGCCGGTCACGGCCTCGGTTGTTGATGTGGGCACGGCAGGCAGCATGTACAGCCAAGGTGAAGGCGTCAATCCCCTGAGGAGAATCGGGCGCCAACTCTGTTCACACCGCCGGTGTCCGACGAGGGCGTGGTCGCACCTCCGGGGGGCGAGCCCGCGCGCGGCCGGTCGCCCCGGGCCCGGGGAGGGGGACCCACGGGACGGCCGGCCGCCGCGGGGCCGTCGGCACGACGGTGAGCGGTACCGGTGCCGGCGGCCCGCCCCGGCCGGAGGTGGCCACGACCGGGGCGGAACGGGGCGCGGCCCGGCCCCGCCCGCCTCAGTGATTCGCGGCCCCCTCCGCCCCGGCGCCGGTGAGGGCGCGCACCTGGAGCTCGGCGAACCGGGCCGGGTCCGTCTCGCGCGACGCGAGCGTTCCCACCACGGCGCACAGCAGACCGATCGGCACGGACGCCAACGCGGGGTTCTCCAGCGGGAACCAGGCGAAGTCGACCCCCGCGGGGAAGAGCGACAGGCTGTTCCCGTCGGCGTCGGTCTTGCCGGAGACCACCGGGGAGAAGAAGACGAGCCCGACAGCCGCCAGCAGGCCGCCGTAGATCCCGGCCAGCGCGCCGGTGGTGTTGAACCGCTTCCAGAACAGACTCAGCAGGATCGTCGGCAGGTTGGCGGAGGCCGCGATGGCGAAGGCGAGTGCCACCAGGAACGCGACGTTGAGGTTCTGCGCGAAGACGGCCAGGACGATGGCGATCGTACCCACCCCGAAAGCCGCCATCTTGGCGACGCGGATCTCGTCCCGCTCGCTGGCCTGCCCACGGCGCAGCACGTTGTTGTAGAAGTCATGGGCGAGGGAGGAGGACGAGGCGATGGTGAGCCCGGCGACGGTGGACAGGATCGCCGCGAAGGCCACGGCGGCGATCAGGGCCAGCATCACCGCGGCGAGCAGGTCCCCTCCGAAGTGCGCGCCGACCTCCTCGGCCAGTTGGGGAGCGGCGGTGTTGCCCGCGGCGTTCTGTGCCGTGATGGCGTCCCGACCGACCATGGCCGCCGCGCCGAACCCCAGGACCAGCGTCATGAGGTAGAAGGTGCCGATCAGCCCGATGCCCCAGTTCACGGACTTGCGGGCCGTCTTGGCGTCCGGGACGGTGTAGAAGCGGATGAGGATGTGCGGCAGCCCGGCGGTGCCGAGCACGAGCGCGAGGCCGAGACTGATGAGGTCCAGCTTGTTGACCATCGTCTGCCAGGCGTCACCCGCGACTTCCCGGCCGTAGACCTGTCCTGGCTCCAGGAAGGCCGCGCCGACGCCACTCGCCTCGGCCGCGTCGTTCATCAGCGCCGCGAAGTTGAAGTTGTAGACCGCCAGCACCATGATCGTGAGCAGCGCGGCGCCGCCCATGAGCATGCCGGCCTTGATGATCTGGACCCAGGTGGTGCCGGTCATGCCCCCGAACGTCACGTAGACGATCATCAGGATTCCGACCACCACGATGCCCGCGATCTTCGCGGTGTCGGCGCTCATGCCCAGGTAGGTCTCACCGGGCTGGATACCGAGCAGCAGCGCGATCAGCGCGCCGGCACCGACCATCTGGGCGAGCAGGTAGAAGATCGACACCGTCAGGGTCGAGACGGAGGCCGCGGTCCTGACCGGCCGCTGGCGCATCCGGTACGACAGCACGTCCGCCATGGTGTAGCGACCCGAGTTGCGCAGCAGCTCCGCGACGAGCAGCAGCGCCACCAGCCAGGCGACGAGGAAGCCGATCGAGTAGAGGAAGCCGTCGTACCCGAACAGCGCGATCGTCCCCGCGATCCCGAGGAACGACGCGGCCGACATGTAGTCGGAGCCGATGGCGAAGCCGTTCTGGATACCGGAGAAGCCACGCCCGCCCGAGTGGAAGTCACTCGCCGAGTTGACGCGGCGGCTCGCCCACACGGTGATCAGCAGGGTGACCGCGATCATCACCGTGAAGAGGACGACGGTGATCAGACGGCCCTCCGAGGACACGTCCGCCTGAGCCAGCACGTTCATCGGGCCTCTCCGTTCTCGAGCTCCGTACGCAGGTCGTCGGCAAGCGGGTCGAGCCGTCGGTTGGCGTACCGCGCGTAGGCCACCGCGATGCCGAACGTCGAGACGAACTGCAGCAGCCCGAAGAGCAGCGCGAGGTTCAACGGTCCGACCAGTTGGGTGGACATCACGTCCCGGGCGAACGCGGACATGACGACGTAGAGCAGGTACCAGCAGAGAAAGGCGATGGTCGCGGGTACGACGAACCGCAGCAGTCGCGCACGCAGTTCCAGGAAGCGCGGGTCGGTGTGCATGACCACCGAGCGGGCCTTGAGATCCGGCTCCGGTGGCTCTCCTGCCTCGGTCGTCGTGGGCTGGGTGGTCATGACCGGCTCCTGTGTCGGGGACGTACGCCCGGGAAGGACCGGACGTGGTGACGCGTTCGCGCGAATGTAAGGAAGGTCACTCGCCCGTGTCAGTGGGCCTACCGGCTGAGTCGGCAAAAGCGGAGTACCCGCGCCGAACGGTCCCCGGCTGTGCGACGAACGGTCTACGAACGGTCGGTGAGCGGTCCCGCCGCTCGTCACGGCCCCCGCGCCACCGCTCCCCCGCCGCCCGACCGCCGGACCGCCGACCGCCCCGGCCGGGGCCACCCGCCCCGCCCCGCGCCGCACCGGCCGCCCGGCACGCGACAGGGCCCGGCCCCACCGCGGGATGCGGTGGGACCGGGCCCTGTCATGCCGATGTCGGCAGCCCCCGGAAGGGGGCGTCAGGTCACTTGAGGATCTTGGTGACCTGGCCGGCGCCCACGGTCCGGCCACCCTCACGGATGGCGAACTTCAGGCCCTCCTCCATGGCGACGGGCTGGATCAGCTCGACGCGCATCTCGGTGTTGTCGCCCGGCATGACCATCTCGGTGCCCTCGGGGAGGTGCACCACACCGGTCACGTCGGTGGTACGGAAGTAGAACTGCGGGCGGTAGTTGTTGAAGAACGGGGTGTGACGGCCACCCTCGTCCTTCGACAGGATGTACGCCTGCGCCTCGAACTCCGTGTGCGGGGTGACCGAGCCGGGCTTGATGATGACCTGGCCGCGCTCGACGTCCTCGCGCTTGATGCCGCGGAGCAGCAGACCGACGTTCTCACCGGCCTGACCCTCGTCCAGCAGCTTCCGGAACATCTCGATGCCCGTGACCGTGGTGGTGGTCTTGGTCTCCTTGATGCCGATGATGTCGACGGTCTCGTTGACCTTCAGGACACCACGCTCGATGCGGCCGGTGACGACCGTACCGCGACCGGTGATGGTGAAGACATCCTCGATCGGCATGAGGAAGGGCTTCTCGACGTCACGCTCGGGCTGCGGGATCGAGTCGTCGACGGCCTTCATCAGCTCGAGGACGGTCTTGCCCCACTCGGCGTCGCCCTCCAGCGCCTTCAGCGCGGAGACCTTGACGACCGGAACGTCGTCGCCCGGGAACTCGTACTCCGAGAGCAGCTCACGGACCTCGAGCTCGACGAGCTCCATGATCTCCTCGTCGTCCACCATGTCGGCCTTGTTCAGGGCGACAACGATGTACGGAACGCCGACCTGGCGGGCCAGGAGCACGTGCTCCTTGGTCTGCGGCATCGGGCCGTCGGTGGCGGCGACCACGAGGATGGCGCCGTCCATCTGGGCGGCACCGGTGATCATGTTCTTGATGTAGTCCGCGTGACCCGGGCAGTCGACGTGAGCGTAGTGACGCTGCTCCGTCTGGTACTCGACGTGCGCGATGGAGATGGTGATACCACGCTGACGCTCTTCGGGCGCCTTGTCGATCTGGTCGAAGGCCGAGGCCTCGTTCAGGTCCGGGTACGCGTCGTGCAGCACCTTGGTGATCGCCGCGGTAAGAGTGGTCTTACCGTGGTCGATGTGACCGATGGTGCCGATGTTGACGTGCGGCTTAGTCCGCTCGAACTTCGCCTTCGCCACGGGGGTCCTCCTGATGGACTGGTGCTGTACGCCCCGCCGCGGCTTGCGGCGAGGGCCAGGTGGTGTTACCGAATCGGCCAGGACCCCGAGGGGGATGCCCTTGGCCGTTTCGCTGGGGGGTGTGACTCCGGGGCGACCCCGGTCCGCCGTCCTCGCGGACGACCGACCGAGGCACTGCCCCGTATGCCGTTTTGCTCCAGCTTAGTGGGTGTCTGATCCGGGAGTTCCCCGGATTATTCGCCCTTGGCCTTCGCGATGATCTCCTCGGAGACGGCCTTGGGGACCTCGCCGTAGGAGTCGAACTGCATGCTGTAGCTGGCGCGACCGGAGGTCTTGCTGCGGAGGTCGCCGACGTAGCCGAACATCTCCGACAGCGGGACCAGGGCCTTGACGACCTTGTTGCCCGTGCGGTCCTCCATGGCCTGGATCTGACCACGCCGGGAGTTGATGTCGCCGATGACGTCGCCCATGTAGTCCTCGGGCGTGGTGACCTCAACGGCCATCAGCGGCTCGAGGATGGCCGGGCTGGCCTTCCGCGCGGCTTCCTTGAACACCATGGAACCGGCGATCTTGAAGGCCATCTCGGACGAGTCGACGTCGTGGAAGGCGCCGTCCAGCAGCGTCACCTTGACACCGGTCAGCGGGTAGCCGGCGAGCACGCCGAACTCCATCGCTTCCTGGCAACCCGCGTCCACCGAGGGGATGTACTCCTTGGGGATGCGGCCACCGGTGACCTTGTTCACGAACTCGTAGCCGTCACCCTCGAGAGGCTCGAGAGCGATCTGCACCTTCGCGAACTGGCCGGAACCACCGGTCTGCTTCTTGTGCGTGTAGTCGATCTTCTCGACCGACTTGCGCAGCGTCTCGCGGTAGGCCACCTGCGGCTTGCCGACGTTCGCCTCGACCCGGAACTCCCGCTTCATGCGGTCGACCAGCACGTCGAGGTGGAGCTCGCCCATCCCCTTGATGATGGTCTGGCCGGTCTCCTCGTTCGTCTGGACCTGGAAGGACGGGTCCTCCTCGGCCAGCCGCTGGATCGCGACGCCCAGCTTCTCCTGGTCGCCCTTGGACTTGGGCTCGATGGCGACCTCGATGACCGGGGCCGGGAACTCCATCGACTCCAGGATCACCGGGTGCGCCGAGTCGGAGAGGGTCTCACCGGTGGTGGTCTGCTTGAGACCCATGACGGCGACGATGTCGCCGGCACCCACCGAGCTGATCTCCTCACGCTTGTTGGCGTGCATCCGGTAGATCTTGCCGATCCGCTCCTTCTTGCCCTTCACCGAGTTCAGCACCTGGGTGCCGGTCTCGATGCGGCCGGAGTAGACGCGGATGAAGGTCAGACGACCGAGGTGCGGGTCGCTGGCGATCTTGAACGCCAGGGCCGACATCGGCTCGCTCTCCGACGGCTTGCGGGCGATGACCTCGTCCGCGTCCTTCGGGGACTGACCCTCGATGGCCTCGACGTCCAGCGGCGAGGGCAGGTAGCGGACCACGGAGTCGAGCAGGGGCTGCACGCCCTTGTTCTTGAACGCGGTACCGCAGAAGACGGGCGTGATGGTGACGTCGCCCTCGGCGAGGGTGATGCGGCGAATCGCCGCGCGCAGCTGGTCCTGGGTGGGCTCGGTGCCCTCCAGGAACAGCTCCATCATCTCCTCGTCGTTCTCGGCGACGGCCTCGACCAGCTTGGCGTGGTACTCGTCCGCCTGGTCCTGGAGCTCCGCGGGGATGTCGACGGTGTCGTACATCTCGCCGAGCTTGGTCTCCTCGGACCAGACCAGGGCCTTCATCTGGACGAGGTCGACCACGCCCTGGAAGCCGGCCTCGGCACCGATCGGCAGCTGCATGACCAGCGGCACGGCGTGCAGCCGCTCCACGATCATGTCGACGCAACGGAAGAAGTCCGCGCCCGTACGGTCCAGCTTGTTGACGAAGCAGATACGCGGCACGCCGTACCGGTCCGCCTGTCGCCAGACGGTCTCGGACTGCGGCTCGACGCCGGCCACACCGTCGAACACGGTGACAGCACCGTCGAGCACCCGCAGGGAGCGCTCCACCTCAACGGTGAAGTCGACGTGCCCCGGGGTGTCGATGATGTTGATCGTGTGATCGACATCGTCGAGCGGCCAGTGGCAGGTCGTCGCGGCGGACGTGATGGTGATGCCGCGCTCCTGCTCCTGCTCCATCCAGTCCATCGTGGCAGCGCCGTCGTGGACCTCACCGATCTTGTAGCTCACACCGGTGTAGTACAGGATCCGCTCGGTGGTGGTCGTCTTGCCCGCGTCGATGTGGGCCATGATCCCGATGTTGCGGACCTTGGCCAGGTCAAGTGAAGTAGTAGCCATAAGGCTTCGGTCTTCTCTCGGTCTCGATGGGGTAGCGACTACCAGCGGTAGTGCGCGAAGGCCTTGTTGGACTCGGCCATCTTGTGCGTGTCCTCACGCTTCTTGACGGCGGCGCCAAGACCGTTCGACGCGTCGAGCAGCTCGTTCATGAGGCGCTCGGTCATCGTCTTCTCGCGGCGGGCACGGGAGTAGCCCACCAGCCAGCGCAGCGCCAGCGTCGAGGAACGACCCGGGCGGACCTCCACCGGCACCTGGTAGGTGGCGCCACCGACACGGCGGGACCGGACCTCCAGGGTCGGCTTCACGTTCTCCAGGGCGCGCTTCAGCGTGACGACCGGGTCGTTGCCGGTCTTCTCGCGAAGGCCCTCCAGGGCGCCGTACACGATGCGCTCGGCGGTGGAGCGCTTGCCGTGCAGGAGCACCTTGTTGATCAGGGACGTCACCAGAGGAGAGCCGTAGACCGGGTCGATGTGGACCGGGCGCTTCGGGGCAGGGCCCTTACGAGGCATTCTTACTTCTCCTTCTTGGCGCCGTAGCGGCTGCGAGCCTGCTTGCGGTTCTTGACGCCCTGGGTGTCGAGCGAGCCGCGGATGATCTTGTAACGAACACCCGGCAGGTCCCTGACCCGACCGCCACGCACGAGCACGATGGAGTGCTCCTGGAGGTTGTGGCCCTCACCCGGAATGTAGGCCGTGACCTCGATGCCGCTGGTCAGACGCACACGTGCGACCTTCCGCAGCGCCGAGTTCGGCTTCTTCGGGGTGGTGGTGAAAACACGCGTGCAGACGCCGCGCCGCTGGGGCGAGCCGTCGAGCGCGAGAGTCTTGTTCTTCTCGGTCTTGTCCTGCCGGCCCTTTCGGACCAGCTGCTGGATCGTTGGCACAGTCTCTCCGGTTTCTGTGTGCCGTCTCGGTACCACTAACCTGGGCCACCGCCGACCCACGCGGTCGGGTGTGTCGAAGCTGTCCCCTCCGCCGCGACGGAACCCCGTCAGCGGTGGGGGTGCAGATATCGGGGTCCGACGACACCCGCGACGTTCACCTCGGTGAATCGGCAGGCGCGCAGGGGACACCCCAGGCACGAGGTCAGAGCCTACCCAGCACACCGCCCGCGGTCAAAAAAACAAGGCACGCGCAGCAGCCGTGTGGTGCTTCTCCCAAGGGGCACACGGCGGCAGAATGATCGCATGAACAGCGGAGGCCACAGCCCCGGCGACGCCGAGGGTGACACAGCGGGCGGCGGACCGGCATCGGGTGACCGCACCGCGGACGGAACGACCAACAGTACCGAAGCCGGGACCACGGGTGATCCCGGGGCCGACGCAGACATACCCAACGGCACCGACGGCGACACCTCCGCCGGTGCCCCGGCCCCATCCGATCGGCGTGAACCCCCGGACCAGCGCCCCGAGTCCGAGCCGGAGAGCGCCCCGGCGACGACGGTGACCGGCGAGGACACCACCTCCTCGGCAGCAACTGCCGCAGGTGCCGCGACCGGGGAGGCGACCCCGGAGCCGGATCCGGGACCAGGGCCGGGGGCGGGGCCGGAGCCGGGGCCGGATCCGGCGGCCGCCGCGGACCCCGAACCCACCGCTGCCCAACGGCCGGTGGCCGAGCCGCAGGGCCCGACCGACACGGAACCGGCGGCGGACGCTGCCGCGGCGGCGGACACGGCGGACGGCGCGGAGCCCGCCGACCGGCCGGAGGCCCCCGCCGCATCCGGCGCCGCCGACGCCGAACAAGGCGACACCGAACCGGGCGAGGCCGAGACGCCGGCCGCCGCGGCGAGGGTCATGATGTGGTTGAGCAGGACGGTGCCCACGCCGCGGGACATCACCCGGCAGGACATCAGCATCATGCGCAGG
>NZ_JAAVJC010000137.1 GCF_012033785.1 Streptomyces bohaiensis
CCGCCGGCCCGCGGGGGTGGTGCGGGCCGGCGGTCCGAAGGTCAGCTCCGGGCGCACTCCGCGCCGTTGAGCGCCACGGCCGGCGTCGCGTGGGCGCCGGTGTCGGCCTGGAAGCCGAAGCTGACCGTGCCGCCCGCCGGGACGACCCGGTTGTGGTCGACGTGGGAGGCGGTCACGGCGCCGCCGGCGGCGGCGAAGACGGCGTTCCAGCCGTTGGTGACGCGGGCGCCGGCCGGCAGGGCGAACCGAGCCTGCCAACCGTCGAGCGCGGTCGCGGTGGTGACGGAGACCTCGACGACGGACCCGCCGCTCCAGGAGTTCACGACGCGGTAGGCGGCGGTGCAGCTTGCCGGTGCGCCGGGATCGGTCGGGTCCGGGTCGGTCGGATCGGGGCCGGGCGCGCCGCCGAACGCGTCGAGCACCGCCCAGTAGGCGGGCTTGGGCCGGTAGGCGTCGTCGTACAGGTTGGCCGCGCCCTCGCCCGGGAAGACGTCGGGAATCCAGGAGTCCCGGTCGCTGATGCCCCAGACCGTCACGCCCGAGCAGCGACTCACCGCCAGGCAGTCGCCGACGACCTGCCGGTACTGGTCGGCCTGCCGGTCGAGCCGCGCGGGGTCCGCGGGGGTGTTCATCCGGATGTCCAGCTCGGTGACGGCGACCTCCAGCCCCAGGTCGGCGAAGCGCTGGAGGTTGGCCCGGTAGCTCGAAGGCATCTGGCCGAGGATCATGTGCGACTGGAACCCCACGCCGTGGACGGGGACCCCCTCGGCCAGCAGCGAGGAGACGAGCCGGTACATGCCGTCGCTCTTGGCGTTGATCCCGTCGGTGTTGTAGTCGTTGATGAAGAGCTTCGCCTCGGGGTCCGCGGCGTGCGCGGCACGGAACGCGTCCGCGATGTACCGGTCGCCGAAGGCGCGGTAGAAGACGGAGTCGCGGAACGTGCCGTCCTCGTTGAACACCTCGTTGAGGACGTCCCAGCGGTCGATGCTGCCCGCGTACCGGCCCGCGACCGTCGCGATGTGGTCGTCGACGATCTGCCGGAGCTCGGCGGGGGCGAACCCGCCGTTCTCCACCCAGCCGGGGAGTTGGCTGTGCCAGACCAGGGTGTGCCCGTACACCTGCTGGTCGTGGGCGGCGGCGAACTCCACCAGGCGGTCGGCTCCGGCCCAGTTGTACTGGCCCCGGTTCGGTTCCAGCGACCCCCACTTCATGGCGTTCTCGGCGGTGACGGAGCTGAACTCGCCACCGGCGATGGCGGTGTAGGCGGGATCACCGAGCAGGGCGTCGTTGAGCGCGGTGCCGATGAACCGTCCCTGCGAGGCCGCGGCCTCCCGGAGGGTGTCCGCCTGGGCGGGGTCGGTCACCGTGAGGGTGTCGGGCGGACTTCCGGCGTGCGGGGCCGTGGCAGTGGCCGTGCCGTGGACGGCGAGGCCGGTGAGGAGGGTGCCGGCGGCGATGGCGACGGCGGCTCTGCGTGCCAGGCGCATGGCGTGTCCCCTTTCGTCTCCGCGGGCGGGCGTGCGCCCGCGGCTCGTGGTTCGTGTGGGGTGCGGTGCGGCGGTGCGGCGGTGCGGCGGTGCGGCGGTGCGGCGGTGCGGCGGTGCGGCGGTGCGGCGGTGCGGAACGGGCCCCGGACCACCCGGTGCTGCCTCTTTCGTCTAGAGGGCGCTCTGGTGTCCGTCAAGCCTTCCGGAATAGAGTTGAAAGACTTCCGGAGTTCCAGGGCTACTCTTCCGGCCACCGGCCGGACCGGGGGAGAATGCGATCACCGAAGCGATCGGCGGACGGGCGGGAGAGGCGTGACCAGCGACATCGACGCGACCGGCAACGGGGGCCGCGACGGCAGCCGGGTGACCATCACCGCCATCGCACGAGAGGCGGGTGTCTCGGTTCCCACCGTCTCCCGGGTCGTCAACGGCCGCTCCGACGTGGCCCCGCAGACCCGGGCCCGGGTGGAGGAACTGCTGCGGCGCCACGGCTACCGGCGCCGCACCGGCAGCGGCGGTGACCGGGCCGCCCTGCTCGACCTGGTCTTCAACGACCTCGACAGCCCCTGGGCGGTGGAGATCATCCGCGGCGTGGAGGAGGTCGCCCACGAGGCGGGTGTCGGCGTGGTCGTCTCCGCCATCCACGACCGCGCCGGCCCGGCCCGCCAGTGGATGCGGAACCTCCGCGCCCGCACCTCGGACGGCGTGATCCTGGTGACCTCCGTCCTGGAGCCGCTGCTGCACGACGAGTTGCACCGGCTCGGCGTGCCGATCGTCGCGGTCGACCCGGCCGGCTCCCCCACGCTGGACGCCCCGACGATCGGCGCCACCAACTGGGCGGGTGGACTGGCCGCCACCGAGCACCTGCTCGGGCTCGGGCACCGCCGCATCGGCTTCATCGCCGGTCCGCCCCGGCTGCTGTGCAGCCGGGCCCGGATGGACGGGCACCGGGCGGCGCTGGCCGCCGCCGGGGTGCCGGTGACCGAGGAGCTGACCGTCCCCGGGGACTTCTACCACGCGGCCGGCTTCGCCGGCTGCAACCGCCTCCTGGAGCTGCCGGAACGGCCGACGGCCGTCTTCGCCTCCAGCGACCAGATGGCGCTGGGTGCGATCGAGGCGCTGCGCCAGCGCGGGTTGCGCGTGCCGCAGGACATGAGCGTCGTGGGCTTCGACGACCTCCCGGAGATGCGGTGGGCGTCCCCGCCGCTGACGACGGTGCGCCAACCGCTCGCCGAGATGGGGAAGATGGCGGCCCGCACCGTCCTGGGCCAGGCCCGGGGCGAGGCCCCCGACTCGCCCCGGCTGGAGCTGGCCACCGAACTGGTGGTCCGCGCCAGCACCGCGCCGCCCGCCGACTGACCCGCTGACCGCCGCCCCACCTTCCGCACCCCACCCGCTTCCGCACCCCACCCGCTTCCGCCCCGCACCCGCCGGCCACCGCAGGCCGCCACCCCGCCCCCTCCCGCCGCCGCGCCGCAGGGGGCCTCGGCATGCCCGTGGGACCGTGCTCCGGGGGTCGCCGGACCGCCGCGGCGCCCGGCCGCCGAAATTCGCGCACCCGCCCCACCAGCGGCGACCCGACCCGCCGTCAGATGGCTCGTCCCGACCCGTTGACGGCCCCGTCGCCCGGCCCTACGTTTCTTCCGCACCAGCACCGAGAATTATCGGCGAACTTCCGGAAGGTGCCCTGCGATGCCATTCGACCTCCACCCGCGGCTGCGAACCCCGGCGGCCACGCTCGCCGGCGCCGTCCTGCTGGCCGGCACCCTCGCCGCCTGCGGCAGCGGCGGCCCCTCCCGAGCACAGACCCTGGAGGTGTGGACCTACCAGGACGCCTCGACGCACATCCAGGCCGAGGCCGTGGAACGCTTCAACGAGACCTCCGACGTCCAGCTCGAACTGGTCGAGATACCGGGCGCCAACTACCAGGAGCGGATGCGCACCGCGATGGGCACGCCCAACGCGCCCGACATCTTCTTCAACTGGGGCAGCGGCTCCATCAGCGACTTCGTCCAGCAGGACATGCTGGTCGACCTCACCGACACCCTCGCCGAGACGGAGGAGCTGCGGGACGCCTTCGTCCCCACGGTCCTCGCCGCGGCGGAGGTCGACGGCGGCGTCTACGGGGTGCCGATGCGCGGCGTGCAGCCCGTGATCCTCTTCTACAACACGGAGCTGTTCGAGCAGGTCGGCGCCGAACCCCCCACCACCTGGGAGGAGATGACGGAGCTGATCGAGGTCTTCCAGGAGGAGGACATCACCCCGGTGGCGCTCGGCGGCGCCGACGCCTGGACCTCGCTGATGTGGCTGGAGTACCTGCTGGACCGGATCGGCGGACCGGAGGTGTGGCAGCGGATCGAGACCGGCGAGGCGGAGGCGTGGGGCGACCCGGCCGTCGAGGCCGCCGCGCAGACGGCGCTGGACCTGATCGACGACGGGGCCTTCGGCTCGACCTTCCTCTCCAACGCCTACACCAACGACGGCGTCTCGACCTACTTCGCCCAGGGCAGGGCGGCCATGCACCTCATGGGCAGCTGGGAGTACGGCAGCCAGCTGGCGAACGCCGAGGAGTTCGCCCGGGAGCGGCTGGGGTACAGCACCTTCCCGGTGTTCAGCGACGGAGCGGGCGACGCGTCCGCCATCGTCGGCAACCCCAACAACTACTGGTCGGTCAACTCCGAGCTGGAGGGCGAACGCCTAGACGCCGCGCTGGAGTTCCTGAAGCACACCACGGACGACGACTACCTCTCGGCCTTGGTCACCAACGGGGACATCCCCGGCACCGCCGGCGTGGACGACCGGCTCGACGACCACCCGGACCCGGAGTTCGCCCGCTTCCAGTACGACCTCATCACCGAGGCCTCGGCGTTCACCCAGTCCTGGGACCAGGCACTTCCCAACCGGGCCGCGACGGAGATGATGAACGCCGTCGACGACCTGTTCAGCGGCGGCCTCACCGCACAGGAGTTCGCCGACACCCTGCGGGGCGTCTCCTAAGTGTCCGCCCCGCCCCCGATACCCGCCTCCGCCCGGCGGGCCGAGTCCCCGCACCCGTCGTCGCCCGCCCCCGTGGCCGGGCGGCGGCGGGCGCGGGACACCGGCCGCCCCGGCGTGCTGTGGGCCGTCCCCGGCCTGCTGTTCTTCGGCCTCTTCGCCGCGGCCCCCATGGTCCTCGTCGCCTGGCTCTCCTTCACCAGCTGGGACGGCCTCTCCGCGCCGGCCTGGAGCGGAACGGAGAACTGGTCCCGCCTCTGGTCGGACCCGGCCATGCACCGGGCGCTGCGGCTGAGCCTGCTGCTCACCCTGCTGAGCTGGGCGTTCCAGACCCCGGTGGCGCTGCTGCTCGGCGTCTGGTCCGCCGGCCACCAGCGCTCCCGCGCCGTGCTGTCCGCGGTGTTCTTCCTGCCGCTGCTCGCCTCCTCCGTGGCGCTGGCCCTGGTGTGGCGGTCGATCCTCGACCCCAACTTCGGCCTCGCAGCGGACGTGGCGCGATGGCTGGAGCTGGGCGACGCCAACGTGCTGGGCTCGCAACGCGGCGCGCTGCTCGCCGTCGCGTTCGTCGCCGCCTGGCAGTTCATCCCGTTCCACGCCCTGCTCTACCAGGGCGGCGCCCGGCAGATCCCCCGGTCGCTGTACGACGCCGCCTCGATCGACGGCGCCGGCACCGTCCGGCAGTTCTTCGCCGTCACCCTTCCGCAGCTGCGGAACACGGCGGTGACCTCCTCGGTGCTGATGGTGGTGGGGTCGCTCACCTACTTCGAGACGGTACTGATCCTGACCGGCGGCGGGCCCGGGTCCGCCACGACGATCGTGCCCTACCTGATGTACGAGACGGGTTTCCGTGCCTTCGACCTCGGCTACGCCAGCGCCGTCGCCACCTCCCTGGTGGTCGTCGCAACCGGCGTTTCGCTGCTGATGGTTCGCCTCACCGGCTTCGGCCGCATGCGATCGACCCGGGAGGGGATGTGAAGACTGTGCCCCCCGCCACGGCCCCACCGCCGAGCCGGCACCGGCCGCTGTGGCGACGCGCCAACATCCCGGCCGGTGCCGGTGCCGCGCTCTGGCTGGCGATCGTCCTCATCCCGCTCTACATCCTGGTGTCGGCGACGCTCCGGACCCGGGAGGACTACCTCGAACGCGGCGCGCTCGCGCTGCCCACCGCGCCCTCGGTGGAGAGCTACCGCAGGGTGCTGGCGGGCGACTTCCTGACCTACCTGTTCAACACGGTGGTGGTGACGGCCGCCTGCGCCGCGCTGGTCGTGGTGCTGGCGGTGACGGTCGCCTACTCGGTGGTGCGGACCCGCAACGCGGCCTCCCGCCGGGTGTTCCAGCTCTTCCTGCTGGGACTGGCCATCCCCTCCCAGGCCGTCATCATCCCCGTCTACCTGATCATCACCGAGCTGAACTTCTACGACACCCTGGCCGCGGTGATCCTCCCGACGGCGGCGTTCGCGCTGCCCGTCGGGGTGCTGATCCTGGTCGGCACCATGCGGGACATCGACGAGGAGACGTACGAGTCGATGGCCCTGGACGGCGCAGGCCCCCTGCGGACCCTGCTGAACCTGACGGTCCCCATGTCCCGCGCGGGCATCGCCACCGTCGGCGTCTTCTCCGCACTCCAGGCGTGGAACGGGTTCCTCTTCCCGTTCCTCCTCACCCAGTCCCGGGACACCCGGGTCCTCACCCTCGGACTGTACGACTACGTGGGCGAGTTCCGGGTCGACGTACCCGCGCTCCTCGCCGCCGTCGTGCTGTCCGTCGTCCCCATCTTCGCCGCCTACCTCCTGGCCCGGCGCCAACTGGTGAACGGGCTGATGGGGGTCGGCGGACGATGACCCGCGGTCAGTGACACACGGACCTCGAAGGAGCCACATGACCGACCCCTGGCAGGACACCTCCCTCCCCGCCGCCGAACGCGCGGCCGACCTCCTGGAGCGCATGACGCTCCAGGAGCGGATCGGACAGCTCGTCTCGATCTGGCCCGGTTCCGCCACCGGCGCCGACGGGCAGGAGGTGGCGCCGTCCCAGCGCCAACTGGCGCAGGACATCGACGACCAGGGCCTGCTCCGCCACGGACTGGGCCAGCTCACCCGCCCGTTCGGGACCCAGCCCGTCAAGGCGGACGAGGGCGCCGCGGCGCTGCGCGACGCGCAGCGCCGCATCCGGGAGGCCAACCGCTTCGCCGTCCCGGCCATGGCCCACGAGGAGTGCCTCACCGGCTTCACCGCCTGGGGCGCCACCATCCTGCCGACCCCGCTCGCGTGGGGCGCCGCGTTCGACCCGGAGCTGGTCGAGGAGGCCGCCTCCCTGGTGGGCGCCTCGCTGCGCTCGGTCGGCATCCACCAGGGGCTGGCCCCCGTGCTGGACGTGACCCGCGACGCGCGGTGGGGCCGGACCGAGGAGACCATCGGCGAGGACCCCTACCTGGTGGGGACCATCGGCGCCGCCTACGTGCGGGGGCTGGAGTCGGCGGGCATCGTCGCCACGCTCAAGCACTTCGCCGGGTACTCGGGGTCGCGCGGCGCCCGCAACCACGCGCCGGTGGCGGTCGGCCCCCGCGAACTGGCGGAGGTCTACCTCCCGCCGTTCGAGACCGCGCTGCGCGAGGGCGGCGCCCGCTCGGTGATGCACGCCTACAACGACCTGGACGGGGTGCCGGCCGCCGCCCACCACGGCCTGCTGACGCAACTGCTCCGCGAGGAGTGGGGGTTCACCGGCACGGTGGTGGCGGACTACTTCGGGATCTCGTTCCTGGAGCTGTCCCACGGCGTGGCCGACTCCCCCGGCCGGGCCGGGGCCCTGGCGCTCGCCGCCGGGGTGGACGTCGAACTCCCCGCGGTGCGCTGCTACGGCGACGCGCTCGCGGAACTGGTGGACTCCGGCGAGGTCGCCGGGGAGCTGGTGGACCGCGCGGCGCTGAGGGTGCTGACGCAGAAGGCGGAACTGGGGCTGCTCGACCCCGACTGGTCCCCGGAGCCGCCCGTGCTGCGGCAGGACGCCTCGGCGCCCGCCACGGTCGACCTCGACCCGCCCGAGCTGCGCGACGTCGCCCGCCGCCTCGCCGAGGAGTCGGTGGTGCTGCTGGCCTCCCGCGACGAGGTCCTCCCGCTGGGCCGGCACCGGCAGATCGCCGTCCTCGGCCCGCTGGCGGACGACCCGGCGGCGATGCTCGGCTGCTACACCTTCCCCCGGCACGTCGGCACCGAGCACCCGGGGCTCCCGCTCGGCGTCGAGGTGCCGACGCTGCTCCAGGCGCTCTGCCGCGAGCTGCCCGGCAGCCGTTTCGTGCACTCCACCGCGGTCGCCGCGGCGGGTGGCGGACCGATCTCCGACGCGCCCAGCGACTCGGTGGACTCCCCCACCACCTCGGTCGACCTGCCCGGCGCCGACGCCCGGCCCGGTGCCGGGACCGAGGCGGTCTTCGCCACCGTCTCCGGCTCCGACCTCGCCCTGGTGGTGGTGGGTGACCGGTCGGGGCTCTTCGGCCGCGGCACCTCCGGCGAGGGCTGCGACGTCGCGGAGCTCGAACTCCCCGACGGGCAGGGCGAGATCATCGACGCGGCGCTCGCCGCGACGGAGGGGCCCGGCATCCCGGTGGTGCTGATCGTGCTCGGCGGCCGCCCCTACGCCCTGGGGCGGTGGGCCGACCGGCTCGCCGCCGTGGTGCAGGCGTTCTTCCCGGGCCAGGAGGGCGGCGCCGCGGTCGCCGGAGTGCTCTCCGGACGGGTCAACCCCTCCGGACGGCTCCCGGTGGGCGTACCGCGCCACCGCGGCGGGCAGCCGCAGAGCTACCTCGCCGCGCCGCTCGCCCAGGCCGGCGGCGCCACCTCGCTGGACCCGACGCCGCTGTACCCCTTCGGCCACGGCCTGTCCTACACCACGTTCGCGTGGGAGGACGCCGCCCTGTCGGCGCAGGAGACCGCGACCGACACGGCGGTCGAGGCCCGGGTACGCGTCCGCAACACCGGCGATCGGGAGGGCACCGAGGTGGTGCAGCTGTACCTCCACGACCCGGTGGCCCGCACGGTGCGCCCGGTGATCCGCCTCGTCGGCTACGCCCGGGTGCCGCTCGCGGCCGGGGAGAGCGCCGAGGTCCGGTTCCGGTTCCACCCGGACCTGGCGTCCTACCCGCTGGGAGCGACCGAACGGATCGTCGAACCCGGCGCACTGGAACTGCGGCTGGCCGCCTCCAGCACGGATGTGCGGCACACCCTCCCGCTGCGCCTCACCGGCGAGGAGCGCCGTGTCGGGTACGAGCGCACGCTGCTCTGCCCGGTCGAGGTCAGCGGCGGGTGACCCGCCGCGGTCGGTGGGGCGGCGCCGCGGTGCCGCCCCACCGGCCGCGCCGGACCGGGGGCCGCGCTCCGCCCCCGGACCTGCGACACGCCGTGAAACCCCGTTGTCGGCAGGGGGTGTGCGACGCAGAATGTCCCGATGCTCATCCGACGCGAGATCCCCTCCGACATCCCGTCCGTCCAGCACGTGACGACGGCGGCGTTCACCTCGCCGGAGAATCCCGAGCCCGTCGAGACCACCCTGCTGGCCCGGCTGCGTGACGACCGCGGCTGGATCCCCGAACTGTCCCTGGTGGCCGTCACCGACGGCGGGCAGGTCAGCGGACACGTGGTCTGCACCCGCGGCACCGTCGACGGCGCACCGGCCGTCGGACTGGGCCCGCTGAGCGTCCACCCCGCCCACCAGCGGCGCGGCATCGGCCAGGCGCTGGTCCACGCGGTGCTCGGCGCGGCCGAGGCGCGCGGCGAGCCGCTGGTGGCGCTGCTCGGCAGCCCGCGCTACTACGGCCGGTTCGGCTTCCGGGCCGCCACCGAGTACCGGATCAGCCCGCCGGAACCGGCGTGGGGCGACTACTTCCAGGTGCGGCCGCTGGCCACCTGGACGCCGCGGCTGCGCGGCGGGTTCCGGTACGCTGCGCCCTTCGACCGCATCTGACCGGCCGGGCCGCGCCCGGGGCCGGCCCCACCGGACGGGAGCATCCGCCATCGACCGCCGAGCCGCCCAGAACCAGGGCTTCACCTGCGAGAACTGCGCGCGTCCGGTGACGCCGCTGCGGAACGGCAGCTACCGCAACCACTGCCCCCACTGCCTGTGGTCCAAGCACGTGGACGAGCACCCCGGGGACCGCGCCAGCGAGTGCCGGGGGCTGATGCGGCCCGAGCGGGTCGACCAGCCGCGCGGCAAGGGCCTGGCAGTGGTACACCGCTGCACCTCCTGCGGTTTCACCCGCCCCAACCGCATCGCCGACGACTACGGCCAAGGCGACAGCATCGACGCGGTCAGCGCCCTCATGGCCCGCCAGACCCGCCACCTGCGCTGAGCTCGGCGTCCACCCCGGGCGGGACCCTCCCCGCCCGGCCCCCTCCCGACGCGTCCGCCGCGTCCGGCCGCCGTCAGCGGCCGCCGACGGCGGCCCGCCCGGCCTCCAGCCGTGCCACCGGAACCCGGAACGGCGAGCAGGAGACGTAGTCCAGGCCGGCCTCGTGGAAGAACCGCACCGACGCCGGGTCGCCGCCGTGCTCGCCGCACACCCCGAGCCCGAGGTCCGGGGAGGTGGCGCGGCCGGTGCGGGCCGCGGTCCGCACCAGGGTGCCCACGCCCGCGGGATCGATCGTCTCGAACGGCGAGGCGGGCAGAACGCCGCGTTCCAGGTAGCCGCCGAAGAAGCTGCCCTCCACATCGTCCCGGGAGAACCCCCAGACGGTCTGTGTCAGGTCGTTGGTGCCGAAGGAGAAGAAGTCGGCGGCGCCCGCGATCTCCCCGGCGGTCAGCGCCGCACGGGGCAGCTCGATCATGGTGCCGACCGGCACCGTCGGGACCGGGCCGCGGTGCGCCGCGACGTCGGCGACGACCCGCTCCGCCTCCTCCCGGACGATCTCCAGCTCCCGCACGGTGGCCACCAGCGGCACCATGATCTCCGGCCGGGGGTCGCCCCCGGCGGCGCGGAGGTCCGCGGCGGCCTCCGCGACCGCGCGGACCTGCATCGCGAACAGCCCGGGCACCACCAGCCCGAGCCGCACCCCGCGCAGGCCCAGCATCGGGTTCTGCTCGTGGAGTCGCCGGACCGCCCGCAGCAGCCGGGCGTCGTCCCCCTCCCCGTCCCCGCCCAGCGCCACCCGCACGGAGAGTTCGGTGAGGTCGGGCAGGAACTCGTGCAGCGGCGGGTCCAGCAGCCGCACCGTGACCGGGCGGCCGTCCACGGCCGTCAGCAGGTCGGTGACATCGGCGCGCTGCAACGGCAGCAGCTCGGCCAGCACCTCCTCCCGCTCCCGGTCGGTCCCCGCCAGGACCAGCCGCTCCACCAGGCGGCGCCGCTCACCGAGGAACATGTGCTCGGTGCGGCACAGCCCGACGCCCTCGGCGCCGAACCGCGCGGCGCGGCGGGCGTCGCCGCCGGTGTCGGCGTTGGCCCGCACGCCCAGCACCCGGCGGCGGTCCGCGTGCCGCAGCAGCCGGTCGACGGCGCGCACCAGGGCGCCGTCACCCGCCGGCCCCGTGCCGCCGGTGTCCCCGTCCCGAACCACGCCGCCGTTCTCGAAGTACTCGACCACCGTGGACGGCACCACCGGCACCTCCCCGAGGTGGACGGATCCGTCCGTGCCGTCCACCGAGATCACGTCGCCCTCCTCCACGACGGCGCCGCCGGGCAGCACCGCCCGGCGCGCAGCCTCGTCGACCGCGACCGTGTCGGCACCGCAGACACAGGTGCGCCCCATGCCGCGGGCCACGACCGCGGCGTGGGAGGTCTTGCCGCCGCGGGAGGTGAGGACGCCCTCGGCGGCGAGCATGCCGTCCAGGTCGTCCGGGTTGGTCTCCTGCCGCACCAGGACGACGCGTTCGCCGCGCGCGGCCCGCGCCGCGGCCCGCGCGGAGTCGAAGACCGCCGCTCCCACGGCCGCGCCCGGCGAGGCCGGGATTCCGCGTGCCGCCGGCTCACCGCGGTGGGCCGGGTCGAAGTGCGGGAACATCAGCTGCGCCAGCTGCGCGCCGTCGACCCGTCGCAGCGCCTCGTCGTCGTCGATGACGCCCCGCTCGGCGAACTCCGCAGCGATCCGGAAGGCGGCCGCGGCGGTCCGTTTGCCGACCCGGGTCTGGAGCATCCAGAGCGTCCCGCGCTCGATGGTGAACTCGATGTCGCAGAGGTCGAGGTAGTGCTGCTCCAGGGTCGCCATGATCCCGGTGAGCCGGCGGTGGGAGTCGGGGTCGATCCGTTCCAGCTCCGCCAGCGGCACCGTGTTGCGGTAGCCGGCGACGACGTCCTCGCCCTGCGCGTTGCGGAGGTAGTCCCCGTAGACGCCGGGCCGTCCGGTGGCCGGGTCCCGGGTGAAGGCGACCCCGGTGCCGGAGTCGGGGCCCAGGTTGCCGAAGACCATGGCGCACACCGACACGGCGGTCCCCAGGTCGTCGGGGATGTGCTCCTGCCGCCGGTAGCGCCGGGCCCGGTCGGTGTTCCAGGAGTCGAAGACGGCGTCCACCGCGAGGGCGAGCTGCTCCCGGGGGTCCTGCGGGAACTCCCGTCCGCCGCGGTCGCGGGTGACGCGCTTGAACTCCTCCACCAGCGCCCGCAGCCGGTCGGCGGGCAGGTCGGCGTCGGTGTCGACGCCCTCCTCACGGCGCGCGGCGGCCAGCGCGGCGTCGAAGTGGGAGCCGTCGATCCCGAGGACGGTGCGGCCGAACATCTGGATGAGGCGGCGGTAGGAGTCCCAGGCGAAGCGGTCGTCGCCCGCCTGGCCTGCGAGGGCGCGCACCGAGGTGTCGGAGAGGCCGACGTCGAGCACGGTCTCCATCATCCCCGGCATGGAGACGCGAGCACCGGAGCGCACCGACACCAGCAGTGGGTCCTCGCCGCGGCCGAGCCGGCGGCCCATCCGCCGCTCCAGCGCGGCGAGGTGGTCCGCGATCTCCTCGCGGAGGGTCTCCGGTTCCCGTCCGGTGCGCAGGTAGGAGCGGCACGCCTCGGTGGTGATGGTGAACCCCGGCGGCACGGGCAGCCCGAGCCGGGTCATCTCCGCCAGGTTGGCGCCCTTCCCCCCGAGCAGGTCCGCCATCCAGCGGTCGCCTTCGGCGAAGTCGTAGACGTAGCGGGGGCGGCGCTCCGGGCGCCCCGACCCGCCGGCGGGGTCGGCGGCGCCGGGCGCGGTGGGCGGCACGGAGGTCTCGGTGTGCGGCACGGTCGGCTCCTCCCGGGCGGCCGCCGCGTCGCGGTCGCGGGCCGGGCCCCGGTGGTCCACCGGGAGGCCGGGCGACGGCCGCTGCCCGAAGG
>NZ_JAAVJC010000138.1 GCF_012033785.1 Streptomyces bohaiensis
CGTCACCGCCCTCTCCACCCTCGCAGCGGCGCTGCTGTTCCTCGCCGTCGCCTGCGTGCGGCGCTGGGGCGCCGGCTACTCCACCATGGGCGCGCTGTGCGCGAGCTACGTCAACGCGGGCAACCTCGGCATCCCCATCGCGGCCTACGTCCTCGGGGACGCCTCGCTGGTGGCGCCGGTGCTGCTGCTCCAGCAGCTGTTCATCGCACCGGTGGCGCTGACCGTCTTCGACATCACCACCGCCGAGGAGCGCCCCGGCGTCTGGCGGCAGCTGACCTCGCCGTTCCGCAACCCCGTGGTGGTCGGCTCGCTGCTGGGGCTCGCCGTCAACGTGACCGGGGTTCCGGTGCCGACGATGGTGATGGACCCGGTGGCGCTGATCGGCGGCATGTCGGTGCCCGCCGTGCTGCTGGCCTTCGGCATCTCGCTGCGCGGCCGGGCGCTGCCGGCGCGCGGTCCGGACCGCTGGCCGGTGCTGCTGTCCGTGCTGATCAAGGTGTCGGTGCAGCCGTTCCTGGCCTGGCTGATCGGCGCCGGGCTCTTCGGTCTGTCGGGCGAGACGCTGTTCGCCGTGGTGGTGGTCGCCGCCCTGCCTGCCGCGCAGAACCTCTTCACCTACGCCTCGCGGTACGACATCGGCACGACCCTGGCCAGGGACTCGGTGCTGCTCTCGACGATCCTCGCCGCCCCGGCGCTGGTCGTCGTGACCGTGCTGCTGCGCTGACGGCGACCGGCGACCGGCCTTCGGTGATCGGCACGGGGCCGCCCGCGGAGGCCGGGGCGCGGCCGTGCGTCGTCAGTCGGGGTCGCCGGCCGTCGCGGCGGGCGTGGCCCCGGGCGGCGGGGCGGTGGCCGCGGTGCCGAGGATCAGCCGCTCCACCGCGGCGCGGGCCAGCTCCTCCGAGTAGGGGCCGGGGTCGAGCGCGTGGTGGATCGACAACCCCTCGACCAGGCCGTCCAGCTGCCGTGCGGTCTCGGGCGCGACGTGCCGTTCCAGGGAGGCGCGGCTGCGCGCCATCCATGCGCGGGTGATCCCGCGGAACTCGGGTCGCCGCGCGGCCAGCGTGTAGAGCTCCAACGTGACCACCAGGGAGTCCCGGTCCCCGAAGGTGTCGCGCAGGATGATCTGCACCACCGCGTCGGCCACCTCGGCGAGCGAGTCGGCACCCGCCATGCGCCCCTCGAAGCGGTCGCTGGCCCGCAGCGAGAACCGGGTGAAGGCCTCGTGGAGCAGCTCGTCCATGCCGGTGAAGTGGTAGGTGACCGACCCGAGCGGCACCTCGGCGCGGGCGGCGATCCGCCGGGCGGAGGCGCCCACCACGCCGTCCTCGGCGATCACGTCGAGGGCGGCGTCGATGATGCGGTCCCGCCGGCCGGGGTCGTTGCGCCGCGTGCTCATAGTCGCGTCAGTGTAGGGCCGTCGGGGGCGGTCGGTCGCCGCTGCCGCGCGGGCGGGCCCGCCGCCGGCGGGCCCGGGCGGGCTCTCCCGCTCCCTCGCCCGCATGCGTACGATCGTACGCATGCTCTCGACCCCTCTCCCCGCGCCGGCGATCCGCCGCTGGCGGCTCTCCCTCTTCGTCTTCATGCTGCTGGTCGGCGTCTCCATGTCCTCGTGGATCGTCCGCACCCCAGCGGTCCGGGACGCGATCGAGGCGTCGACGGCCCAGATGGGGCTGGTCCTCCTCGGCCTGTCGGCCGGCTCGATGTCGGGCATCCTCAGCTCCGGAGCGGCCGTCCGGCGGTTCGGCGGGCGGAACACCATGGCGGCGGGCGGTGTGCTGGTCGTCGCCGGTGTGCTCGTGGTGGGACTCGGCAGCGAGAGCGCCGCCGCGCCGGTGGTCGCGCTCGGCCTCGCCCTCTTCGGCGGCGGTGGCGGACTCTCCGAGATCGCGGTCAACATCGAGGGCGCCGATGTCGAGCGGCAGCTGGGGCGCTCCGTACTGCCGGCGCTGCACGGCTGCTTCAGCGCCGGCACGGTGGTCGGGGCGCTGGCGGGCATCCTCTGCACCCACCTGCGGGTGCCGGTGCTGTGGCACCTCGCGGTGGTCGCGGTGCTCGCCTCCGCCGCCTTTGCCTGGGCGGTGCGGTCGATCCCCACCGGCAACGGCCGGCGCCTCGCCGAACCCGGTCAGGGCGGCGGGTTCCGCGCGCAACTCGCCGTCTGGCGGGACACGCGGGTGCTGCTGCTCGGCGCCGTGGTGCTCGCCCTGGCGCTGGCCGAGGGGTCCGCCAACGACTGGCTGCCGCTGATCATGGTCGACGGCCACGGCACGGGCCAGACGGTCGGGTCGATCGTCTTCGCCGCCTTCGCGGCGGCGATGACGGCGGGCCGGTTCGCGGGCGCGGCGCTGCTCGCCCGCTTCGGCGCGGTGCGGGTGCTGCGCGGCAGTGCGGTGGTCTCGGCCGCGGGTCTGGCGCTGGTGGTCTTCTCGCCCAGCCCGGCGCTGGCGGGGGCGGCGGTGGTGCTGTGGGGGCTGGGCGCCTCGCTGGGGTTCCCGGTGACGATCTCGGCCGCGGGCGAATCCGAGGACCCGGATGCCGCGGTCGGCGCGGTCGCCACCGCGGGCTATCTCGCCTTCCTGGCGGGGCCGCCGGTGCTGGGCTTCGTCGGCGAGCACGTCGGGCTGCGCGGGGCGATGGTGCTGGTCCTGGTGGTCGTCGCCACGGTGGTGGTGACCTCCGGGGCGGCCCGCCCGCGGCAGTCGGGCGCCGAAGTGGAGGGGGAGAAGGCACCGCGGCCGGGCGGGGCCGCGGCTGTGGTGCCGTGGCCCCGCCCCGGTCCGGGGGAGGAAGGCGGTCAGCCCAGCAGGCCGCCGAAGAGGCCGCCGTGCGCCATGCCCAGGTAGAAGCCCGTCGCGGCGGCACCGAGCCCGACCACCGTCACGAACCGCTCCGCGGTCGTGACCGAGATCATCTGGCCGGTCGCTCCGGTGAGGATCCCCACCAGGCCGGCCCAGGAAGCGACCAGATGGAGGCCGGGGAAGAAGGCGGTGACGAGGGCGATCAGCCCCAGCCCCGCGGTCACCAGGGCGAGGGCGTTCTCCCTGGGGTGTGGGTTGCCGTCGGTGTTGAAGAAGGACAGCGGGGAACCGTGTCCGGCGCGGCCCTGCACTGCCTGAGCCATGGGGCACCTCCAGGCGTGAAGCGTCTACCACTGAAGTGTGGCGCCTTCTGGGCGGATTTCAACCGGAGCGGGGACACCGGGTAGGCTGGGCCGTCCGTGTCATGACGCCGCTCCCGCCCCGGTGGGAACGGAACGCGACACGGTCACGCATACAACCCTCCTGCCACGGAACGTCCGTGGCCGTTGAGTCCAGAGGAGGTGGGTTCCACATGCGTCACTACGAGGTGATGGTCATCCTCGACCCCGATCTGGAGGAGCGCGCTGTCTCCCCCCTGATCGAGAGCTTCCTTACCGTGATCCGCGAGGGCAACGGCAAGGTCGAGAAGGTCGACACCTGGGGCCGTCGTCGTCTCTCCTACGAGATCAACAAGAAGCCCGAGGGTATCTACGCCGTGATCGACGTGCAGGCCGAGCCCGCACTGGTCAAGGAACTCGACCGTCAGATGGGCCTGAACGAGTCGGTCCTGCGGACGAAGGTCCTCCGTCCCACCATTCGGTGAGCCCCGCTCCCCGATGACTCCGGCCCGTAGGGCCGGGACGGATACCGGGTAGTCACGTCGGCGGGTGGTGTCAGAGCCACCCGTCATCATCGCAGCACCAGTTAACACCCGCCGAGAGGTTCCCCCAATGGCAGGCGAGACCGTCATCACGGTCGTCGGCAATCTCGTCGACGACCCCGAGCTGCGCTTCACCCCCTCCGGTGCGGCGGTCGCGAAGTTCCGCGTCGCGTCCACCCCCCGTGTCTTCGACCGGCAGACCAGTGAGTGGCGGGACGGCGAGAGCCTGTTCCTGACCTGCTCGGTCTGGCGTCAGGCCGCGGAGAACGTCGCCGAGTCCCTCACCAAGGGCACCCGCGTGATCGTTCAGGGCCGGCTGAAGCAGCGGTCCTACGAGGACCGGGAAGGCGTCAAGCGCACGGTCTACGAGCTGGACGTCGAGGAGGTCGGCCCCAGCCTGCGCAGCGCCACCACCAAGGTCACCAAGACCTCGGGTCGTGGCGGTGGCGGCGGCCAGGGCGGCGGCTTCGGCGGTGGCGGTGGCGGCCAGCAGGGTGGCGGCGGCTGGGGCAACGCCCCCGGTGGCGGCCAGCAGGGTGGCGGCGGCCAGGGCGGCGACCCGTGGGCCACCGGCCCCTCGGGTGGCGGCCAGGGCGGCGGCGGTGGCGGCGGTGGCTGGGGCTCCGGCCCCGGCGGCGACTCCGGTGGCTATTCGGACGAACCCCCCTTCTAGCGGCCGCTGCGGCCGCGTGGCGCGCCGGGGCGACCCGGTCCGCCGGAGGGAAGGGGTTCTCCCCACTTCTTGAGCGAATCGAAGGAAAGAGACCATGGCGAAGCCGCCTGCACGCAAGCCGAAGAAGAAGGTCTGCGTGTTCTGCAAGGAGAAGATCTCCTACGTCGACTACAAGGACACGAACCTGCTGCGGAAGTTCATTTCCGACCGCGGCAAGATCCGTGCCCGCCGGGTCACCGGCAACTGCACCCAGCACCAGCGTGACGTCGCCACGGCCGTGAAGAACAGCCGTGAGATGGCGCTGCTGCCCTACACCTCCACCGCGCGCTAAGGAAGGGTGACACAGCATGAAGATCATCCTGACCAGCGAGGTTTCCGGTCTCGGCGCTCCTGGTGACGTCGTCGAGGTGAAGGACGGGTACGCCCGCAACTACCTGCTGCCCCGCAACGTCGCCATCCGGTGGACCAAGGGCGGCGAGAAGGACGTCGAGCAGATCCGTCGGGGTCGTCGCATCCGCGAGATCGCCACGATCGAGCAGGCGAACGACGTCAAGGCGCAGCTCGAAGGCGTCAAGGTCCGGCTGAAGGTGCGTGCCGGCAACGGCGGCCGCCTCTTCGGCTCGGTCACCCCGGCCGACATCGTCGCCGCGGTGAAGCAGGCCGGCGGTCCCGAGTTCGACAAGCGTCGTATCGAGCTGGGCCACCCCATCAAGAGCCTGGGTGCTCACCAGGTCTCGGTGCGTCTGCACCCCGAGGTCACCGTGAAGGTCGGCCTGGAGGTCAGCCCCGCCAAGTGAGCCGGGCGCGCTCGTACCGGCGCGTCATCCCCGCGTGACGGGGGTGGTCGCTGGTTCGGGTGGTCGGTGACGGCGCTCGGTTGACGAGCAGCGGTCGCCGACCGGCACGGTCGCGGCGGTGTCGCCCCGGCGGCAGCACGCGAGCACTGCGGTACCTCGACGGGCCGCCTCCCGCACTGCGGGAGGCGGCCCGTCGTCGCTTCGGTCCCCCTGCGTCCCCGGCAGGCGGGCTCAGGCCCGGACGGCACCGGTGACGAGCCAGCGTCCGGTGCGGGCACGCAACCAGAGCGTGACCAGCCTCGTGCCCATCATCAGCCCCGCGATCGTCCACCAGAGCCCCGCGACGCCCCAGCCGAGGACCGGCACCAGCAGGGCCACCGGTGCGAAGAGCACCAGCGTCCCCAGCATGGCCCAGGCGAGGTAGGCGCCGTCGCCCGCTCCCATCAGCACACCGTCGAGGACGAAGACCACACCCGCGACGGGTTGGGTGACGGCGACGATCAGGAGCAGGACCAGCAGCTGAGAGCGGACATCGGGGTCGGAGCTGAACACCCGGAGCAGCAGCGGGCCGGTGGCCGCGAGTACGGCGCCGAGGACGACTCCGGAGCCGATGCCCCAGCGGACCATGCGGCGACAGACCCGGCGGGCCCCGTCGGCGTCGCCCGACCCGAGGTAGCGGCCGATGATCGCCTGCCCGGCGATGGCGATGGCGTCCAGGGCGAACGCCAGCAGCGACCAGATCGTCAGGGCGATCTGGTGGGACGCCACCGAGACATCGCCCATGCGGGCGGCGACGGCGGTGGCGATCAGCAGCACCGCCCGCAGCGACAGCGTCCGCACCAGCAGCGGCGTACCGGCGCGGGCGCACGCCCGGATGCCGGCGGCGTCGGGTCGGAGCGACGCGCCGTGGCGGCGGGCACCGCGGACGACGACCCAGAGGTAGACGGCCGCCATGCCGGTCTGCGCGACGACGCTTCCCCAGGCGGATCCGGCGACCCCCCACCCGAGGCCGTAGATGAGCAGGGCGTTGAGTCCGGCGTTGGCCCCGAAGCCGCCGACCGCCACGTAGAGCGGGGTGCGGGTGTCCTGCAATCCGCGCAGCACGCCGGTGGCGGCGAGCACCACCAGCATCGCCGGGATGCCGAGCGCGCTGATGCGCAGGTAGGTCACGCCGTACGGGGCGGCGGTGGCGGAGGCGCCGAACGCCTCGATGAGGGCGGGGGCCGTGGCGAAGATCGTCGCGGCGGTGACGGTGCCCAGCAGCATGGCGAGCCAGATGCCGTCCATGCCCTGGCGGATGGCGGCGGGCAGGTCACCGGCGCCGACGCGGCGGGCGACGGCTCCGGTGGTCGCGTAGGCGAGGAAGACGAAGATGTTGACGCCGGTCGCGAGGAGCGCCGCGGCCACGCCGAGGCCGGCGAGCTGGGCGGTGCCGAGGTGGCCGATCATCGCGGAGTCGGTGAGGAGGAACAGCGGCTCCGCGACCAGGGCGCCGAAGGCGGGGACGGCCAGGGCCAGGATCTCGCGGTCGTGGCGTCGGCCCTCGCGCCGACGCTCCTCGCGGGTGGTGGGTGCCGGGGGCCGGTCGGCGGTGGCGGTGGCGGTGGCGGCCGGCGCCTCGGTCGCCACGGTCGAGTCCGGTGCCGGTGCCGGTGCTGGTGCCGAGCCCGCAGGGCCGCGGCCGCGGTCGGCCCGGGAGCGTCGGTTCCGGGGTGCCCGGGCCGGGGGGTCGCGGTCGGGGGTGCGGTTCATGGGGTGATCCAAACATCCACAGGTAACTGACGCAAGAGCACTGAGGTCCTTACGTCATGGCACGGTGTGTGTGATGTCCCACGGAGTTGGTGGTGATCTGGTCGAGTTCTGAGAACTTTTTGTCACCGGTGGGCGGCAGGTGACGTAGTGCCAGGTCAGCACTGGTTTCGCAGAGGTGTGCGGAGGTTCTCCACAGTGCTGTCCACGGAACCGTCCACAGGAATCGCCGGGTTGTCCACAGGCTCTGATCAGACATCCACATGGTTGGCCGCCAGCCTGTGGATAACCGGGTTGGTGGTCCGGCCCGCGGGGCGTAGCGTGGCCCTTCGCCTGTCTCCTCCGGTGCCCCCTTCCCGGGCCCGCCGACCACAGCGGCAGGCACCGGGACATCGGGTGTCAGTGCCGTGCCGCAGCAAGGAGTTGCGGGGGTCGGCGACGCCGGCTGCTGCCCGGCGACGGCCCGCGCACCGGGCGCGAGCACCGAGTTCAGGAGGGGCGGGGGCGTGACCGATCTCGATCACACCGGCGGCGCCTGGGACACCGCCGAGGTCTCCCGGCCGCGCCGGGGGCGCGGTAACAACCGCGACGACGACGGGGGCTTCGACGACGCCCCGGACCGCGGTGGGTTCGAGCGGATGCCTCCGCAGGACCTCGAGGCCGAGCAGTCCGTGCTCGGCGGCATGCTCCTCTCGAAGGACGCCATCGCCGATGTCGTCGAGGTGCTCAAGGGCCACGATTTCTACAAGCCCGCCCACGAGATCATCTACGCCGCCATTCTCGACCTCTACGCCAAGGGCGAGCCGGCGGACCCGATCACCGTCGCGCACGAGCTGACCAAGCGGGGCGAGCTCTCCAAGGTCGGCGGCGCCGGCTACGTGCACTCCCTGGTGCAGACGGTGCCGACGGCGGCCAACGCCGAGTACTACGCGGAGATCGTCCACGAGCGGGCGGTGCTCCGACGGCTGGTGCAGGCGGGCACCCGCATCACGCAGATGGGCTACGCGGCCGACGGCGACGTGGACGAGATCGTCAACTCCGCCCAGGCGGAGGTGTACGCCGTCACCGAGCAGCGCACCGCGGAGGACTACCTCCCGCTCGGCGACATCATGGAGGGCGCACTCGACGAGATCGAGGCCATCAGCAACCGCAGCGGCGAGATGACCGGTGTCCCCACCGGCTTCACCGATCTCGACTCGCTCACCAACGGCCTGCACCCGGGCCAGATGATCGTCATCGCGGCCCGTCCCGCCATGGGAAAGTGCCTGGCCGCCGAGACCCGGGTGACGGAGGCCGTGTCGGGCGAGACGCTGACCATCGCCGAGTTCGTCCGCCGCGGTCTGGCAGGGGAGCCGCTGCGGGTCCACACCCTGGGCACCGACTGGCGGTTGCGATCGGTCCGGCCCGACGACTTCATCCCGAACGGCCGCCGGGAGGTGTTCCGTCTCACCACCGCCGGGGGCCGGACGATCACCGCCACCGCCAACCACCCGTTCCGCACGGTCGGCGGCTGGGTCCCGCTCGGGGAGCTGGCGCCGGGCGACCACCTCGCGGTGGCGGACGCGCCGGCGGCTGTCGTCGACGGAATGCCGACGGCGCCGGCAGGGCCTCTTCCGGCGGAGGTGCACCGGCTGATCGACGCCGCGCGGAACTATCGTGCGGGGAGCGACCGGCCGGCCCGGGCTGACGGAGTCGCGGGGCGGGGCCCGGTGAGCCGGGAGGCGGCCCGCCGACTGGCGGCCGAGCTCGCTGCGCCGGAGCTGGCGGAGCTCGCCGACTCGGTGGTCGACTGGGATCCGGTGGCGACGATCGAGCCGGCCGGTGAGGCCGAGGTCTACGACCTGACGGTGGACGGCACCCACAACTTCCTCGCGGAGGGGATCGTCGTCCACAACTCGACGCTCGCCCTGGACTTCGCGCGGGCCTGCTCGATCAAGCACAACCTGCCGAGCGTGATCTTCTCGCTGGAGATGGGCCGCAACGAGATCGCGATGCGCCTGCTGTCCGCGGAGGCCCGGGTGGCCCTGCACCACATGCGGTCGGGCTCGATGACGGACGAGGACTGGAACCGGGTCGCCCGCCAGATGGCCGAGGTCAACGAGGCGCCGCTCTACATCGACGACTCGCCGAACCTCTCCATGATGGAGATCCGCGCCAAGTGCCGGCGGCTGAAGCAGCGCAACGACCTCCGGCTCGTCGTCATCGACTACCTCCAGCTGATGCAGTCGGGCGGCTCGCGGCGGCCGGAGTCCCGTCAGCAGGAGGTCTCGGACATGTCCCGAAACCTCAAGCTCCTCGCCAAGGAGCTGGAGGTGCCGGTGATCGCACTCTCGCAGCTGAACCGTGGACCTGAGCAGCGCACCGACAAGAAGCCGATGGTCTCGGACCTCCGCGAGTCCGGCTCGATCGAGCAGGACGCCGACATGGTCATCCTGCTCCACCGCGAGGACGCGTACGAGAAGGAGTCCCCGCGTGCGGGCGAGGCCGACCTGATCGTCGCCAAGCACCGAAACGGCCCCACCGCCACCATCACCGTCGCCTTCCAGGGCCACTACTCCCGCTTCGTCAACATGGAGGGCGGCTTCTGACCGCCTGGTGGCCTCTCGGACTTTCCGACGCTCCTGCCGATCAGCTCCTGCCGATCACTCGCGTCGCGCGCGGACCATCCCCGCTACGTCGGCGAGCACGGGCCACAGGGGCGACACGGGTTGGACCGCGCAGCTGTCGGCCCACCCTCCGGCGGGCTGCCGGGAGCCTCGCCGGCTGGGCACCGGCACCGCTGGGTCAGCCTCCGCGCGGACAGCAGCGCGCCGTCGCCGCCCTGAACTCCCGTCGACTCTCCCGGAAGCGGCTGGGACCGGTCCCCATCCGGGTCGGTTCCTCCTTCCCGTGCCGCCGATCCGCAGGGGCGTCGCCCAGCGGCGGGAGCGAGCGGAGCAGGGCGGTGCATCCGGTGCGGCATCCTGGCCGGGTGACCACATGGATGCGCTGCCACTGGGACGAGGAAGACACCTGGTTCAACTTCGAGGTCGACGCCGAAGGCTGCGTGACCCGGCAGGCCGAACTCGAAGGGCCTGAGCTGATCCCTGTCGCAGCTGCCTCCCTCGCCGAGTGGCAGCGGGCCCGCGACGCGGGCCGCCTCGGTGACTACGACAGCAGCTTCGGGATCACGGCCGAGCTGCCCGTCTCGGAGTGGGAAGGCCACGAGCCCGAACAACTCACCTTCGAGGAGTTCGAGGACGTCTGGGGCCCTGCCCGTCAGCGGATCGCATCCCGGCCCGGCTGACCGCTCGGCGCCGCGCCGGCTTCCTGGCATCATCGCGGCAGACCCCCATCAGCCGCACTCGGCCCCCGGGCCGCCTCACGCTCTCAGGGACTCCCCTGCGGGAGCGGGCGGGGCGTGCGGGCGGCTCGTGGAAGAGCGATGAGTCGTTCTGCCGGCCGGAGGGGCGCTGCTCGTGAGGCTGGAGGGGAGCGGGTACCGCGATGCGACGCCCGGAGACCGGCACGGTCCGTCCTCCTCCGCGCTTCTTTCGTACGTCTCGGACCACACCATCGGAGGAAGCAGTGTCGGACCAGCAAGCGCTGACCGCCGAGGAACACCTCAGCCGGGCCAAGGAGCTGCTCGGCCTCCCCCACACCGTTGCCATCTGCGGTTCCACCCGGTTCATGGCCGAGATGAACGAGGCCGACGTCCGGGAGACCGTGGCGGGAAGGATCGTCGTCAAGCCGGGCTGTGACATGAAGTCGCCGCACAAGCTGTGGTCCGATCCCGGTCGGGCGGAGGAGCTGAAGGCCCGGCTCGACGATCTGCACCGGGCAAAGATCCGGCTCGCCGACGAGGTGCTCGTCGTGGGCGACCACATCGGGGACAGCACCCGGTCCGAGATCGCGTACGCCCGGTCGCTCGGCAAGCCCGTACGGTTCACGCATCCCGAGGCCGACCCCGGGAGCTGATCCGCGACAAGCTCCCTGCCGGCCAGGCGACGGCGCACCCGGCCGGCCGTGTCGCCGGCCCGGTTCTCGATGCGAGCGGCACCCGGGCCCGTCCGAGGCTGCTCCCGGAAGCGCCGGCCGCGGAGGACGGAGACCCACCGCGGGCGGCAGCCCACGGGCGAACGTCCTCGTCGACGCCCACCTCGACGCCGCCGACGGCTGACCGTTGGCCACGAGCCGGCCACCCAGCCTGGTCGATGGTGGGACAGAGCGGGACACGTCGTCGCGCAGTGTGAACGGAAAGGGCGGCCCCCGCGTGCGGGGGCCGCCCTGACCTGCTGTTTTACTGCCTCTGCGGAGGCTGTGGGATTTGAACCCACGGTGACGTTGCCGCCACGACGGTTTTCAAGACCGTTCCCTTAGGCCGCTCGGGCAAGCCTCCCCGCGCCGCCGGGAGACGGCGGCACCCCGACAGCGTAGCCGCTCCCGTGAGGCGCCGGTGCCCGCCTCCGGGTCATTCCTGGTCGCCGACCCGGGAGTCGAGGGTGATCTCGGTCGTCTGCTCGTTCCCGTTGCGGACGTAGGTCAACTCGACCGTTTCACCCGGCTCGTACGTCCAGATCTCACTGATGAGGGTGGGCCCGCTGTCGATGACCCGGTCGCCGAACTTCACGATGGAGTCGCCGGGGCGCAGGCCCGCCGCGTCGGCCGGGCCGCCCGGGGTGACCGCGTCGTTCTGGCCGTCGCCCTCGGTGCTGATCTGGGCACCGCCGGAGTTGGTCTCGGTCATCCCGACCGAGACGCCGATGACGGCGTAGACGGGCTCGCCGGACTCGATGAGGTCCTTGGCCACGCGCACCGCCTGGTTGACGGGGATGGCGAATCCCAGGCCGACGGAGCCCGCCTGCTGGCCCGGTGCGCTGGAGTTGGACTGGATCGCCGAGTTGACCCCGATGACGGCGCCCTCGGCGTCCAGCAGCGGACCGCCGGAGTTCCCCGGGTTGATGGAGGCGTCGGTCTGCAGCGCGCTCATGTAGGAGGAGCGGCCGCCCATGCCGTCGCTGGAGGCGACAGGCCGGTTCTTCGCGCTGACGATGCCGGTGGTCACGGTGCCGGAGAGCCCGTAGGGCGCGCCGATCGCCACGGTGGTGTCGCCGACGACGACGTCGTCGGAGTCGCCCACGGGCAGCGGCTGCAGGTCGCGGTCGCCGGGGTCGACCAGGCGGAGGACCGCGATGTCGTACCCCTGTGCGCCGCCGACGAGTTCGGCGTCGTAGCTCTCGCCGTCGGAGAAGGTGACGGTCAGCCGGCCGCCCTGCGAGGCCGACTCGACGACGTGGTTGTTGGTGAGGATGTGGCCTTCCTCGTCGTAGACGAAGCCGGTGCCGGTGCCGCCCTCCCGGTCGCCCTCGGCCTGGATGGTTACCACGCTGGGCAGCGCGGCCTCGGCGATACCGGCGACCGACTCGGGGCTGCGCTCCTGCACCCCGCTGCCGTTGGAGCTGTTCACGGTGGAGGTGGTGCGGTCGTTGCCCGCGTTGTCCGCGAGGAGGTACCCGGCGCCGCCACCGATGCCGCCGGCGACCAGAGTGGCCAGGGCGACCACCGCGACGAGACCGCCGCGCCGTCGCCGCCGCGGGGGCGGCGCGAAGGTGGCCCAGGGGCCGTCGGCGGGTCCGTGGGGCGGGGCGGCCCCCGTGACGGGTGCGGCGGCGGGCGTGGTGGCCGATCCGATGCCCTCGTCCGCGGGGACGTGCGGACCGGCGGGCTGGTGCGGGCCGTCGGCGGGGGGCGGTGTCGGGCGGCTGTCGGCCGTGCCGGGCGCCTCGGCCTGCCGGGGGCCGGTGGGGTCGACCGGTCCGGCGG
>NZ_JAAVJC010000139.1 GCF_012033785.1 Streptomyces bohaiensis
GCCGGAGGACGACTCCGGCCGCGCCCCTCGCGCGTGGTGCGAGCCGCCCGGCACCCCGGGCGCCACGGCACACGACGGGGCCCGGGCGCGAGAACGCCCGGGCTCCGCAGCCGACGGCAGGACCGGCCCGACCGGCGCGACCGGCCCGACCGGTCAGACCACCTTCGTGTCGGCCTCCGCGAAGTGGCAGGCCACCGGGTGGCCCGTGCCGCGGTCCGTGAGCGCCGGCTCCTCCGTGGCGCAGATGTCCTGTGCCTTCCAGCAGCGCGTCCGGAAGCGGCAGCCGCTGGGCGGGTCGATGGGGCTCGGCACGTCGCCCGTCAGGACGGTCCGGCGCCGCTGCCGCTCCCGCCGGGGGTCGGCCAGCGGCGCTGCGGAGATCAGCGCCTGGGTGTAGGGATGGGACGGCGCCCGGTACACCTGGTCGCGCGGACCGGTCTCGACGACCTTCCCCAGGTACATCACCGCCACCTGGTCCGAGATGTGGCGCACCACCGACAGGTCGTGCGCGATGAACACGTACGCCAGTCCCAGCTGGTCCTGGAGGTCCTCCAGGAGGTTGACCACGCCCGCCTGGACCGAGACGTCCAGCGCGGAGACCGGCTCGTCCATGACCAGCAGCTTCGGTGCCAGCGCCAACGCGCGGGCGATGCCGATGCGCTGCCGCTGGCCGCCGGAGAACTCGTGCGGGTAGCGGTTGCCGTGCTCCGGGCTCAGCCCGACCAGCCGCAGCAGCTCCGCCACCCGGTCCGGGCCGCCGTCCCGCCAGCGGCCCTGCACCTTCAGCGGCTCGGCGATGATGTCGTTCACCGGCAGCTTCGGGTTGAGCGAGGCCATCGGGTCCTGGAAGACCATGCCCGCGTTGCGGCGGAACGCCTGCATGTCGCCGCGCTTGAGGCCGGTGATCTCCCGGCCCTCGAACCGCACCGAGCCGGAGGTCGGCTTGATCAGCTGGAGGATCGCGCGGCCGGTAGTGGACTTCCCGCAGCCGGACTCCCCGACGACGCCGAGCGTCTGCCCGGCGTCCACGCCCAGGGTGACCTTGCTGACCGCCTGGACCTGGCCGGTGACCCGCCGCAGCAGTCCGGAGCCGTGCACCGGGAAGTTGACGACGAGGTCGCGCACCTCCAGCAGGCGCTCCGCGCCCTCGGTGCCGGGCTTCGCGGCGGTCGGGTCGCCGGCCGTCCCGGTGGCCGCGGGTGCGGCCGGGGCGGCGGTGCCCGTCGTCGGCGCGGCGTCCGTCGGTGCCCCGCCTGTCGGTGCCGCGTCCGGGCCGGCTGCCGTCCCCGGGGATTCCGGTGCGGTCTCGCCGGAGGTCGTCGTCATCGCCCCTCCTCACTGTCGGTACCCGTGCCCTCGGAGGGCGCGGTCTGGGCGTCGGGGTGGAAGAACGCGGTGGGGTCCTCCACCTCGGCCAGCTTCTCGCTGTGGTGGCAGGCCGCCCAGTGCCCGTCGCCGATGTCGCCGAGCGGCGGCTCGGTCTGACGGCAGACGTCCGTGGCCAGCGGGCAGCGCGGCTGGAACGGGCAGCCGCTGGGGAGGCTGATCAGCGACGGCGGCGTGCCGGTGATGGGGCGCAGCCGCCCCTGGGCGTCGCCCTCCAGTGACGGGATCGACCCCAGCAGGCCGGCGGTGTACGGCATCCGCGGCTCGTAGAAGACCTGGTCGGTGTGGCCGATCTCCACCGGCTTGCCGGCGTACATGACCAGCGTCTTGTGCGCCATGCCGGCGATGACCCCGAGGTCGTGGGTGATCATGAGGATCGCGGCGTTGACCGCGTCCTTGACCTCCAGCAGCTTCTCCAGGATCTGCGCCTGGACCGTCACGTCCAGGGCGGTCGTCGGCTCGTCGGCGATGATCACGTCGGGGTTGTTGATGATCGCCATCGCGATCATCACCCGCTGCCGCATGCCGCCGGAGAACTCGTGCGGGTAGGCCCGCAGCCGCTTGTCGGGCTGCGGGATGCCGACGAGGTCCAGCATCTCCTTGGCCCGGGCCAGCGCCTCGCGGCGCGGCACCAGGTGGTGCGCGAGGACCGCCTCGGCGAGCTGGTCGCCGACGGTGTGGACCGGGTTGAGCGAGGTCATCGGGTCCTGGAAGATCATCGCGATCTTCTCGCCCCGCAGCGCCCGCTGCTGGCCCGGCCGCATCCTCAGCAGGTCCTCACCGCGGTAGAGGACGCTGCCCCGGATGCGGGCGCTCTTGGGGAGCAGCCCCATGACGGCCATGGAGGAGACCGACTTGCCGGAGCCGGACTCGCCGACGATGCCGAGGACTTCGCGGGCGTGCAGCGTGTAGCTGACACCGCGCACCGCCTGGACGGCGCCGTCGTCGGTGGGGAACTCCACCGTGAGGTTCTCGACCTTGAGGATCTCCTCGTCGAGCGGCGGCTTGGCGTCGGCGAGCGAGTAGGCGGTGTGGACCTCCTCGGCCGCCTCACCGACGGCGTCGCGCGCCGCCGACGCCGTGTTCAGCGTCCCCGAGGTGTCGAGGGGAGGGTTGATGGTCATCAGTCACGCACCCGGTTCTGTCGGGGGTCGAAGGCGTCGCGCAGGCCGTCACCGATGAAGTTGACCGACAGCGCGATGCCGATGATGAAGAGGCCGGGCCAGTAGAACAGCCACGCCCGCGTCATCATGGCGGTCTGGTAGTCGGTGATCAGGCGGCCGAGCGAGGTGTCCGGCGGCTGCACGCCGATGCCCAGGAACGACAGGCCGGTCTCCAACAGCACCGCCGCGGCGATCGCCAGCGTCACCGAGACGATGATGATGCCGACCACGTTGGGCACCAGGTGGCGGAAGATGATCCGCTTGGCGGAGGTGCCCACCGAGCGGGCCGCCTCGACGAACTCCTTCTCCCGCAGCGACAGCACCTCGCCGCGGACCAGCCGGGCGGTCTGCGTCCAGGTCACCAGGCCCAGCATGATGCCGAGCACCACGATGCCCTGCCGGCCGGCCATGGCGGCGACGACCGCGGCGATGACGAGCGTCGGGATGGTGATCATGACGTCGGTGACGCGCATCAGGACGGCCTCGGCCCAGCCGCGGAAGTACCCCGCGCAGGCGCCGATGACCGTGCCGATGACGGTGGCGACCGTGCCGACGAGGAACGCGACGGTCAGCGATACCTGTGTGCCGCGCATCACCACGGCGAAGTAGTCGCGGCCGATGTCGTCCTGCCCGAAGGGGTGCTCACCCCAGCTGACCCCGCCGCCGCCGAGGAAGGTGGGCCACACCCCGAGGGTGGGGCGGCCGCCCTCCAGCACCACGCCGGTCGCGGTCGGGCTCTTGTCCCACCAGCCGGGGATCGGGCCCCAGCCGATGGAGGTGGCGGCCAGGGTGAGGATGAACCCGAAGAGCGCCATGCCGACCAGCGCGCCGCGGTGCCGGAAGAACCGGGCGCGGACCAGCTGGAACTGGGTGCGTGAGGCGACGTTCATGCCCTGGGCGGCGTCGTCGGCCGAACCGGGGGTGGGCGGCGTCCCGGCCGGCTGCGCGGATTTCTTGCGCATCATTTCGAACTCCTGTCAGGACAGCCGGATACGCGGGTCGAGGAAGGCGTAGGCGATGTCGGCGACCATGTTGAAGATGACGATCGCTCCGCCGGCCACCAGGAAGAACGCCATGATCGGCATGGGGTCGCCCTGTTCGATGCCGTCTTGCAGCAGCGTTCCCATCGCCTTCCAGCCGAAGACCCGTTCGGTGATGACGGCGCCGCCGATGAGGGTGCCGATGTCGTAGGCGGTCAGCGTGGTGATGGGGATCATGCCGTTGCGCAGCGCGTGGCGGGTGATGACCGCGCGCTCCGTCAGGCCCTTCGCGCGGGCGGTCCGCACGTAGTCCTGGTTCATGACCTCCAGCATGCTGGCGCGGGTGTACCGGGTGTACGAGGCCAGCGAGACCAGCACCAGGGCCAGCGTCGGCAGCAGCAGGTGGCCCGCGGAGTCCAGGCTGTGCTGCCAGAAGGTGCCCTCGAAGTTCGGGGTGGAGGGGCCGATGGTGGAGATGACCCGGCCGCGGATGCGGCTGTGGGCGGCGTACCCGGCGAACGCTTGGAGCACCCGGTCCACGAAGATCACCGCGGCGGTGAAGAGGCCGGTGAGGACGGCGGCCGGGATCGCCTGGCGGCGGAACAGCTCGCCGCCGAAGAACCAGCCGATGCCCGCGCAGACCGCCGCGGTCAGCAGCGCCAGCAGCAGCAGCGTCAGCAGGTTCGGGTCGTTCAGCACCGGGCCGAAGGCGAAGTAGCAGACGACACCGACGCCGGCGGAGACCAGCGCGGCCCGCATCGGCGCACTCGTGAAGTCGAGACCGGAGACCAGGGTGGTGATGGCGACGGCGCCGGCGAAGGCGGTCAGCGCGACGACGACGGGCCCCAGCCCCGGGTCGGCGAACCAGCCGGTGGCGGAGAGCACCAGCAGCAGCACCGCCATGGCACCCGCCGTCACGCCGAACACGGTCCAGCGGGTGCGGCGGTCGACGACCAGCACACCGCTGCAGACGGCGCCCGCCAGCAGGGAGAGGGCGACCACCATCACCAGCGAGAGGGTGGGATCGCGCAGCCAGTCGTTGATGTCGACGGCGATGTACTGCTTCAGCAGCGTGCCGACCCAGAACAGCGGCAGCGAGAAGCAGACGAAGGCGACGAAGGTGACCGACTGGTCGAAGGCGCTGTACTGCCGCAGGGCGGAGATCACGCCGATGGCGATACCGAAGACGATGGCCAGCACCGTCGCGGCGGCCAGCAGTTGAAGGGTGGCGGGGAACGCGGTGCCGAGCATCGCGTTGACGTCCTGGCCCTGGCGGTTGACGCCGAGGTCACCCGTGATCGCACTGCCGAGCCAGAGCAGGTAGCGGATGAGGACCGGCTTGTCGAGGTTCATCCGCTCGGTGATGGTCGCCAGCGCCGCTTCCCGCTCGTTGTCGGGGAGCTGACGTGCCTCCTCCAGCGGGTCGTTGGCGTTGGCGGCCAGGATGAACATGACCGCGGTGGCGGCCAGGAACACCCATAGCGAGACGAAGAGCCGCCGCGCGATGAAGACGAGCATGGCGCAGACTCCTGAAGTGTTCCGTGAGATCAGTGAGATCTGTGGGAGTTGGTGACAGTGGTACGCGGACGGGGCCGGGGGGCTCTGAGGCCCCCCGGCCCCGCGCTGTGCGTGTTGTCCGGCGAGGGGCGGCGGCGCGCGGCCGCCGCCCCGTCACGCGGCTGACTTCAGGAGGTCAGCGGGTCCATTCCTGCATGTTCCACACGATGTCCGACTGCGCCGGGTTGGGGACGACGTTCTGCACGTCGTCCGCCCAGGCGGCCATGCCGGGGTGGTTGAAGAGCGGCACCGAGACGCCGTCCTCCCACAGGATCGTGGAGATCTCACTGATGACGCGGGTCTTCTCGTCCTCGTCGACGGTCACCAGGACCTCGTCGAGGAGGGCGTCGAGCTCCGGGTTGGAGTAGCAGCCGTTGTTGTTGCCCTTGCCGCTGGCGGAGCACTCGTCCGGGGTGGAGTAGGTGGAGTTCCAGCCGGAGATGAGCGCGGAGCCGGACCAGGCGGCCATCGCCACGTCGTACCGGTTGGTGTACATGGCGCCGTCCTGGGCGAAGAAGTCGCCGTGGGCCTCGAAGTCGACGTCGAAGCCGGCCTCGTTGCACGCGTCCTGGATCAGCTGGCCCTGCGCGTTGCGGCGCGGGTTGTCCAGCGTCCGCAGGCGGATGGTGGTGCCGACCGCGTCCTCCTCCTCGAGGATCTCGCGGGCGCCGTCGATGTCCTGCTCGGCGAACTCGTCGGGCAGGGAGTTGCTGACCACGTCGTCGTAGAACGGGTCCAGCGGGTGGGCGACGACGGTGTTGCGGACCTGCGCCTCCTCGTCGATCGGGCGGATCAGGTTCTGCACCAGGGTCTCGCGCGGCAGGCACTTCATCCAGGCCTCACGCAGCGGCAGGCTCTCGGAGAACGGACCCGACTCGAAGTTGAAGGTGTTGTGCTCGTAGAGGTACTGGTCGAAGACCTCGACCTCGACGCCGTCCAGCGACTCCAGCTGGTCCCGCAGGTCGGAGGAGGGCTGCGGCGACATGATGTCGATCTCGCCGTTCTGCAGCGCCTGCGCCTGGGCGTCCTGCGCGATGTAGCGGAAGATGACCTCGTCGGCCTTGGCGGGCTCGCCCCAGTACGCCTCGTTGGGGACCAGGGTCAGCTGCTCACCGGCGTCGTAGGAGCCGATGGTGAACGGGCCGGAGGAGGGGATCAGCGACTCGTCGGGCAGCGCGCCGTCGATGATCCAGCCGGTCTTGAAGAACTCGATGGCGTCGGCCAGCGCCGCCTCGGCCTCCTCGATACCGCCGTGGTCACGCTCGCTGTGCGGGGTGGAGTAGTCCCAGTCGACACCCTTGATGATGTCGATCAGCTCGTCCCCGCTCTCCAGACCGCCCTGCTCGGCGACGACGTGGGCGGGCATGATCGTGGTGTTGCCCTGGCCCGGGCCCGCGCCCTCCCAGTCGGCGTACGGAGTGAGGTACTCGAGGGTGAACTCCTTGTCGCCCGACTCGCACTCCGGCATCTTGGTGTCCTCGATGCCGGCGGTGCCGGGGGTGGAGAAGTCGAGGAACCCGCCCTGCTGGCTCCACCACATCAGCGCGTCGTCGCAGTCGAGCGGCGTGCCGTCCGACCAGGCCGCGTCCGGGTGGAAGGTGTAGGTGACCGTCAGCGGGTCCTCGCTGACGACCTCGTAGCTGCCGAACTCCTCGTTCGGGGTGATCGCACCGCCCTCACCGAAGAACCAGAAACCGGTGGTGACCTGGTAGGTGGCGACGGAGTTCGCGACGAGGTTGCCGTCCGACGTGGTGGAGTTCCACGTCGTCCATTCCTGCTCGTAGCCCAGGGTGATGGTCCCGCCGCCACCGCCGTCGTTCTGCGTGTCGTCACTGCTGCCGTTGTCGCCGCTGTCGCTGCCGCACGCAGTGAGGACCAAGGCCCCACCCATTGCTGCAGCAACCAGCTTCGACGTCCTGCCGAAACGGGTCATCTCCGGGCCTTCCACGATGAGGTCACGTCGGGTGTGAAGTTCCCGAGAGCTTCCTCACTCGTGGTCTTGCCCACAAGGGCGGGGCGATGACCGTTGTGCAGCCGAGATGCAAGCCACGCTGAGCTGTGACCAAAACTCGGCGGCAAAAGGTACTCAATCGGGCAAAAGGTGGTTGCGGTGTAGCGATCTACGTGCGTAGCTGTTCGCAATACGGGCAACCGGTCGGTAACCGGAGAGTTGTTGCGGGGTGAACATCTGAACCCCCGTGACCCCGGGGGGATGGAAACCCCGTCGAGTTGCGTGAAAACGCTGTGGACGTACGGCATTTCGTGGTTCGGTGGTGGTGACGGGTCCGGCAGGCCCGAGCAGCCCACCCCCTCACTGCGTGCATGCGGGAGCACCCATGCTCACCACGATCGACACCACCTACACCGACACCAGGGCCGCCGACCTCGCCTGGGAACTCGGCCGGGAGCCACAGCCGTCCCTCGCGACGCTCGACCTGGAACTCGACGGCGACCACGTGCAGCTCCGCGTCCTCGGCGCCTCGCACCAAGTGCTGCTCCGCTCCGGGGAAGCCACCTGCTCGGAGACGGTGGCCTGCCTGCCGGGCAGCCGCACCCCGCTCCCGATGGGGGTCTCCAAACGCATCGGCGACCTCGACTACGAGTTCGCCGCCCGCGTCGAGACGCTCAGCCCGGGCTCCTTCGGCGGGCGCGCGCAGGAACTCCTCGCCCTGGTCGCCGACCACCCGCACGGCCTCGCCGCCACCTTCCCCGGGGCGCCCGACGCGTTCACCGCGCTGCTCGCCCACCGCCACGACGGCCAGGTGCACTGGCGCACCTGGCACTCCTACCCGCAGGAGTGCCGCCTGGTCTCGACCCGGACCCGGGTCGCCGTCCGCCGCCGGGACGACGGGTCCTGCGGCGGCCCGACCGACCGCGCCGCAGGTCGGAGCACCGGGGACGCCGAGCCGGTCGACCGTGCCCGTACCGTCGTCGCCCATGCCGGCGCTGCGGGGCGGGGCGCCTCCTACTGACGACCCCGGGGCCGCCGGGGACCCGCGGGCAGCGGCCCCGCCGCCCCGGGTGGGCCCGGGCCCGGCCGCGGTGCGCCGGACGGGTGCCGGGCGTGCGTGCGATACGGCCCCGACTTCCACCCCTGCGGGTGACGTTGCTCCCGCGAAACGTCCCGTAGCGTGCGAGACATGATCGACTCCACCGGGACCGCCCCCGGCAGCGCCGCCGGTGGCCCGCCGCCCGTCGCCGCGGCGGCAGGGCGGCCCCCGGTCCCCGCGGCGGTGGGGAGCGCGGCCCGGGAGGGTCCTCCGGTCGGGTCCGGGACCGGTGCCGGTGTCGGTGCCTCTGCCGGGACCGGTGGTCCGACGGACGCGTCGGCCGGGAGCGCGGCCGGGACCGCGGCCGGCTCGCTGCCCGCGGCGCGCTCGCCCGAGGCGGACGCCGCGGTGGACGGCTCCGCCCCCGAACCGCCGCTGTCCGGCAGGCTCCCGGTGGCCGACGGCACCGGCCGGTTCCTGGTCCTGCTCGCCGTCTTCGTCTGCGCCGCCTGCGGGCTGGTCTACGAACTGACGCTCATCGCCGTCGCGGACCACCTGGTGGGGGACACCGTCACCCAGACCTCCGTGGTCCTGTCGTTCATGGTCTTCGCCATGGGCATCGGCTCCCTCGCCGCGAAACGGCTGCGCACCCGGGCCTCCCTCGGCTTCGGTCTGCTGGAGGCGGCGTTGGCGCTCGTCGGCGGCACCTCCACCCTGGTGCTGTTCGCCGTGCAGCTGTGGTTCGGCGAGATCCGCCCGGTGCTGTTCGCATTCGCACTCGTCATCGGCTTCCTCATCGGCATGGAGATGCCGCTGCTGATGACCCTGATCCAGCGGATCCGCCGCCAGGACGCCGGGGGCGCCGTCGCCGACCTCTCGGCCGCCGACTACGTAGGGGCGCTCCTCGGCGGCCTGGCCTTCCCGTTCCTGCTGCTCCCGCACCTCGGCCGCCTCAACGCCGCACTGCTGACGGGCGTCGTCAACGCGGTCGCCGGCGGCGCCGTGGTGCTGTGGCTGTTCCACCGCGACCTCACCCGGCGGGGCCGGGCACTGCTGGTCACCGTCAGCGCCGCCGTGGTCGTCGCGCTGGCAGCCTCCGTCACGCTCGGAGCCTCGCTCGACGAGGCCGTCAATCGGAGCGTGGAGCGCGCCGATCCGGCGGACCGAGCCGGGGAGCCCGGCGCACCGGGGGAGACCGGGGCCGGGGCCGCCGCGGGCACCGCCGGCGCTCGTGAGGCCGGTCCCGTCGACGGGGAGGACGCACCCGGGCAGGTCGACCACCGGGCCGAGCGCCGCGTGGAGGACCGGGAGGACCAGCGGGACGGCGCCCCCGCAGGGGGCGGCGCCGACGAGGAGGAGTGACCGAGGGCCGCCGGCCGGCGCGAGCCCGCGCCCCGCGGGGGAACAGCGGCCCCGACGGGCCCGGTTCGGGCAATGCGGCGCGCGCCCCCACGTGGTCGCGCTCCCAGTGGGTAGGCTCCGCCCCATGGAGCACGAGATCTTCGTACCGTTCCCAGCCACCGCGGTGCGTGCCGCGCTCGCCGAACAGGAACGCGTCGCACGCTGCGTGCCGGGCTTTCAGGTGGAACCGGGGGACGACCCCGACGCGCTCGCCGGCCGGCTGCGGCTCCGGATCGGCGGCTCCACCATCACCTACCGCGGCACCGTGACGCTCACGGGTCGCGGCGAGGGTGTCGACGTGGACGCCGTCGCGTCCGAGGCGCGCGGCAACGGCACGGTGCGCGTGCGGCTGACCGTCGTGCCCCGACCCGTCGAGGACGGGTCCGGGACCACGCTCTCCTACACCGGCAGCACCGAGGCGACCGGACGGCTCGCCGAGGTCGAGCCCGCGCAGCGGGAGACGGCCGCGCGGCGACTGCTGGATCGTTTCACCGAGGCGCTGGTCGGCGAGATCGACGCCACCGAGCCGCCCGCGGCGGAGCCCCGGGACGACGACGACCAGCGCGCCATTCCGGGCATCCCCGGCCCGGGCAAGGGCGAGGGCGGGCCGAGCCGTGCCGACGCGGCAGCTGCTTCCCCGGCGGGCGACTCCGCGCCGGACGACGACTCCTCCTCGGAGGAGAGCCGGGAGGGGACCGGCGACGGCGACGCGGCGCCGGCCGAGACCGCGGACGACGCCGGGAAGGGCGACCGGGGAGCTGCGGACGACGCCGCGGACGACGCCGACACCGCCGGGGAGCCCGGCGCGAGCAGCGGTACGCACGAGGCCGACGGCGACGCGGACGGCGAGGGCGATGCGAAACCGGCGGCGGACACGGACGCCGAGCCGGACCACCAGGCCGACGCGGACAGCGACAGCGACGCCGACACCACCGACAGCGACACCGACACCGACACCACCGAGACCGCTCCGACCGGCGACGGCGCCGACGCGGACTCGGCCGACCAGCCGCCGCGCGGCGCCGGCGAGGTCGGCAACCGGGACCCGCACCTCGACGCCGCCGAGGCCGAGGCCGACCGCAAGGCCCGCGAGGCCCGCGACGCCGGCTCCGTGCCGGAGCACGACGACGACGCCGATCCCCTCGACGCCCAGCCGCCCTACGCGCCGGAGGCCGACCTCGCCCGCCGCACGATGATCGGGCGGAGCGCCGAGGAGGTCGACCACGCGCCGCCGCGCGGCCGGTACGCCCCGCAGCCCGCGCCCGGCGACACCGGGGCGGCGCGGCTGACCCTGAAGTGGGCCGCCCCCGCCGCGGCGATCGCCGTCGCCGGTGCGGTGGCCATCGGCCGGGTCTTCCGCCGCCGCCGCTGACTCCCACGGCTGCCGCTGACCCTCACCGCTGCCGCCCCGCCCCGGAGCCCCGGGCCGGGGCGGAGGCCGTTGCGGTGGCGTTCCTCCGGCTCGTCCCCGGGCGCGCGGGAGCCGACGCGACCACTACTGTCGTGCTGTGACTCTCCATGACGCCTCAGAGCCGGATGTGACCGACGCCGACGACGCCGCAGACGACGGCGCGGTGCGGCTGCGAGCCGGTGACGCGGAGGTGACGGTGGTCCCCGCGGAGGGCTGCCGGCTGTCCTCGCTCCGCGTCGGCGACGTCGAACTCCTCGCCCAGGGAAGCGGGTCGGGGGCGTTCGTGATGGCGCCCTGGTGCGGCCGCACCGCCGACGGCGTCTTCCGCAACGGCGCGACGACGCACCGGTTGCCGCTCAACGCCGGACGCCACGCGATCCACGGCACCGTCCGGGAGCAGGCGTGGCAGCTCGCCGACCTCGCGGAGGACGGCCGCTCCGCCGCGTTCGTCGTCGACCTCGCCGACCCCTGGCCCTACCCGGGCCGGGTGACGCAGATCGTCGAACTCGCCGAGGACGGAAGCGGATTGACGCTGAGGCTCGGTGTCGAGACCGCCGGGGACTCGTTTCCGGCGCAGGCCGGCTGGCACCCGTGGTTCGTCCGCCGGCTGCGGCCCGACGGCCCGGAGGTCGCCCTGGACTTCGACCCGGCCGGGCAACTGGTGCGGGCCGACGGCATCGCCACCACCGAGGTCGGCGCACCGCAGCCGGGGCCGTGGGACGACTGCTTCACGATGCCCGACGGCGTGGACGTCACCCTGCGGTGGGGGCAGGAGCTGGAGCTGTCCGTCACCGCCCGCGAGGAGTGGGTGGTGGTCTACGACGAGCAGGCGCACGCGGTCTGCGTGGAGCCGCAGTCCGGCCCGCCGAACGGGCTGAACACCCACCCGCGCCTCGTGACCCGCATCGAGCCGCTGGAGACCGCCACCACCTGGAGCTGGCGCCGCCCGGCGCCCCCGGCAGGCTGACACCCGCCGCCGGAGCCGCGCCGCCCCCGGCAGGCCCCGCGGTGCGTCCCGCAGCGTCCGCCGGGGGTCGCCACCGTCCCGCCGTCGGCCCGTCCCCGCGTCCTCGCGGGTGGCGGGGGTCGGGGCGGCGATGGGCATCGCCTAGGCTCAGACGCCATGAGCGTGCGCGACGAGCTGCTGCGGCAGATCCAGGACAAGGCCGTGGTCCACGGCCGGGTGACCCTGTCCTCCGGCCTGGAGGCCGACAACTACATCGACCTGCGGCGGATCACCATGGACGCGGCTGCGGCGCCGCTGGTCGGCCAGGTGATGCTGGACGCCACCGCCGACCTGGAGTTCGACGCGGTCGGCGGCCTCACGCTGGGCGCCGACCCGGTGGCGACCGCGATGCTCCACGCCGCCGCGGCCCGCGGCCGCGACCTCAACGCGTTCGTCGTCCGCAAGGCCCAGAAGGCGCACGGCATGCAGCGCCGGATCGAGGGCCCGGACATCGCCGGCCGCCGGGTGCTCGTCGTCGAGGACACCTCCACCACCGGCGGATCGCCGCTCACCGCCGTCGAGGCGGCCCGTGAGGTCGGCGCCGAGGTGGTGGCCGTCGCCGTCATCGTCGAGCGCGGCGCCGCCGGGGCGATGGCCGAGGCCGGACTGGAGTACCGCAACATCTTCACCCTGGCCGACCTCGGCCTCAGCTGACCGCCCCGGCCGCTGCGCCCGGCCGCTGCGCCCCGCGCCCGGCCGCGGCCCGGGGCACCGGCCGCCGAGGGC
>NZ_JAAVJC010000013.1 GCF_012033785.1 Streptomyces bohaiensis
CCTGGAAGGTACTGGCCGAGCGGCGGTGGCCAAGCGCACCGGGTTGCCGCCGAGACGGCCGACTCGGCCCGGTCCGACGAGCGGTCGCGGGGTGCTGATGGAGGGATCGCCTCCGCCCCGGCGCTGGACGGGGCGGCGGGTGCGGGCCGGGTGGCCGCCGGCGGCACGGTGGGCGGCGGGGGGACGGTCGGCCGGGGCGGCGGATGCGGGCCGGGCGTATCGGGGTGCCGGTCCGTCCGGCCCGGTGGCTCCGCGGTGCTTGCCGGGCCACAGGCCGGCGGTGCGGCCGGGGGCGGAACCGTGGTGCCCCGTCGCCCCGCCGGGGACGTGGGCAGGTCGCGTACGGAACCCTCACCGCGGTGCGCGGCGCGAACGGGCAGGCGAGGGCGCAGCGGTGCCGACGGTTGCTCGGCCGACGGGGCTCCGGGCGCGGCGGTGACGCCCTCGGGCGGCGCGGGCAGCGGCCGACCGGCCTCCCCCGTGAGGGAGCGGGCCGGGGCGGGCGGATGTGGGCACGGCGGGGCACCGGCCGGGGCGCCGCGACCGCCGTCCGTACGGGGCGCGGCATGGTCGGGGTAGACGGCGACCCCGGCGCTGGCCTCGACCACCACGGTCAGGCCGTCCAGTTCGACGGGCGCCTCGATCGCGCGCACCACCTCGCGCGCCGCCCGGTGGGCCGCTCCGACGGAGGGGATCGTGGGCAGCAGCACGGCGAACTCGTCAGCCCCCAGGCGCGCCGTCTCCGCACCGGCGGGTGCCGCCCGCTCCACGCGTTCAGCGATCTCCAGCAGCAGCCGGTCTCCGGTGCCGTGGCCCAGGGTGTCGTTGACGGACCGGAAACGATCGACATCGATCAGGACCAACGCGCATCGACTGTCCGTGCGCTCGACCTCGACCAGCGCGTCCCGGGTGCGCTGCACCAACCAGCGGCGGTTCGGCAGTCCGGTGAGCGGGTCCAGCAGCCGATCCGTGGCGCGCGCCCGCGCGGAGCGGAGCGCCGCGTCCAACGCTCCCAACGCCGGGGCGAACAGGGGCAGCAGCACCGGGGCATGGGTCGCCACGACGACGATGAGCGGCGCGGCCGCGAGCAGCGCGGCGGCGGCCGGCGCGGGCCGTGCCGGGCCGACCGGCCCGACGGTCGGTGGCAGGCAGCGGCTGAGGAGGGCTCCGCGCAGCACCAGGTGCGCGGTCCCGCCGACGAGCAGCGCGGGAACGGCCGCGCTCGCCCACTGCTCGGGCGTCCACGGCCCGGAGCCGGGAGGCAGCAGCCCGGCAAGGGCGACGGCACCGGCGGCCACCGCCACTGCGGTCACCTCGCACGCCGCGCGGAGCACGGCGGAAAGGCGCCGCCCCCGGTGGACCACCGGGGCGAGCACCAGGGGCAGCGCGAGGAGCAGCGCTGCGGAGGGGCCGTGGAGCAGCAGCCCGGCAAGTGAGAGCGGCGCAACCGCACCGGTGACGCGCGCCGTTCCGTGGCCCGGGAGCACGGAAGGGACCGCGAGCGCGGCAGCCAGGGCCAGCAGGCCCCATCCGGCGGCACCGGGCGGCAGCCACGCCCGGCCGGTGACGGAGGCCTCGGCGAGGACCGCGGCGAGCGCGACGGCCGCGCCGACCAGGAGCAGCGTCCGCCGCGCGCGCTCCGCGACGGGGCGCCGGCCGAGACGGGAACGGCCGGCGGTCCTCCGGGCGCGAGCCGTCTCCATGCAGGCCTCCTTCGCGGCGGTCGGCGAAGCGGGCGGGCGGCACCGCTTCGCGGCACCCGCCCACCCGACCGCCGCCGGTGTGCGCTGCCGTTCGCGGCGAACGGCCTCTCCGCTATGGCATCCCCCACCAAGGGGCGGTTTCACACCGACCGTTCGAGTGGCTGCGGCCGGGTTCACCTGCGCCCCGCACACCTGCGTCCTGTCCGGCGACCGCGAGGAGGACGCCCGCCGCACGGGGCGGGCCCGGTGGCCGACGGTGCGTCAGTCCTCTGTGGCGGCCGCCGGGTCAGGCGTCGGTGCGGCGGCCGCCTCGCCTGCGGCAGGTGCGGCGACCGCCTCGCCCGGAGGCTCCTCCGCCGGAGGCCGGTTGGTGGCGACCTCACGGGCCGCGTCGGGTCCGTCGGCCAGCAGGACGGCGAACCCGGCGTCGTCGAGGACGGGCACCTTGAGCTGCACAGCCTTGTCGTACTTGGACCCGGGGTTGTCGCCGACGACCACGAAGGCGGTCTTCTTCGAGACCGAGCCCGACACCTTGGCGCCGAGGTTCTGCAGCGCCTCCTTGGCTCCGTCCCGGGTGTACTCCGCGAGCGTGCCGGTGACGACGACGGTCATGCCCGCCAGCGGACGGGGCCCCTCGTCCTCGGCCGCCTCGTCGGCCATCCGCACGCCCGCGGCGCGCCACCGCACGATGATCTCGCGGTGCCACTCCTCCGCGAACCACGCCGTGAGCGAGGCTGCGATGGTGGGCCCGACGCCCTCGGTGGCGGCCAGTTCCTCCTCGCTCGCCTCCGCGATGCGCTCGATCGATCGGAACTCCCGCGCCAGGGCCTCCGCCGCCACCGGACCGACGTGACGAATGGAGAGCCCCGTCAGGATGCGGGCGAGCGGCCGCTCCTTGGCCGCCTGGATCGCCTCCAGCATGGCGACGGCGTTCTTCTTCGCCTCGCCCTTCTGATTGGCGAAGAAGTGCACGGTCTTGGGCTCGCCCGTCTCCGGGTCGCGCCTGGGCAGGCCCGTGTCGGGGTCGAGTACGTGGGAGCGGATGGGGAGGAGCTGCTCGATGCGCAGGTCGAAGATGCCGCCCTCATCGGTGAGCGGTGGCTCGGCAGGCTCCAGCGGCTGGGTCAGGGCGGTGGCGGCGACATAGCCGAAGTGGTCGATGTCGAGCGCCCGGCGCCCCGCGAGGTAGTACACGCGTTCCCGCAGTTGGGCCGGACAGGAGCGGGCGTTGGGACACCGCTGGTCGATGTCCCCCTCCTTCATGGAACGGAGTTCGGTGCCGCACTCGGGGCAGTGCGTCGGCATCTCGAAGGCGCGCTCGGAGCCGTCCCGCAGGTCGACGACGGGACCGAGGATCTCGGGGATGACGTCGCCGGCCTTGCGCAGCGCCACCGTGTCGCCGATGAGCACGCCCTTGCGGGCGACGACCTCGCGGTTGTGGAGGGTGGCGAACTCCACCTCGGAGCCGGCGACCGTCACCGGGTCGACCACGGCGTACGGGGTGACGCGGCCGGTGCGCCCCACCCCGACGCGGATGTCGAGCAGAGTGGTGTTGACCTCCTCCGGCGGGTACTTCCAGGCGATCGCCCAGCGCGGGGCGCGGGAGGTCGAGCCGAGGCGGCCCTGGAGCGGCAGTTCGTCGACCTTGACGACGACGCCGTCGATCTCGTGCTCGACGGCCTGTCGGTTCTCGCCGTAGTGGGAGACGAACGCGCGGACCTCGTCCAGGGTCGGGACGACGCGCGCCGCGGGGGAGGTGGGCAGCCCCCAGTCGCGCAGCAGCCGGTAGCCCTCGGAGAGGCTGCCGAGGGTCAGGCCCTGGTGGGCGCCGATGCCGTGGACCACCATCCGCAGCGAACGGCCGGCGGTGACCTTGGGGTCCTTCTGCCGGAGGGACCCCGCCGCGGCGTTCCGGGGGTTGGCGAACGGTTTCTCCCCCGCCTCGACCAGGCCGGCGTTGAGCTCCTCGAACCGCTCCATGGGGAAGAAGACCTCGCCGCGCACCTCCAGCAACTCCGGCGGGTCCTCCCCGGCCAGCCGGTGGGGGATGCCCTCGATGGTGCGCGCGTTGGGGGTGATGTCCTCCCCCGTACGACCGTCGCCTCGCGTGGCGGCCCGCGTGAGGAGGCCCCGCTCGTAGGTGAGGTTGACGGCGAGGCCGTCGATCTTCAGCTCGCAGAGGTACTGGTACGGGATGCCGTCCAGTTCCTCGGCGACGCGGGCGGCCCAGGCGTCGAGTTCCTCGTCGTCGAAGGCGTTGTCGAGCGACAGCATCCGCTCGTGGTGCTCGACCGCGGTGAACTCGGTCTGGTAGGTGCCGGCGACCCGCTGGCTCGGCGAGTCCGGGGTGCGCAGCGCCGGGAACTCCTCCTCCAGTTCCTGGAGCTGCCGCATCAACAGATCGAACTCCGCGTCACTGATGACCGGCGTGCGGACGTAGTAGCGGAATCGGTGCTCCTCGATCCGCTCGGCGAGGCGGGCGTGCCGCTCGCGGGCCTCGGCGGGCAGCCCCTGCTCTTCCACCGTCTGGTCTCCCGTCACTCAGGGTTGTCGGCGAGGGATCGGGCCGCGCGTGCACAGTGGGTGAGCGCCGCCCGGGCGTAGGCCGGGGAGGCGCCTGCGAGACCGCACGTCGGAGTGATCACCACGGACTCCGTGAGGAGCGCGGGTGACAGCCCCAACCTGCGCCAGAGCGACCTGACACCACTGACCGTACCGGCAGGGTCGGACAGTCCCGCGGGATCCGCGCCGTCGCCCGGCAGGACTCCGGTGAAGAGGGTGATGCCGTCCTCCACCGCCTCGCCGATCGCGTCGTAGCCACGTTCGGTGATCCGCGAGAGGTCGAAGGAGAAACCCGCGGCACCGGAGCGGCGCAGCAGGGCGAAGGGCACGTCGGGCGCGCAGGAGTGCACCACCGTGGGGCTGTCGCCGGCAGCCTCGACGAGGGAGCGCAGGGTGTCCGCCACGACCACCCGGTCGACGGCCCGGTAGGTGCGGTACCCGCTGGCGGTACGGACCCGCCCGCCGAGGACGGGGGTCAGCGAGGGCTCGTCGAGCTGAAGGACGGGGCGGGCGCCGGGCACGCGGCGCCGGACGTCCGCCAGGAGGTCCCGGACCCCTTCGGCGAGGGAGGCGGCCAGATCACGGCAGGCGCCGGCGTCGCCGAGCATGGCCTCGCCGTTCCGACGCTGCAGGGCCGAGGCCAGGGTCCAGGGGCCGGTGACCGAGACCTTGAGCGCGCCCTCGTAGCCCTGGGTGTACTCCTCCGTGGCGTCGAGGTCCTCGCGGAGCCAGGCAGCGGCGCGGCGGGCGTCCCGCCCGGGGTGGTCGGCGATGCGCCAGCCACTGGGTTCGAGCTGCGCGTGCAGGTCGGTGAGGAGGCCCGCCGTGCGACCGATCATGTCGGCGCCGGGGCCGCGGGCGGGGAGCTCCGGCAGGAAAACCAGGGTCTCCAGCGCGCCGGCGGCGGTGCGGGCGGCTTCTCGGGCGTCGGTCCCGGGGAGGGAGCCGACGCCCGTGGCGGCGGCGGGGCCCCAGGGGCGGGCGGTGCGGGGGTCGGTCACGCTCTCAGTCACCCGCGAAGCGTATGCCCCGTGCGCGGCGTCGTCCCGCGGCACCCGGGCGCTGCGGGACGCCGCACGGTCCCGGGGCACCCGGGACCGTGCGGACCGCACGGGGCGGGACGCCGCACGGGGCGGGGCGACTCCGGCGCCCGGTGGAGGGGTACGGGTCCCGGATGGGGCGCGTCCCGTGTCCGCGCCATGCCCGCACCGTGCACGCCCCGCCAGCGGGTCAGCCCGTCGGGCGCACCGTCAGGTCGGTCAGGTGGGTGCCCCGGGGCAGGTCCAGGGCGGTGAGGACGGTGGTGGCGACCGACTCCGGCGTCATCCATCGGGCCGCGTCGTACTCCTTGCCCTCCTGCTGGTGGACCTTGACCTGCATCGGAGTCGCGGTGCGGCCCGGGTAGACCGTGGTGACGCGCACCCCGTGGGGCTGCTCCTCGCCCCGCAGCGAATCGGCGAGGGCCTTCAGTCCGTGCTTGCTCGCGGCGTACGCGCCCCACTGCGGGTGGGCGTGCAGCCCCGCGCCCGAATTGACGAAGACCACGTGCCCGCGGGAGAGCCGGAGCTGCGGAAGGAGCAGCCGGGTGAGCTCGGCGGGAGCGACCAGGTTGACGGCGAGCTGGTGCTGCCAGGCCGCGGGGGTCAGCTCGCCGATGCCGCCGAGGTCCACCACGCCGGCAACGTGCAGCAGCGAGTCGATGCGGTCGGGAAGCTCCTGGTGGCCGAGCGCCCAGGAGAGGCGGCCCGGCTCCGCCAGCTCGCCCACGAGGGTGTGCGCCCCGGGGAACCGGGCAGCGAGTTCCTTGGCGCGGCCGGCGTCGCGCGCCCACAACCAGAGGTCGTCCCCGCGTTCCGCGAGTCGTTCCGCGAGGGCGGCGCCGATACCGGATCCGGCGCCGGTGATCACATGAGTAGCCATGTCGCCATGATTCCGCACGAGGCGGTGCGTGGTAGAGAGGGGTGAGGGAGGCACGATGCGAATCGCGTTGAGTCAGTTGGTGTCGAGTACGGAGCCGGAGCACAACCTCGGGGCGATCGCCGAGCAGGCGGAGCGGGCAGCCGACGAGGGCGCCGAGGTGGTGGTGTATCCCGAAGCGGCGATGGCCCGGTTCGGCATCCCGCTCGGCCCCGTCGCGGAGCCGCTGGACGGGCCCTGGGCCGACGGCGTGCGGGAGGTCGCGGAGCGCACCGGGCTGCTCCTGGTGGCGGGCATGTTCACCCCCGCCGCCGACGGCCGGGTCAACAACACCGTGCTGATCACGGGCCGCGGCGTGGACACGCACTACGACAAGCTGCATCTCTTCGATGCGTTCGGCTTCGCGGAGTCGGAAACGGTGGCGCCCGGCGACCGCGCCGTGACCGTGGCGCTCGGCGACACCACGATCGGCGTGGCCACCTGCTACGACGTGCGGTTCCCTGAGCTGTTCCGGCAGCTCGCGGAGGACGGCGCCCGCGTGGTGCTGCTGCCCGCCTCGTGGGGGGCCGGCCCGGGCAAGATCGAGCAGTGGGAGGTCCTGGTGCGGGCCCGCGCGCTGGACAGCACCTGCTGGGTTGCGGCCTGCGATCAGGCCGATCCCGCCTCGGTGGGTGTCGTCCCGTCGGAGAAGGCGCCGACCGGCGTCGGGCACAGCATGGTCGTGTCGCCGCTCGGTGAGGTGGTCGGCCGCCTCGGTGCGGAACCCGGGCTGGTGACGGTGGAGGTCGACCCGGAGAAGACGGTGGACGAGGCGCGGCACGCGGTTCCGGTGCTGACCAACCGCCGCACCGACGTGCTGCCCGGCTGACCGCACGGGGCCGGGCCGCTCAGCGGTCGGCGGCGGCCCCGTCGGGCGCGCGGCGGGTCGCCGCGATCGTCGCCGATCCGACGACGCGCGTGCCGTCGTAGAGGACGACTGCCTGCCCGGGGGCGACGCCGCGCACCGGGGCGTCGAAGCTGACGCGCAGCCCCTCCCCCTCGGGCGCGGCGGTCACCGGAGTCTCGTCGCCGTGGGCTCGCAGCTGGGCGGTGTACCGGGCGGGGCCCTGCGGCGGGGTGCCGCACCAGCGCGGCCGGATCGCGGTCAACGAGCGGACGTCGAGGGACTCGGCCGGTCCCACGGTGACGGTGTTGTCCACCGGCGAGATGTCCAGGACGTAGCGCGGCTTGCCGTCCGGCGCGGGGCGGCCGATCCGCAGCCCCTTGCGCTGTCCGACGGTGAAGCCGTGCGCCCCCTGGTGGGTGCCGATCCGCTCGCCGTCCTCGTCGAGGATGTCCCCCTCGGCCTCGCCGAGGCGGGAGGCGAGGAACCCCTGGGTGTCACCGTCGGCGATGAAGCAGATGTCGTGGCTGTCGGGCTTCTTGGCCACGGCCAGGCCCCGGCGCTCGGCCTCGGCGCGGATCTCGGCCTTGGTGGTGAGCGTGTCCCCGAGGGGGAAGAGCGCGTGCGCGAGCTGACGGGCGTCCAGCACCCCGAGGACGTAGGACTGGTCCTTCGCCTCGTCCGAGGCACGGTGCATCTCGCGCTCCCCGTCCGCCCGGGTCACGATCCGCGCGTAGTGACCGGTGCAGACGGCATCGAAGCCGAGGGCGAGGGCCCGGTCGAGCAGCGCCGCGAACTTGATGCGCTCGTTGCAGCGGAGGCAGGGGTTCGGGGTGCGGCCGGCCCGGTACTCGTCGACGAAGTCGTCGACGACGTCCTCACGGAACCGCTCGGCGAGGTCCCACACGTAGAACGGGATCCCGATGACGTCGGCGGCTCGGCGGGCATCCCGGGAGTCCTCCAGGGTGCAGCACCCGCGGGCGCCGGTCCGGAACGACTGGGGGTTGGCGGAGAGCGCCAGGTGGACACCGGTGACGTCGTGGCCGGCCTCGGCGGCGCGGGCGGCGGCCACGGCGGAGTCCACCCCGCCGGACATCGCGGCGAGGACACGCAAACGGGGAGTGGCAGTCATAACGCGTTCCAGGGTACGGGCCCCGCGCCGCCAGCCCCGCGCCGGTGCGGGCCGGGGGCCCGGGGGTGGCCCGGTCGGCTCGGGAAACGGCCGGTCGGCGTCGGCCCCGCGACCGGGACGGCCGCCCCGCACGGGGTCGATGGGGCGCCCAGGGGCTTCAGCTGAGGCCGGCGCCCCGTGCCCGTTGCACGGCGGGGCCGATCGCCGCGCCGAGCGCCGCGACCTCTTCCGCCGTGGAGGTGTGCCCCAGCGAGAACCGGAGGGTGCCCCGGGCGAGGTCGCTGTCGGCGCCCACCGCCAGCAGCACATGGCTGGGCTGGGCGATGCCCGCGGTGCAGGCGGACCCGGTGGAGCAGGCGATGCCCTGGGCGTCCAGCAGCAGCAGGAGCGAGTCGCCCTCGCAGCCGGGGAAGGCGAAGTGTGCGTTGCCCGGAAGCCGGCCGGCGGGGTCGGGGTCCCCGTTGAGCACTGCGTCCGGGACGGCGGACCGCACCGCCGCCACGAGGTCGTCGCGGAGCGCCCCGACCTCCCGCGCGAACTCCTCGCGGCGGGCGGTGGCGGACTCTGCGGCGACGGCGAAGGCCGCGACGGCGGGCACGTCGAGGGTGCCGGAACGCACGTCGCGCTCCTGCCCGCCCCCGTGGAGCACGGGGGTGGGGCTCCACTCCCGGCCGAGCAGCAGCGCCCCGACGCCGTAGGGGCCGCCGATCTTGTGCCCGGAGACCGCCATCGAGGCGAGGCCGGACGCGCCGAAGTCGACCTCGACCTGGCCGACGGCCTGCACCGCGTCGGAGTGCACCGGGATGCCGTGTTCGGCGGCCGCGGCGGTGAGTTCCGTGATCTGCTGGAGTGTCCCGATCTCGTTGTTGGCCCACATCACGGTGACCAGGGCGACGTCCTCGGGGTCGCGCGCGATCGCCTCGCGCAGCGTCTCCACCCGCACCCGGCCGTGGTGGTCGACCGGGAGCCACTCGACGCGGGCCCCCTCGTGGTCGCCGAGCCACTGCACGACGTCCAGCACGGCGTGGTGCTCGACCGGGCTGGCCAGCACACGGATCCGGCGCGGGTCGGCCGCGCGACGGGCCCAGTAGAGTCCCTTGACGGCGAGGTTGTCGGCCTCGGTGCCGCCGGAGGTGAGGACGACCTCGCTGGGACGGGCCCCCACGGCAGCGGCGAACTGCTCGCGGCCCTCCTCGACGGTGCGGCGGGCCCGACGCCCCGCGGCGTGGAGGGCGGAGGCGTTGCCGGTCAGGGGCAGTTGGGCGGCCATGGCCGCGATGGCCTCGGGCAGCATCGGCGTGGTCGCGGCGTGGTCGAAGTACGGCATGGTGTCGCCGATTCTACGAGCCGCGCGTCGCGGGGTGCAGGGCGCCCGAGCGGCAGGGAACCGTCGGGGCCTCGGCGGCGTTGTCGGGGCGGATGACCGGAGGAGCAATGGACAGGGAACCGGAGCGTGACGCCGCCGCGCGCCCCCGTGGGGGTGGGCGGGACGAGCGGGGCCCCGGCGACGGCGCGTCGCCCGCGGCCGAGTCCGGCGCGGGCGGAGCGGTCGACGGTGGGGGGCCGGACGGCCGTCGGGCGCGGCGGGAGGCGGAGCGCGGGGAGCGGCGGAGCGCGGGGGTCAGCCGTCGGGCCCTGCTCACCGGCGCGGTGCTCCTCGGCGGGGCCGGGGCGTTCGGGTACAGCAGGCGCGAGGAGCTGGACCGCTGGTGGTGGCGGTACTCCGGTGCCGCGGCGCCCCGGGTGGAGGGCGAGGTCGACCACGGTGGAGCGGAGTGGATACCGGCGTCCGGCGCCAACCTGCGCCGGGCCAGCCGCCCGCGTGACTTCGGGATCGACCGCGTGGTGGTCCACATGCCCGAGGCGACCTACGACGTGACGCTGCGGGTCTTCCAGGACCCCTCGCACCGGGCCTCCACGCACTACGTGGTGCGCTCGGAGGACGGGCACGTCGCACAGATGGTCCGCGAACTGGACGTGGCCTACCACGCGGGCAACCGCGCGTTCAACGAACGCTCGGTGGGCATCGAGCACGAGGGGTGGGCGGACCAGCCGGAGTACCTGACCGAGGCGATGTACCGGTCCTCCGCGACGCTGGTCGCCGGAATCTGCGCCCGTCACGGCATCCCGGTCGACCGGGACCACATCGTGGGGCACCGGGAGGTGCCGGAGGTGGTCCGGGTCTGTCCCGGCTCGGCGTGGGACTGGGACCGGTACATCGAGCTGGTCCGTTCCGAGCGCGACGCGTTGGGATGACGCGCCACCTGGGGCCGCAGGCCTGGGGCGCCCGGCGTCACCGCCGGGCGCAGGGTCCGTTCGTCAGCCTCCGGACTCCGCCACCAGCTCCTCGATCGTCTGTGCGCGCCGGAGGGTGCTGAACTGCGGTTGGCCGGCCGGGTCGACGGTGAAGCCGAGGACCGCCGGTCGCGGCAGGCTGTTGTAGCCGAACGGGGTGGAGGCGTAGTAGGCGCCGGTGTCGAGCAGGGCGGCGTGGTCCCCCGGGCGCAGTTCCGGCAGTTCCCGGTCGTGCGCCACGAGGTCCCCGGCGAAGCAGCACGGACCGGCGACGTCCTGCCGCAGCGGCGCGGTGGTCGCGGGGCGGCCCTCACCGTCGTAGGCGGCGACACGCAGCGGCCACGCCTCCGGAGCGAACACGGTGCGGGTGGCGACCTGGGCCCCGGCGTGGGTGACGGCGATGCGGCGGCCGCCGGCGTCCTTGGTGTACTCCACGCGGGCCAGGATCACCCCGGCCTTGGCGAGCACGGAGCGGCCGAACTCGGTGACGATGCGGTACCGGCCGCCGAACGCCACCGGCGCCCGCTCCCGCAGCAGGCGCGCGAAGTCCGCATAGGACGGCGCGATGTCGTCGGAGGTGAAGTTCACGGGGAGGCCGCCACCGATGTCGAGCGTGTCGACCTGGGGGCTCCGGCCGGCCGCGACCGCGGCGGCGTTGATCTCCTCGGCGAGGTCGACGATGGCGGCGGCCCCCGCGGCCATCCGCTCCGGAGCCATGCCCTGGGAGCCGACGTGGCAGTGGAGCGCGGTCAGCCACGGGCGGTCGGCGTAGGCGCGGAGCACCCGGTCGCGCGCGCCGGGGTCCCGTAGCGCGAAGCCGAACTTGGACGTGGCGGTGGCGGTGCTCATCGCGTCGATGCTGCCCGCGCCGAGCTGCGGGTTGACCCGCAGGCCGACGGGGCCGCGGGGCGGACGGTCGGCGACGAGCGCGTCGAGTCGGGCGAGTTCCTGGGGGTTGTCGGCGTTGAGAGCGACGCCCAGCGCGAGGGCTTCCCGCAGCTCGGTCGGCGTCTTCGCCGGCGAGTCGAGGACGATGCGGTCGGGGGGCACGCCCGCCGCGCGCGCCAGGGCGAGTTCGCCGGGGCTGGCGACCTCCGCTCCCATGCCGAGCTCGTGCAGCAGTCGCAGTACCGGGACCAGGGAGCCGGCCTTGACCGCGAAGGTGTGGAGCGCGGGCCGCGCGGGGTCGCCCGCGTCGGCGAAGGCTTCGTGGAGGGCTCGGACCGTCTCGCGGACGGTCCGCAGGTCGAGCAGGGCGACCAGGGGGCGGGTGTCGTCGAGGAGGCCGCGCCCGACTGCGGCGGCGACGGCGAGGTCTCGTCGGGCACGGAGTCGCGCGGCGGCTCCGTCGGCGGCTGCGGTCTCGGTCGTGTCTGCCATCCCCCGAGCCAAGCATGCCGGGGGCCGTTCGCGGGAGAGGGGGCGCGTCGCGGACGTCAGCGCTGTACGCCGTGGCGCGGGTCGGGTGGCGGGCTCGGTTCGGCCCCGAGCGGGACCGCGTGGGGCGGCGGACCCCACCCGCACGGGGCGGGCGGTGGGGCCACCGGCCCACGACGCGGAGGCGCCCGGCGCCTCGGTCGGCGTCGGGCGGTGGGGTGGGCGCCCCTCGGACGGCGGGCGCTCCGCCTGCGTGACAGCCGCCGCCTCACCGGAGCCGCCCGCCCCATGCGGCGGGGCCGGTCGGCGCCGTTCGCGAGGCCCGACCGGGCCCGCGGGGCCGTGCGAGCTCAGCCGACGTTCTCGGCCTGGAACATCCAGTGGTGCTTCTCGAGGTCGCCGGTCACCTGGATGAAGATGTCCTCCGTGACGCTGTCCACCTCACCGGTGGCCGCCATGCGCTCACGCATCCGGGCCACGACGCTGGAGAGCGCCGCGACCAGGGTGGCGACGGCGTCGGTGTCGCGCTGCCACCCTTCCGCGGTGGTGGCGATCCCGGTGTGGCTCGCCACGGTGCCGACACGGCCGTCCGGGGAGATCCCGAGGGCGGAGGCCCGCTCGGCGACGACGTCCGAGTAGGCACGCGCACTGTCCACCACCTCGTCCAGCTGCAGGTGGATGGAGCGGAATCGCGGCCCCACGACGTTCCAGTGCGTCTGCTTGGCCACGAGGGAGAGATCCACCAGGTCGACCAGGGCGCCTTGCAGGGCCTCCCCCACGACCTTCAGGGTTGCGTCGGGCAGTGTGCTCTTCACCGTGTACATAAGGCGTCCACTTTCTGCCGGTTCGGGGCTTTTCGGTCACGATACTCCCGGCGGCGGGGCCACGCCCTGCCGACGGAGAGCCGCTACCGGGGCGGCGGTGGGGGACGACGCTGCGCCCCGCGCCGCGCGGCTGCCGGTCGTTGTGCTCCGCCCGGCCGCCGCGAGCCGCGAGGCCCGGGCAGAAGAGGTCGGGCAGAAGGGGCCTGGTCAGCCGGCGGCAGCGCGGGGCATCCGTGCCGGCCGCCGCGCCTGGGCGACGAGGCGCCCGGCGGAGTCCCAGACCTCCGCGGCCTCCTCCAGGAAGCCACCCGCGGGATTCCGGGTGACCGCCACGACGCACAGCGGCCCCGCGGCGGGGCGCGCCCGGACGTGCGTGGCCAACTCCACGGTCCGCGTCCAGCCCGTCACCCCGAGGCCGAAGGCCGCCGGCGGCATGGCGTCACCGACCGGCAGCAGCGCCGGCGGGTCGGGATCGCGACCATCCGCGAAGACGAACCAGCCCGCCGTCCGGCCGCGTGCCGAGGGCCGGCCCGTCGCCCGGCCGACCGACTCGGGGTCGAGCCGCGAGGCCAGGCGCGCCACGATCGCGTGTTGCCGAGAGCTGTCGCGCCAGCCGCCGGGTCCAGCGCGAGGCACCGCTCGCAGGAGGGCGACGGCCGGTGGGGGCGCAGTGGTCACGATGTGGTCGGTGAGAGCGTCGAGGTGGCCGTAGGTGGCCGCCTGCGGAGCCGCTCGACGACGACGCCGTCGGCGCCCCGCTGGTGGAGGGAGACCACGCCCGTGGAGAGTGTCCGCCCCGTGCGCAGCACCGTGGCGCGCGGGGCCGCCGACCCGGGAGCGGGGGGCGGAGAGGTGGTGGGAGGCGGTCGCCGTGAAGGGGTGGGGACGGGGCAGGGTCAGCGCCGGCGCGCGCCCCAGGATCGCCTTCAGGTAGCCGCCGTTGACGGCTCCGAGGACGGACCGTCGGCGGAGATCGTGGCGTCGAATCCACCGTCGCCACGCGGCACCAGCGCGGCGTCGCGGTCGAACTCGTGCTCGGGGGCGGGGGCGGCTCCGGGCTCGCCGGTCGCCGGTGCCCGGAAGGCGCTGTGGACCATGCGCGGGAAGCTATCGCGCGATGCCACCGACCGGCAGCAGCTCGCCGCCTCCGCCGCCCGACCTCCCGCGGTACCTCACGGGGCGGCCGCACGGGGCGCGTCGCGGTCGTAGAACGGCGCAGAGGCGGAACGGAGCCAGAGCGCGACCGGGTCGTAGGGGTCGGCCATGTCCACCCCCGCGACGGTGACGCCGGGGGGAAGCAGCGGCACCGCGCGGCCCACCAGCGGCAGGATCGAGGCGCCTGCCGAGGTGACGGAGACGTCCGACTCGATCCCCACCGCCAGATGGGCCTCCCCGACGGCGGGGTGCACCCAGGCGCGCCACAGGCGGCGCAGTCCGGGGACGTGTGCGGCGTCGGCGGCCAACCGCCGGCAGAAGTCGGCGAGGGGGACGGCGGGCTCCGTCAGCCGGAGCGGGCCGGCCGGGAGCCGGTCGATGCCCTCCGCGATCCGCCGCAGGTCGAGCCAGGGAATGCCCATCCCGCCGTCGGGTTCGTGGGCGTCGAGCCACAGTCCGCACCGGTCGCGGTAGAGGGCGGCCGCCACGGACCGGCAGGGCAGGACGAGATGGGCGCGCCCCCACTGCGCGGCGGTCAGCCGCTCGTGGGAGGTGAACCCCGGGGCGTAGGCGTGGCCGTCGACCTCCATCAGGCCGAAGCGCGCGTCCTCGTCGTCCGGGGAACCCTCCCACAGCGGCATGAGGACCTCCTGGCGGGTCAGTGCCGCGAGCAGTTCCTCGTACGCCCCGAGGCGGTCGGGTCCCGTCACCCGGGTCCGCAGTTCGGCAGCGGTGGGGCCCGCGCTCATCCTCGGCACGCCTCCTTGTCGTCCGTCCGTGTGCCCGGCGCGCGCGGGACGCACTCGCCGGGCCCATCCAAGCAGGGGGACGGTGGGTGCCGACACCCCGCCGCGCCGCAGCGCCGGGAGGCGTGCGAGGGCGGCACGGGGGCGCCCGGTGCCCGGCGTCGCGGCGCCGCACGGGGCGGTCCGCGGTCTACGGTCTGCGGTCTGCGGTCTGCGGTCTAAAGTCCCGCCCCGCCGTCGGCCGCGTACTGGTCCTCGCGACGGTGGAACGGGCTGATGCAGGTGCGCAGCCAGTCGATCAGCGGGTCCTCCGCCGCGTCCATCAGCAGCAACTGCACCGGCCATGGCACGGGGTGCAGCGCCAGCGCCCGGCCGAGCGCCTGCTGGAGCTCCGCGTGGGTGTGGTGCTCGATGGCGTCCACCTCGATCCCCACGCACAGCGACGGAGCGCCGCCCTCCGCGCTGGTCAGACCGCGGCGTGCTGTCCGCACGTAGCCCAGCACGGCCAGTTCGCCGGCGACGGAGCCGAGGAAGTCCACCGGCTCCTGCTGCCAGTCGGGCTCGAAGAGCCGCATGCGGGCGCCGCGGGGCCGCCCCGTGCCGAGCCCGTCGAGTTCCACGCGGCAGATCTCCGCTACGGCGGGCGCCGGCACGGGGGCGCCGATGGTGCCGCCCGGGTTGACGACGACGCCCACCTGCGGCGGCAGGCCGCGGGCGAACTCCTGGCCCGGGGCGACGGCGAACGAGAGGTGCGAACCGGCAGCGGTGTGGAACTCGGTGACGGAGCTGAAGACCGGCACGTACACGCCGCCTTCGATCTCCAGGGTGGGCAGGTCCAGGTTGCGGCTCTGCGGGCCGCCGCCCTCAGGCAGCGGCACCCACAGCGAGCTGCGTGCCAGCACCTCGATCAGCCGCGGCCCGGCCTCGGGGTCGCCCACCGCCGCCTGCAGCGCCTCCTCCAGCTCGTTGGCCGGCCATGTTCCGCCCGGTGCGGGCCCAGTTCCGCTCATGGACGCTGACCCTAATGCAGTGCACGGGGCGGTCGGCCACGGACCGGGCGCCGCAGCGCACGGGCCCGCAGCCGCGCACGGCGCGGGGCCCGCGCCGTGCGGGCCCCGTCCGGAGCTGCGGCGGGTCAACGGGGCCGACCGGACGCCGCGTGCGATGATGGGCCGACAATCACACACTGGCCGTTCGACCGCGCGCGGGAGAGCCCCCGGTACACGGGGCGCCGAAGGAGCAAGTCCTCCCTTGAATCTCTCAGGCCCACCTACCGCGCGTGGAAGGCAGATCTGAAAAGCGGGCCGTGCCGCACGGCCCCACCGACGGTGCAAGCCGCCCTCGAACGGGCAGGCGAACCTCTCAGGTGCCGATGACAGATGGGGAGGGCGCGCCCGCACGGGTGCGTCCCGCGCACCGTCACCGTCCACACCCCGGGAGCCAGCAGATGACCGTCCCTCCGTCCGCTCCGGACACCTCCGACACGCCCGCCGCTCCGCGCACCACCGCGCTCGACGCCACCCACCGGGCGCTCGGTGCCGCCATGACCGACTTCGCGGGCTGGGAGATGCCGCTGCGGTACGGGAGCGAGCGCGAGGAGCACCGCGCGGTGCGGGAAGCGGCCGGCCTCTTCGACCTGTCGCACATGGGCGAGATCACCGTCACCGGCCCGGCGGCGGGTGAGCTGCTGGACTTCGCCCTGGTCGGCCACCTCTCCGCGGTGCGGACGGGGCGGGCGCGCTACACCATGATCTGCGACGCCGACGGCGGGATCATGGACGACCTGATCGTCTACCGGCTCGCCGAGCAGGAGTACGTCGTCGTCGCCAACGCGTCCAACGCCCAGGCGGTGCTGGACGCGCTGCGGGAGCGGCAGGCCGGGTTCGACGCGGAGGTGCGGGACGACCGCGACGCCTACGCGCTGCTGGCCGTGCAGGGCCCGGCGGCGGCGGGCATTCTCGCCCGAGTGACCGACGCCGACCTGGACGGCCTGAAGTACTACGCCGGGCTGCCGGGCACCGTCGCCGGTGTCGAGGCGCTGATCGCCCGCACCGGGTACACCGGGGAGGACGGCTTCGAGCTCTTCGTCGCGCCCGGCGACGCCGCGGCGCTGTGGACGGCGCTGACCGCTGCCGGCGCCGCCGACGGCCTGGTGCCGTGCGGGCTCTCCTGCCGCGACACGCTGCGGCTGGAGGCCGGTATGCCGTTGTACGGCCACGAGCTGACCCGGGACACCACGCCCTTCGACGCCGGCCTGGGGCGGGTCGTGAAGTTCGAGAAGCCCGGTGACTTCGTGGGCCGCACCGCTCTGGAGGCGGCCGCGCGTCGCGCGGAGGAGTCCGCGCCCCGGGTGCTGGTCGGTCTGGTGGCCGAGGGGCGGCGGGTGCCGCGTGCGGGGTACCGGGTCGTGTCCGCCGACGGCGCCACGATCGGCACCGTCACCTCCGGCGCCCCCTCCCCCACGCTGGGCCGCCCCATCGCCATGGCGTTCGTGGACGGCGCGTTCGCCGCTCCGGCCACCGCCGAGGAGTCCGGGGTCGGGGTCGACATCCGCGGCGCTCGGGAGAGCCACCAGGTCGTTGCCCTACCGTTCTACAAGCGGGCGCGCTGATCCGTCCGCGTCGCGCCGACCCGCCTGCGGGCACGGGCCGCGTCCACCTGCCAAGACCGCACGACCTCGCACCACCTCAACCCGGGAGAATCCACGCCATGAGCAACCCCCAGCAGCTGCGCTACAGCAAGGAGCACGAGTGGCTGTCGCCGGCCACCGACGGTGTCGCGACGGTCGGCATCACCGCGCATGCCGCGGACGCGCTGGGCGACGTGGTGTACGTCGAGCTGCCCGCCGTCGGTGCCGCGGTGACCGCCGGTGAGACCTGCGGCGAGCTGGAGTCGACCAAGTCCGTCAGCGACCTCTACTCCCCCGTCACGGGTGAGATCACCGAGGTCAACCAGGACGTCGTGGACGACCCCGCGCTGGTGAACTCCGCCCCGTTCGAGGGTGGCTGGCTGTTCAAGGTGCGGCTGGACTCCGAGCCGGCGGACCTGCTGTCGGCCGACGAGTACACCGCGTTCACCGCGGGCTGACCTCGGAGGCGCCGGGGCACGGACCGCTCACCGTCCATGCCCCGGCGCTCCTGCGGTCCCGCCGCTCGCACCGCGTTCCCGCACCACTCCGCCCCGTCCGGCCGTGCCGCCCGCGCCCCGCGGACAGCAGGCCGCAGCCATCGGCTCAGGAAGGCCAGGAAGGCCCCATGTCTCTTCTCAACAGTTCGCTCCACGAGGTCGACCCGGACGTCGCCGCAGCGGTCGACGCCGAGTTGCGCCGCCAGCAGTCCACGCTGGAGATGATCGCCTCCGAGAACTTCGCGCCGGTGGCGGCGCTGGAGGCGCAGGGTTCCGTGCTGACGAACAAGTACGCGGAGGGCTACCCGGGCCGCCGCTACTACGGCGGCTGCGAGCACGTCGACGTCATCGAGACCATCGCTCGGGACCGAGTGAAGGAACTGTTCGGCGCCGAGGCGGCGAACGTGCAGCCCCACTCGGGCGCGTCCGCCAACGCGGCCGCGATGTTCGCCCTGATCAAGCCGGGTGACACCATTCTGGGCCTGGACCTGGCGCACGGCGGTCACCTGACCCACGGCATGAAGATCAACTTCTCCGGCAAGCTCTACAACGTGGTTCCCTACCACGTCGACGAGAAGACCGGCCTGGTCGACATGGACGAGGTCGCCCGCCTCGCGCGCGAGCACCGCCCGCAGCTGGTCATCGCGGGCTGGTCGGCCTACCCCCGGCAGCTGGACTTCGCGGCGTTCCGGCAGATCGCCGACGAGGTCGGCGCACTGCTCATGGTGGACATGGCCCACTTCGCCGGGCTCGTCGCCGCGGGGCTGCACCCCAACCCGGTGCCCCACGCGGATGTGGTCACCACCACGACCCACAAGACCCTCGGCGGTCCGCGCGGCGGGGTCATCCTCTCCAAGCAGGAGCTGGCCAAGAAGATCAACTCCGCGGTCTTCCCCGGCCAGCAGGGCGGACCGCTGGAGCACGTCATCGCCGCCAAGGCCGTCTCGTTCAAGATCGCCGCGAGCGACGAGTTCCGCGACCGCCAGCAGCGCACGCTCGACGGTGCGCGGGTTCTCGCCGAGCGGCTGCTGCGCAGCGACGTGACCGAGCACGGCGTCTCGGTGCTCTCCGGCGGCACCGATGTCCACCTGGTCCTGGTCGACCTGCGCGACAGCGACCTGGACGGCCAGCAGGCGGAGGACCGCCTCCACGAGGTCGGCATCACCGTCAACCGGAACGCGGTCCCCAACGACCCGCGGCCGCCGATGGTGACCTCCGGCCTGCGTATCGGCACGCCGGCCCTCGCCACGCGCGGTTTCCAGGCGGACGACTTCCGCGAGGTCGCCGACATCATCGCCGAGGCGCTGAAGCCGTCGCCCGACACCGCGGCGCTCGCCGCCCGCGTCACGGCGCTTGCCGAGAAGTACCCGCTGTACCCGGGGCTGTGACCCCGTGACCCCACGGCCGCCGCGCCTCGGTGCGGCGGCCGCACGGGGCGGCCGGAGCGCCGCCCCGTGGCGCGGGCACGGGGCGCGACCCGCCCCTCGCCCGCCCCGTGCGACGTCCGCTCCACCCGGGCGGCACATCACGAGCAGACAAGGAAGTCCGCCACCGTGGCCCTCTCCGCTTTCGATCTCTTCTCCATCGGCATCGGCCCCTCCAGCTCGCACACCGTCGGCCCCATGCGGGCGGCGCGCATGTTCGCCCACCGGCTGAAGAAGGAGGGCGCGCTCGCCTCGACGGCGTCCCTGCGGGCGGAGCTGTTCGGCTCGCTCGGCGCTACCGGCCACGGCCACGGCACCCCCAAGGCCGTGCTGCTGGGCCTGGAAGGGCACGCCCCCGACACGGTGGACGTGGACACCGCCGACGCCGAGGTGGACCGGATCCGGGAACAGCGGCGGCTGCGGCTGCTGGGGACGGCCATAGGCGACAGCCACACCGTGGCGTTCGACCCCGCGACGGACCTGGTGCTGCACCGGCGCCGGTCGCTGCCGTACCACGCCAACGGGATGACGCTCTGCGCCTACGACCGCGAGCGCCGGCCGCTGCTGGAGAAGACCTACTACTCGGTGGGCGGCGGTTTCGTCGTCGACGAGGACGCCGTCGGCGAGGACCGCATCAAGCTCGACGACACCCAGCTGCGCCACCCCTTCCGCACCGGCGACGAGCTGCTGCGGCTGACCCGCGAGACGGGGCTGTCGGTGTCGGCGCTGATGCTGGAGAACGAACTGGCCTGGCGCAGCGAGGCGGAGATCCGGGCGGGGCTGCTGGAGATCTGGGGCGTCATGGAGGCGTGCGTGGCGCGCGGTCTGACGCGGGAGGGCATCCTTCCCGGCGGGCTGAAGGTGCGGCGACGCGCGGCGCAGACGGCACGGCAGTTGCGCGCCGAGGGCCAGCGCGCGGAGCACACCATGGAGTGGGTGACGCTCTACGCGATGGCGGTCAACGAGGAGAACGCGGCCGGCGGCCGCGTGGTGACCGCGCCCACCAACGGGGCGGCCGGCATCATCCCGGCGGTGCTGCACTACTACACCCGGTTCGTGCCCGGCGCGGACGACGACGGCGTGGTGCGGTTCCTGCTGGCGGCGAGCGCCATCGGCATGCTGTTCAAGGAGAACGCGTCGATCTCGGGTGCGGAGGTCGGCTGCCAGGGCGAGGTCGGGTCGGCCTGCTCGATGGCCGCGGGCGGGCTGGCGGAGGTGCTGGGCGCGACGGCCGAGCAGATGGAGAACGCCGCGGAGATCGGCATCGAGCACAACCTGGGACTGACCTGCGACCCGGTGGGCGGCCTGGTGCAGATCCCCTGCATCGAGCGCAACGGCATGGCCGCCGTCAAGGCCGTCACCGCGGCGCGCATGTCGCTGCGCGGCGACGGACGCCACCACGTCTCGCTGGACAAGGCGATCAAGACGATGAAGGAGACGGGGGCGGACATGAAGGTGAAGTACAAGGAGACGGCCCGGGGCGGGCTCGCGGTCAACGTCATCGAGTGCTGACAGCTCGGCCGACGGCGCGCGGTCCGCGGTGCGGCCGTACTGTCGTGACGCCACCGCCCCGCGGGGCGCCCCGTGCGGCGCTCAGCCCTCGCCGGAACGGTCGGGGCGCTGCTGCTCCGCCCAGATGGTCTTGCCCGTCGGGCTGTGGCGCGTGCCCCACCGTTGCGCTAGCTGGGCGACGAGCATCAGCCCGCGGCCGCCCTCGTCGAAGCTGCTCGCCCGCCGCATGTGCGGCGAGGTGGCGCTGGTGTCGGACACCTCGCAGATCAGGGTGTCGTCGAGGATGAGCCGGAGCTTCACCGGGCCGGTGGCGTGGCGGATCGCGTTGGTGAGCAGTTCGGTCACCACCAGCTCGGTGGTGAAGGCGGCCTCCGACAGGCCCCAGCGGTCGAGCTGCTCGGCGACGCCCCGACGGGCGGTGGCGCAGGCGGCTGGTTCGTGCGGCACGTCCCAGGTGACGACGTGGCGGGCGTCGAGCACGCGGGTCGCGGCCATCAGCAGGGCCACGTCGTCGGTGGGCGGCTCGTTCTGCAGGAGGGCGTCCAGCACCGCGGCACACCGGTCGTCGAGGGAGTCCGCGGGGCGGGCGAGCGCGAGGTGCAGCGCCCGGTACCCGGCGTCGACGTCCCGTTGGCGGCGTTCGACGAGGCCGTCGGTGAAGAGCGCGAGGACCGAGCCCGGGGCCAGGACGAACTCGGCCGCCTCGAACGGCAGACCTCCCAGGCCCAGCGGCGGACCCGCCGGGACGTCCAGGGTGGTGACGGTGGCGCCGTCGGGAGAGGCGACCACGGGAGGGGGATGGCCGGCGCGCGCCATGCTGCACGTCCCGGAGACCGGGTCGTAGACGGCGTACAGGCAGGTGGCCCCGATGTCCCCGGCGCTCTCGCCGCCGCCGGTCTCCTCGGCGAGACGGACCACGAGATCGTCCAGGTGGGCGATGAGCTCGTCGGGCGGGAGGTCGACGTCGGAGAGGGTCCGCACCGCGGTGCGGAGGCGCCCCATGGTGGCGGAGGCCTGGACGCCGTGCCCCACGACGTCGCCGACGACCAGCGCCACGCGCGCTCCGGAGAGCGCGATCACGTCGAACCAGTCGCCGCCGACCCCACTGTGGCCGGACGCGGCCAGGTAGCGGTGGGCGACGTCGACGCCGGAGAGCTGCGGGAGCGTGCGCGGCAGCAGACTGCGCTGGAGTGCGAGGGCGGTGTCCCGCTCGCGGGTGAACCGCTGCGCGTTGTCGAGGGAGACGGCCGCCCGGGAGGCGATCTCTCGTGCCAGCAGCACGTCGTCGGGAGCGAACCGGTCGGGGCGCCGGTACCGCAGCAGGAGCGCGACGCCGAGGGTCTTGCGGCGGGAGGTCAGCGGCACGGCCAGGATCGAGTGGACCCCGAGGTCGGCCGCGTGGCGGCCCCGTTCCGGGTCCTGGGCCACCCAGGCGAGGAACCCGGGCTCGCCGCGCACGACCGTGACGGCTTCGCCGGAGAGCAGGGCGTGCACGGTGCCGGCCGCCATCGGGTGGTCCCACACCGCGCCGATCGGCAGCATGGCCTCGGGGGTGCCGGGGGTGCTGGAGCAGTGGGCGATGCGGCGCAGCCGCACGTGGCCCTCCGCGGGCCAGTCGGTGTCGGCCCCGGGATCTCGGGGCTCCTGAAGCAGGTCGACGCTGACGAAGTCGGCGAGGCGCGGCACGCAGACGTCGGCGAACTCCTGGGCGGTCCGGTCGACCTCCAGGGTGGTCCCGATACGGGTGCCGGCGTCGTTGATGAGCTGCAGGCGGCTGCGTGCCTCGTCCTCGGTGCTGAGGTCGACGGCGGACAGCGCGACTGCGACGAGGTGGTCCTGGGCGTCGCGGATCGGCGCCAGTCGGCCCATCCAGGCGTGTTCCCGCCGCTCACCCCCGGTGCGCAGCCGGGTGCGGACGTCACGGGGCCGACCTTCCTCCGCGACCTGCCGGACCTGGTTCTCCAGCTCCATGCTCTGCCGCTTGCCGCCGATCTCGGAGAGGCGCAGCCCTCTTATGTCGTCCTCGCGGAGCCCCAGGACGGCTTCCATGGCCAGGTTGGCGCGGCGCAGGCGGACGGCGGTGTCGTACAGCGCGAGTGCGTTCGGCGCGTGGCGGAAGGCGTCGCGGGGCAGGTCGGCGTCGGCTCCGGTGGCCTCGAGACCCTCCAACGGGGTGACGACGAGCCATCCCGGGGGGCCCCAGTCGGCGTCGGTCAGGCGGTGGGCGATGACCCGGACCGGAAGGGCGCGCCCGGTCCGGTGGAGCACCTCCAGCGTGCCGTGCCAGCGGGGCTTCCCGCGGGCTGCTCGGGCGACGCGGGACAGCGCCTCGGGGTCGGCCAGCAGTTCGGCGACGGGGCGGCCGACGACCTCCTCCGCGGGCCGCCCCAGCAGACGCCGGGCACCGTCGTTCCAGCAGGTGACGGTGGCGGCGGGGTCGAGGATCGCCCGCGCGGTGGCGGCCTCGTCCGGCACTTCGGCCCACGGATCGTCCAGCGGTCCGCACGCGCCCTGCGCCATGCCGCCTCCCGTGGTCTCGGCGTGCCACCGTCTCGGCGGCGGCCCCGGATCCAGCGTCGGCCCATCCGGCCCGCCCGACAACCCGGGCCCGTCACGGGGGTGACGGGCAGGCGCCCCGCGCGGCGGCACCGACCGGTACGGGGCGGCGCGCACCGCGCCGGCTGCGGCACCCTGCGCGGCGCTCCGCGGCCCGCCGCTCGGCGAGCCGGGAAGCGCGGTCCGCCCGGTGCGTCGGCTCGCCGGTCCTGCCCCGCGCGGGGCAGGATCGCGCCATGGCCGACGACACGCCGTGCACGACCGAGGACGGCCGCTACCTGTTGATCAACGGCCGCCGGTGGCGGGCCACGGATCCGATGCTCCCCGAGGAGGTCGGACGGCGGCTGCGACGGCACCTCATGGCGGCACGTCGTGAGGTGGGGGTCGCGCTGCGCGCTGCGGACGAGGGCGCCGAGCGCCGCGCCCGGCGACGGGTGCACGCGGCGAAGACCGCTCTGGGGGAGCGCGGTACTCCCTGGTGGGAGCAGAGCGACGAGGAGCGCCGCGAGCGGTGGGAGGCCGGTCTGGCGACGTTGGACGAGGGCGACGGCGCGTGACCCGGGACCGCCGGGGCCGCACCGTTGCCGCCCCGTACGGTCGGTGTCGCGGCAGGCCGCGGCCGCGGTGCCGCCAGGACATGCGAACTGCGCGCCGCGGCGTTCCAATGGACTAGCGAGCGATACGCCGAGGCCCTTCGCTGCCCCTACCGGCACGATCCGATGTCGCGACCGCACGGGGCGGCTCGTCGGCCGGGCGCGCGCCCCGGTGGACGACGAGCCGGGCGGACTGCGACCACGCGACAGGCCTCTTTCCCGGCGCCGCTCGGCCACCACGGAGAGAAGGCGAAGACCATGGGACGTTCCAGCTCTGCCATGGCTGCGGGGGTGGCCGCGGGCTACCTGCTGGGCCGCACCAAGCGAGCCAAGGTGGCTCTCGCCCTGGCCGGTGTCGCCTTGGGACGGCGCGGCAAGGGTGCCCGCTCGGCGGAGGCGGCCAAGGGCGGGCTGCACAGGGTGGGGAACTCGTCCCTGCTGGACCGGCTGACCAGCGCCGGTGGCGGGGTGGTCGCCTCGGGGCGCTCGACCCTTGATTCGGGGATCCGGCACGGAGCGTCCTCCCTGGCCTCCGCGCTCGCGGCACGCACCGAAGCGCTGACGGCCGGAGAGGAGCAGCGAGGTGCGGCGACCGACGAGGACGCCACCGACCGCGACGGCGACAGCGCGCCTGCGGCGAACGGTGCGCGGGACGGCGAGGACGCTGCCGACGGCGAGCAACCCGCCGGACGGCGCGCCTCGGAAGACCGTCGGACGCCTGAGCCGCCCGAGCCGGACGGCACGGCGCCCGACGAGGACGCCGAGGCGGGGGAGGCCGGGGCACCGGTCGAGGACGACGCGGACGACGCGGACGACGAACCGAGCGGCGACGAAACCACGTCGAAGCCCACCGCGAAGGTCGCTCCGACGGCGAAGGCGACGGCGAAGCGCACGGCGGGGAAGGCCACGGCAGAGAAGCGCGACGGATCCGCCACGAAGTCCTCCGGCAGTCGGGCGACCAGCGCGACGGGCTCGGGCGCGAGCACGGGCCGCGCGAAGAAGTCCGCCGCCCGCGAGGCCCCGGCGAGGAAGGGCACCACGAAGAACGGCACCACGAAGAAGGCAGGCACGAAGAAGCCGACCGCCAAGAAGTCGGCTCCCGCGAAGGAGACGCCCCGGAAGTCCGCCGCAGCACCGGCGGCCTCCGGGGACGAGCGCCCCCCGCGGAAGCCCCGCGCCACACGCAGCGCGCGGCGCAGCGCACCTGCCACCCGTGCTCGGCGGGGAGAGGAGGAGTGATGACCACCACGCGGCAGAACGAGCCCGGTCCGTTGCCGGAGGCGATGGGACGGGTCCGCGAGGAGCTGATGCGCATGCTCGCCGCCCAGGCGAAAGCCGCGGTGCGCGCGACCGGCGAGAAGATCAAGGACTCCGGGATGCGCGCCGCCGAGTCGGCGACGGGCAGCAAGGTCGTACCGGATGCCGCCGGCCGGGTTCTCCAGGGCGAGAACCCTGCGGCGGCCACGGCGGGTTCGCTGAAGGAAGGGATCACGCGGCACGTCCCCGGGATGGGGTCGGACGAGGACCGCGAGCCGGCTGCCGGCGAGGGCGACGAGCACGCGTTCCTCAGCAAGGTGACGGCCATCATCGAGGCGATCGATGTCGGTGTCCCGCGGTCGGTCTGCTACAACCACTGGACCGAGTTCGAGGATTTCGGAACCTGGGCCAAAGGCGTCACCAACGTCACCCAGATGGAGGATGAGAAGGCCACCTGGGGCTTCAAGATGGTGTTCTCCAGCCGGGAGTACGAGTCGACGATCGAGGAGCAGGTCCCCGACGACCGGGTGATCTGGAGCTCCGAGGGAGCGAAGGGCACCACCTACGGCGCCGTCACCTTCCATGAGCTGGGCCCGAGCCTGACGCGCGTGATCGCGGTCGTGGAGTACTCGCCCAGCGGGTTCTTCGAGAAGCTCGGCAATCTGTGGCGGGCTCAGGGACGCCGGCTGCGTCTGGACATGAAGAACTTCCAGCGGTACGTCACGCTGTCGGCCGATCCGGAGATCGAGGGCTGGCGCGGCGAGATCCGTGACGGCGAGGTGATTCGCTCCCACGAGGAGGCCATGGAGGCCGCCGAGGCCCAGGACGCGGAGGGCCCGGAGGACCGGGAGGACGAGCCGGACGACGAGTGGGATGACGAGCTCGACGACGACGAGGAGGAGGAGCCGGAGGACGAGCGGTGACGCCCGCCTGCCCGGCCCCGCTGCCCACCGGGCCGCACCACGGCCCCTGTCGCAGGAGACCGCCCCATGAGCGCTGACCAGTCCCCCGAGGAGTTCGGTCCCGACGACGGGACCCCGACGCCGGGCGTCACACCCGACGTCACTCTCGACGTGCCGGTGTTGAACGTCGAGGAGATCGAGATCGAGGCCGAGGACCTGCGGGCCAATGTCACGCTCCAGGCCGAGCTGCTCGATCTGCTGAAGATCAACGTGGGGGCGGAGGCGTCGCTGGGGCGGTTGAACGTGGGGGTGCGCGGCGTGGAGGTGCAGGCGCTACTCCAGGTCCACCTCGACAACGTGGCCTCGATGATCGAGACGGCGCTCACCACGCTCGCGGAGAACCCGGAGATCGTGGCCCACCTCGCGCGGACGGCGGAGTCCGCGGCGCAGAGTGTCAGTGGCGCCGCGTCGGAGGCGCTACCGGAGGTGGGCCGCGCCGCGGCCGACACCGCCGGGCACGCGTCCCGGGCGGTCGAGTCCGTGGGGAGCGGCGCGGCGGACGCGGTCGGCGGCGCGGCGGAATCCGTCGTCGACACCGCGGGCGAACTCACCGAGGACGACGCCGACAGCGCCGGGGCCGCAGCACAGGGTTCCGGTGACGTGCCCGACGGCGCAGCGGAGCACCCGTCCGGGCGCCGAGGCGCGGAGAGGCCGCCGGACGGCTCGCCGCGGAAGAAGAAGCAGCGTCCGGATGACGGGACGGACAGCGGGAGCGAGCGGACGAAACGCCGCCCCACGCCCCGTACCGGCACGGGGCGGCCGCGGCGGACGAGTACCTCCGCCGACGAGCGGCGCAGCCGGCGGCGCGATCCGGCGGTGGGGGGCCGTGCCGTCCGGCGCCATCCGCCGTGACGGCACCGGAAGACCGTAGGGGTCCGCCGGAGATCGGCTTCGCCGCCCGTCTTCACGCGGATCGTCTGCGGTTCGCGGAAGCGCCGGACGCGCGGGTGGCGTTCCGCGACGGCCCGGGGGTCGCGTCGTCCTCCGAGTCCACACGGGAGAACCTGCCGGACCGCGTCGAACCGGGTGCGGAGTACGAGCAGGTCCGGGTGGACTACCGGCTCGTCACGCGGACGCGCCGCCCGGGCCGTCCGTCGCGACGGCGCCGGAACCCGTGACGGTACGAGCGGGCGCGTCGCACGGGCGGCGTGTCGCTTTCCGCTCTCAGACGTTCAGCAGGATGACGTGGACCGCGGTGCCCGCGGTGATGCTGAGCAGCAGGTTGCGGCGCCACAGGTGCAGGCCGGCGGTGACGGCGAGCGCGGCGGCGGGCGCCATCCACGCGTTGTCGGCGACGGGCGTGCCCCGCAGGCAGTAGACGACGAGCACCACCAGGACGCCGGTCGGCATCCGCAGGCCGAGGTAGTGCAGGGTGCGGCTCTCCCGGAGCGGGGCGAGCGCGACGAAGGGCAGCGCCCGCAGCGACCAGGTGACCGCCACGGTGACGGCAACCGCCGCGAGCAGGTACGGGGCGTCAGGCACGTCGGCTCCGGAGTCGGGAGGCGCCCAGCGAGACGAGGAGCGCGAGGGTCAGCAGGGCGAAGGCAGTGGGAAGCATCTGACCGGGGGCGACGACGGCGGCCACCACCGCGGCGACGAACGCGCACGCCGGGCCGCTGACGTCGTCGGGGCGCTCGCGCGCCGCGTCGATGGCCATCACGGTGAAGAGCGCGGGGAGCGCGAAGTCGAGGCCGGCCACCGAGTCGCCCACGAGGGCGCCGAGCAGCGCACCGGCGGTGCCTCCGATGACCCAGTAGAGGTGGAGGAAGAGCTGGAGGCCGACGATGCGCGATCCGGACCAGCTCCGGGAGGCGGCGGTGGCGGTGAGGGCGTACGCCTCGTCGGTCATGGCGAAGGTGCTGTAGAGCTTGGCGCGGACGCCCCGCACGCGGTGCAGCGGGAAGGAGAGCGCGTAGAAGACGTGCCGCAGGTTGACGAGCATCGCGGTGAGGGCGATGGTGCCCAGCGGGGTGACGGCGGTGACGAGCCCGATCAGCAGGAACTCGAAGGAACCGGCGTAGATCAGTGCGGTGAAGACCGTCGCCCACCACCAGTCGAGCCCGGCCTGGGTGAGCACCATGCCGAAGGCGAGACCGAGGGGCACCAGGGCGATTCCGACGGAGAAGGAGTCCCGCAGCGCGGCGGTCGCCGTTCGTGTCTCCGGCTCGGCCGGAGAGGTGAGCCCGGGGCGCCCCACGTCGGACAGAAGAACGCGAGTCATGACAGAAGATTAGAACAATAGTGACGTACTGTGATGACCTTTCATGGCGCTACGATGGCCCTGTGCGCAAGGAAACAACACTAGATGCCATCGATCGTGAAATTCTGTTGCAGCTCTCCCGGGACGGCCGGTTGACCAACGTCGAGTTGGCCCGGCGGGTCGGGCTCACTCCCCCGCCCTGCCTGCGGCGGGTGAAGCGGCTGGAGGAGGCCGGGGTCATCCTCGGCTACCGGGCGGTGGTCGACCCCCACGCGGTCGGGCGCGGGCTGGAGGTGCTGGTCGACGTGGAGGTGAGCGCCACGGACCGGACGAGCTTCGAGCAGTTCGAGGAGACGCTCTCCGCCTGCGAGGAAGTGGTCGAGTTGCGCCGGATGTTCGGCAGCCGCCCCGATTACTTCCTCCGGGTCGCGGTGGCCGATCACGCCGCGTACGAGGCCTTCCTCACCGAGAAGTTGAGCAGCCTGCCCGGTGTGCTGCGGATCGGGTCCCATCTCACGATGAAGAACATCGACACCGACCGCTGAGCGGCTGCACACCGGCCCGTGCCGGCGGCGGGGGCCGGCGCCCCGGGGCGGGGTACGGGGGGGGGCACGCACACGGCGGGGCACCGGCACCCGGTCACGTACAGTGGAGCGCCCGCCGCGGGCCCCCGCGACCGGGGACGACACAGGACGGCGAGCGGAACGATGGCGACGCGGCACAACGGAGCACCGGACGAGACGGCGACGGGCGGCAGCCCGGAGACGGACGGCGGGACGGCTGCCACCACCACCGCCGACTGGCCGGCCATCCGGCGCCGCACGACGGTCCGGGAGGACGACGCGGTCCTGGTGATCGACAAGCCCGCCGACGTCTCCGTCGTCGGGGAGCGCCACGACACCGACCTGATGCAGTTGGCGAAGGACGCCGGCGAGTGGCTAATGCCGGCCCACCGCATCGACAAGGTGACCTCCGGCGTGGTGCTGCTGGCTCGTTCGCTGCCGGTCCACGCCGACCTCGCGCGGCAGTTCAACCGCCGCAGCGTCGGCAAGGCGTATCTGGCCGTGGTCCGCAACGACGGCCTGTCCGGCACCGGCTCCGCGCTGCCCGACGAGGGCGAGGTGGAGCTGCCGTTGAGCGTCGGGCGGAAGTCGCGCGTGCGGGTGGCGGCGCCGCGGGAGTCGATCCGTGGCGGAGGGGGCCGCTGGAGCGTGCGCGAGGAGGACGTGCTGCCGAAGGTCCGCACCTATCCGTCGAGGACGCTCTTCGCCACCGTCTGGCAGGACGAGCGGCACAGCGTGCTGGTCGTCCGGCCGGTGACGGGGCGACGGCACCAGATCCGCGTGCATCTGGCGTGGATCGGCCACCCCATCGAGGGAGACCCGCTGTTCGACCGGGCGGCCGCCTCGTCCGGGGCGCGGACCTGCCTGCACTCGTGGCAGCTGGGGTACGAAGAGGAGTGGGCGGACGGCTCCCGGGTCACGGTCTCCGCGGACCCGGACGAGGCGTTCTGGGCCCCGGTGCGCGACCGGATCCCGGGCACCCCGGACGAGCTGGTGGAGCGGGCCGGCCGGCTGCTCGGCCGACTCGAACGCCAGGCGCGCACCGCACGCTGACCGCCCACGGGCCGCACCGCATGGGGCCGCACCGCATGGGGCCGCACCGCATGGGGCCGCACCGCATGGGGCGGGCCCCTGCCCCACCGCGCCGCCGCACGGGGCGTGTTCCCGCACCGCACCAGGCGGGCCCGACGCGCACCGGGGCGCCCGACGCACGGCGCCCCGCACGGGCCGGGCTCCCCCGTCTACCGCACGGGGCGGGGCCCGACGCGGTGCGGGTGTGCTGGTGGGCCGGCGTGGGGCCGGTCCTCGCCGTGCAGGGCATCGCCTGCGCGCGCACCCGACCGCCGCCCCGCCTCACGCCTCACGCCTCGGAGCGTGACCGCGGGCGCAGGCCCAGCGCCGGGGGCGCGAGGGCGCGTACGGGAATCGGCACGGCCGCGGGCGGTCAGCCCTCGGGGAACTGGCGGCAGTACTCGTACAGCCCCATGGAGGTCGCGGTGGCGACGTTGTAGCTGTGCGGCGCGCCCCAGACCGGGATCTCCACGCAGTCGTCGACGTACCGCAGCTCCTCCTCGGTGATCCCCAGCCGCTCGTTGCCGACGACCAGAGCGGTGCGCCGGGGGAACCGGTACGTGTGGAGGCTGACGGAGTTCGTGGTCTGCTCCAGGCCGACGATGCGGTAGCCGTCCTCACGGAGCGCCTTGAGGACCGGCGGCAGCGTCCGGCGGACCTCGACCGTGATCTGGTCCAGGCTGTCCCGCGCGACCGTGGGGTCGACCTTGGCGTTGCCGCAGGCGATGACCCGCGTGACCCCGCAGCAGCCGGCCGCCCGCAGGATCGTGGAGAGGTTGACCCGGCTCTTGAGCGGCGCGACGGCCACGACGAGTTCGCGGGGCCGGGACAGTACCCCCGGTTCCTTGTGCCGCTGCTGCTCGTACGTGGCCGTCATCCCGTTGTCCCCTTGTCCGCCGCTCCCACGCCGCATCGCCGCCGGCGCGCGCTCAGGATCGCACACGCCCTCAGCCGCGCCGCACGGCGGCGAGCTGCTGGGCGAAGGGCACGACCTCGAGCGTGTCGTCGGCCGCCCCGTGCAGGCGGGCGTCGGACGGTTCGGCCGCCCCGTGCGGCTCGCTCGGCCCGGCCGCGCCGTGCGCCGCCCCGGTGAGCGCGGGGAGCCGCCCCGCGGTGAGCTCGGCCAGCTCCCCGGCGGCACGTGCGATGCGCTCGGCCAGCGGCGACTCGCCCTCGGCCTCGGCTCCGCGATGGCTGCCGAAGTCGGCGGTGGCCGCGTAGACGCCGGTGGGCACGGTGATCGCCCGCAGGTACCCGAAGAGCGGACGGAGCGCGTGGTCGATCACCAGCGAGTGGCGGGGCGTGCCGCCGGTGGCCGCCGCGAGCAGCGGCGTCCCGGCCAGGTCCTCGGGGCGCAGCAGGTCGAAGAACGACTTGAAGAGCCCGCTGTACGACGCGTTGTAGACCGGGGTGACGACGATGAGTGCGTCGGCCTCCCGGACGGTGTCGAGGGCCGCTGTCAGCCGCTGGTCGGGCACCTGGGTGACGACGGCGGCCGCGGTCGCGGTGGCGAGGTCGCGCAACTCCACGCGGTCGACGCGGGGCGCTCCGCCACGCTCGGCGAGCGCGGCGGAGACGGCGGCCCCCAGGCGGTCGGCGAGCAGTCCGGTGCTGGAGGGAACGCCGGTTCCGGCGGCGACCACGACCAGTCGGGGCGGACGGGGCAGGGCGGTCATGAGGCGGCTCCTCGGGTCGCGGGGGCGGAGGCGGGCGCCCCGTCGAAGGCGGGCGGGGTGGCGCCCTCCCGGGCGGCGGCCACGCGCGCGGCGTGGGTCGGGCCCTCGGGGACGGCGGCGGGCCGCTGCCGGGCGAACTCCTCGCGGAGGGTCGGCAGGATCTCCCCGAGCAGGTCGAGCTGTTCCAGCACGGTCTTCAGCGGCAGCCCCGCGTGGTCGACGAGGAACAGCTGCCGCTGGTAGTCGCCGAAGGACTCGCGGAAGGTCAGCGTCTTCTCGATCACCTGCTGCGGTGATCCGACCGTCAGCGGCGTCTGGTCGGTGAACTCCTCCAGCGACGGACCATGGCCGTAGACGGGGGCGTTGTCGAAGTAGGGGCGGAACTCCCGGACGGCGGCCTGGGAGTCGCGGCGCATGAAGATCTGGCCGCCGAGGCCCACCATCGCCTGCTCGGGGGTGCCGTGCCCGTAGTGGGCGTAGCGCCGCCGGTAGAGGTCGATCAGCGCCTGGAAGTGCTCCTTGGGCCAGAAGATGTTGTTGGCGAAGAAGCCGTCGCCGTAGTAGGCCGCCTGTTCCGCGATCTCGGGGGAGCGGATGGAGCCGTGCCAGACGAAGGGAGGCACGCCGTCGAGCGGGCGGGGCGTGGAGGTGAAGCCGTGGAGCGGGGTGCGGAACCGGCCCTCCCAGTCGACGGTCTCCTCGCGCCACAGCTGGTGGAGCAGCGCGTAGTTCTCGATGGCGAGCGGGATGCCCTGGCGGATGTCCTGACCGAACCAGGGGTAGACCGGTCCGGTGTTGCCGCGGCCCATCATCACGTCGACCCGGCCGTCGGCCAGGTGCTGGAGCATCGCGAAGTCCTCCGCGATCTTCACCGGGTCGTTGGTGGTGATCAGGGTCGTGGAGGTGGACAGGATCAGCCGCTCGGTGCGGGCGGCGATGTAGCCGAGCATGGTCGTCGGCGAGGACGGCACGAACGGCGGGTTGTGGTGCTCGCCGCTGGCGAAGACGTCAAGGCCGACCTCCTCGGCCTTGACGGCGATGGCGACCATCGCCTTGATGCGTTCCGCCTCGGTGGGGGTGCGGCCGGTGGTGGGGTCGGTGGTGACGTCGCCGACGGTGAAGATGCCGAACTGCATGGGGCGCCCTCTCAACGTGCTTGAAAGTTCAACTTAATGAACGCACGAGGGCCCCGCGGCATTCCCGCCGGGGTCGGGTCCCGCCCCGATCCGCGGCACCGCACGCCCGGCGCGTCGCCTCGGCCCGGCGCTCACTCCAGGGCTTCGACCGCGAGCTCCCACGGAAAGGCGGCGGGCTCGTCGGCACGGGGATGGTGCGGCTCGAAACCGCCGTCCCCCAGCAGCACGCGCACGCCCTGTTCACGGAGGGTCGCCACCGCCTTGGGCACCGCGGGCTGCGTCCCGATGGCGGTGCTCCAGTAGGGCATCGCGACCACGGGCGTGCCCAGGTGCACCGCCTCGGCCGGCAGACCGATCGACAGCGAGTCGGTGATGCCCGCGCCCCAGCGGCACAGGCTGGTCGTCGTCAGCGGCGCGACGAGCATGGCGTCCGCCGGCGGCACGTCCGGCGCGTCCTCGTCGGGCTCGGTGTAGCGGTGGCGTACCGGGTGGCCGGTCAGCTCCTCCAGCTCGTCCATCCGCCCCCACCACCAGGTGGCGGCGATCGGCGAGAAGACCAGGCACACGTCCCAGCCGGCCTCCTGCGCGACGCGCACTCCACGGTCCACGAACTGGGTCGGTCCGGCGGCGGTGGCTATGAGGTACAGGACCCGGGGCATGTCCATGAGTCCACACTGTCCGGGCGGGTGTGCGCAAGTCTTCGACCGCGACCGCCCGGCGGGACCGCGCAGGCACGACCGGCGGACGGAGCCGCCCTACAATCCGCCTCGCGCGACGGCAGCCACGAACCCCGCCCACGCCCGGCACGGCACCAGAGCGACACCGCCACCCGGACGCTTGGAGTCCCGGATCGCCACCGAGTCGGGGATACGTGCCACCTCGACGCAGTTGCCGTTGCTCGCTGTGTGGGAGCTTCGCCACCATGCGGACTGCGGCAGCGACCACACGACTCCGGGACTACCCATCCTGGATCATCTCTTTCCTCACGCGGTGGACCATGGCGAGGCTATCGTCGACGGACAACGCCACCGTGGACAAGTTCTCGTAGAGACGCCCCAGCCGTCGCACGGCAAGCGGATCGTCCCGCAGAACCGTTGTCGCCTCCGCCGACTCCGTGAACGCCACGTCGCCCACCCGTTCACCCTCTGCCGAGAACAGCGTGAACGCCCCGGTGCTCGCTCCCCGTGCGCCCGCACTCCATGGAACGACCCGGAGCGTCACGTTCTCCGTCTCGACGAGCTCCGCCAGGTGAGTCAACTGCCCGACCATGACCCGGGCGCCGCCGACGCGCAACCGCAGTGCGGACTCCATGAGCAGCATGTCCAGCCGCAGGGCGTCGTCCCCGGTCAGCCGTTCCTGACGCCGCATGCGGACCTCGACCAGAGCGTCCACCTGGTCCGGCCCGAGCGGTGCGATGCCGTCGGCGGTGACCGCCCGGGCGTAGGCCGCGGTCTGCGCCAGGCCGGGAATGAAGTGGATCTGGTGCTCGCGGCAGGAGAGCGCCTCCGCTTCGAACGCCAGGAACTCGGCGTAGTTGGCGCTGATGACATCCGAGTAGGTCCGCCACCACGGCGGGAGACGCTGCGTGCTGCGCACCAGTAGGTCGCGAAGCTCCTCCCGAAGCTCGCCGCCGACGCGGTAGATCTCCATCAGCGCGTCGAAATCAGCCTTGCCGCAGCCCCGCTGACCGAGCTCGACACGGGTGATCTTGGAGAAGTGGCAGCCGAGCCTTCCGGCGACCTCTTCGGCAGTGAGGCCGTGACGGTCCCGCAGGCTGCGCAGCTCCGCACCGAGCCGCCGTCGAGCGGTGAGCGGCGCTCCGCTCCTCGTAGCCGGCATCGCCCACACCTCCTACCGAACAGGGGACATCGAGCGTACTCAACGAACTACCCCCCGTGCGCACGCACGGCTGCACACATGCGTGGCAATTTGCCAGGCATGTGCTTGACGATGCGCCACGAGGCGGGCGAGGCTGATGGTGACACGAGGAGCACAGTGGGTGACCGCACTCGCGACTCCTCCTCCCCCCGGAGGTGGCCGTGACCGTGAGCGTCGACGAGCAGCTGCGTCGCGAGGCATACGCCGCGGCCATAGTGGTCGACGCGGACGAGGTGGCGTGGTGGCGCGACCGGGTCGCCGCGATCGCGGGCGCACTCGGCGCCGACCGGTCGACGGCCGACGTGGTGCGGCTGGGGGTCTCGGAACTCCTCTCCAACGTCGTGCGCCACGTGGACGACCGGCGCTGCCTGCTGGACCTTCGCCGGGAGGGCCCCTTCGTCACCGTCAGGCTGTTCGACCGGTCACGCGCCGCCCCGGCGGTCCGCGCGCCGGACTGGACCGCGGAGAGCGGGCGCGGCCTCTGGCTGCTGCGGGAGATGACCGCGGGCGTGGGCTACACCCTCACCCGCGAGGGCAAGTGGGTCTGGTTCCGCTGCCGGGTCGCGGCCACCGAACCACCGGACTGACCCCGGACGCACCACCTCCCGAGGGGCTCCACGAACCGCTCCGTTTTCCACCGTTTAGGCCGTTTCGAGACGGGCACTCGGCGGTTCCGACATGCGACGGCCGGGCGCCGGCGCACGCACTCGCACCGGAGGAGGAGCGATGAAGGCAGTGGTGTACCAGGGGGCCTACGAGGTGGCGGTGGAAGAGGTCGACGACCCGCGGGTCGAGGCCCCGACCGATGTGATCGTCAAGATCACCACCAGCTGCATCTGCGGCTCCGACCTGCACATGTACGAGGGCCGTACCGGCGCCGAGCCGGGAATCGTCTTCGGTCACGAGAACATGGGGATCGTCACCGAGGTCGGCTCCGGAGTCGTACGGGTCAAGAAGGGCGACCGCGTGGTCATGCCCTTCAACGTCGCCTGCGGGTTCTGCAAGAACTGTCTCGCGGGGCGTACCGGCTTCTGCCTCACGGTCAACGAGGGGTTCGCCGGCGGCGCCTACGGCTACGTCTCCATGGGGCCGTACAAGGGCGGGCAGGCGGAGTACCTGCGGGTGCCCTTCGCGGACTTCAACTGCCTGGTGCTGCCTCCCGGCGAGGAGCACGAGGACGACTTCGCACTGCTGGCGGACATCTTCCCGACCGGCTACCACGCCACCGAGCTGGCGGACGTCTCCCCCGGCGAGACCGTCTGCGTCTTCGGCGCCGGCCCCGTCGGCCTGATGGCCGCCTACTCGGCCATGCTGCGCGGCGCCTCCCGCGTCTTCGTGGTGGACCGGGTACCGGACCGGCTGCGGCTCGCCTCGGAGATAGGCGCCACCCCCGTCGACTACACCCAGGGCGACGCCGCCGAGCAGATCAAGGCGATGACCCGCGGTGAGGGCTGCGACAAGGGGATCGACGCTGTCGGTTACCAGGCGACCGTCGCAGCGGGCGAGGAGCAGCCGGCGATGGTGCTGAACACCCTGGTGGAGGCGGTCCGCCCCACCGGCATGCTCGGCGTCGTCGGACTCTACGTGCCGGCCGACCCCGGCGGCCCGAACGAGAGCGCCCGCAACGGACAGCTCACCTTCGCCATGGGCCGGTTCTTCGAGAAGGGCCAGCGCATGGGGACGGGGCAGGCGAACGTCAAGGCGTACAACCGGCAGCTGCGCGACATGATCATCGCCGGCCGGGCCAAGCCCTCGTTCGTCGTCTCGCAGCACCTGCCGCTTGCCGACGCCCCGGAGGCCTACCAGCGGTTCGACCGCCGCGAGGAGGGCTGGACCAAGGTGCTCCTCAAGCCGGCGGCGATGAGCGACGGGGCGGGCAGGACGCTGGCCGGCGTCTGACCGGCACCGCCCCCGGACACGGCCGCCCGGACCCCACCCGACCGGGGTCCGGGCGGTCGCCGCACCCCGCGGCCCACCACCTCGGCCGTGCCGTCCCCGCACGCCTCGGCCGCGCCGTCCCCGCACGGGGCGGCCGAATCGTCCCCGATCGGGAGGGATACCGCGCGGCACGTGGGGCAGGTGGACCGGTAACGAACAGATCACGGCACCTGAGTTCCTGTCCTCGACCCATCCGCACGACCCGGCCCCGCCGAACGGGCGACCCGCCCACCGGCAGTACGGAGCAGCAGCAGACGCGCCCACTCCCCTTCCCCCCGGTATCCGAACAGCACGTGTTTCCCCACGGATCAGGAGGATCGATGGATCTCGCCTTTCTGGAGCCCGTTGTCCGCACCCCGGGCCCTTGGGCGTCCGCCTACTTGGCGAACGTGACCCCCGGCCCCGACGCCGCCGCCCACCAGGAGCTGGCCGCGCGGCAGACCAAGGGCGCCCTCGCCGAACAGGGTGCGGGCGATGCCGAGAGCGACGGCGTCTACCGCGAGCTGAGCGAACTGCGCCCGGGGCCGCCCGGCCGCGCCGTGTTCGCCGCCGCCGGCGAGGTGATCCGCACCGTGCCGCTCGGCACCGCTCCCCCGCAGCCGGAGGCCGCGTGGAGCGCACTGCCCAGGCTCACCCCGCTGGTGGAGATGGCGGAGGAGCCCCGGGTCTGCCTGGTGGCCTACGTGGACCGGCAGGGTGCCGACTTCGAGCTCCGCCACGCCCGCGGCAGCGAGATGGTCGGCCGGGTCGAGGGCGAGGACTGGCCGGTGAACAAGACGACCAGCTCGGACTGGTCCGAGCGTCGTTTCCAGACCGCCGTGGAGAACACCTGGGAGCGCAACGCGTCGGAGACCGCCGAGGAGCTGGCACGTACCGCCGTCGAGACCGAGGCCGACCTGGTGCTGCTCGTCGGCGACGAGCGGCAGCGGCGCAGCGTCCACGAGCGGCTGCCGCAGGCGCTGACCGAACGGGTCGTGGAGACCCACCACGGCGGGCGGGCGCCGGGCGCCGACACGCCGCTGCTCGACGAGGAGGTGGAGCGGCTGCTTCGCGAGCGCCGCGAGGCCGATCAGGGCGCACTGGTCGAGCGGTTCCGCGCGGGGCTCGCCGGTGCCGGTGCCACCCCCGCCACCGAGGGCGTGCCCGCGCTGGTGGAGGCGGCCCGCGAGCGGCGGATAGCGACGTTGCTGATCGTGCCGGGCGGCTCCGACCACAACCGCGAGGTGTGGATCGGCGGCGAGCCGGACCAACTGGCGATGCGGCGCACCGACGCCCGGTCGCTGGGCGCCGACGACCCGCTGTCGGCACGGGCGGACGACGCGCTGCTCCGGGCCGTGATCGCGGCCGGCGGTGACGTGGTCGTGCTGGACCCGGAGGCGGCCGAGGACGGTGAGCTGCCCAGCGGCGGCCTCGGGGCACTGCTGCGCTGGGCGCACGAGGACAACGGGACAGGCGCGGCCGCGGCCGACGACCTGCGGACGCAAGAAGCGAGCGGGCAGCCGGCCACGGCTGCCGGCGGCTGAGGAGGCACCACATGCACGGCGGTTCTCTGGGCGCAACGGCCACCATCGCGGCCGAGCGCGACCTGCTGGTCGGGATCGGCCCCTTCGTGCTCGGGCTGTTCATCGTCGCGGTACTGACCGGGGCGGTCTGGTACGGCATCCGGCTGCGGCGGAGGGAGTCGCCCCCGCCGCGGCCCGAGGACCAGCCGAAGCCGCCCCCCGGCGGCCCCGTGGGCGAGGTGATGGAGCACCCCGCGGAGCCCGGTTTCGACCAGGACGGGCGACGGCTGCGGCCCCACGAGCTCCAGCCGTACGGCTCGACGCCGGGCACGCCGGCCGAGCGGGGTCCCGGCGACCACGCCGAGCGCGCCCCGGGGCCCAACACCCCGGACCCCGGTGACGGGGAGCGCGGCCACCGCGGCGGCTGAGTGACGGGGGTGGCCCCTCCACGAGCGGGTCACGGGCCGGACGCGGCGAGGGCCGGGACGACGACCGATGGTCGTCGTCCCGGCCCTCGTCATGTCGGCCCATCTCGGTGCGGGACCGTCCTCGGCCGCGGCCGCCCCGCGGAACCCCACCGGCCGCGGCCGCCCCGCGAGGCCCGCAGGCCGCCGGGGCCCGCGGGGCGGTCGGTCACGGCTCGTCGTCGGGGGTCGGCGGGACCGCGCGGAGCAGCAGCACGGAGCGGGCCGGCAGAGTGAGGCCCTCCCCCGGTGCGTGCAGCGTGCCGGGGCCGTCCGCCTGCTCCTCGCGGGTGGTGTCCAGGACCAGTTCGTACCCCTCCGCCCAGGGTGCGCCGGGCAGCGGGAAGACGGCGTCGTCCGCGCCCGCGTGCAGCAGGACCAGGAAGCTGTCGTCGGTGACGGGGCGCCCGCGGTCGTCGCGCTGCGGGATGTCCTGGCCGGAGAGGTACATGCCCAGCGTGAGGCTGGGCGCGTACCAGTCGGCCTCGGCCATCTCCTGTCCCGCCCCGGTGAACCAGGCGAGGTCGCGCAGCCCCTCGGGGCCCTGGGGTCGGCCGGAGAAGAACGCCCGGCGGCGGAGCACGGGATGGTTCCGGCGGAGTCGGATCAGCCGGGCCGTGAGGTCGAGCAGGGAGCGCCAGGCCGGGTCGCGGGTCAGGCCCCAGTCGACCCAGCTGAGGTCGTTGTCCTGGCAGTAGGCGTTGTTGTTGCCGCGCTGGGTGCGGCCCATCTCGTCGCCGGCGACGAGCATCGGGACGCCGGTGGAGAGCAGGAGGGTGGTGAGGAGGTTGCGGAGCTGGCGGCGGCGGAGGGCGGTGACGTCCCGGTCGTCGGTCTCGCCCTCGGCGCCGCAGTTCCAGGAGCGGTTGTCGTCGGTGCCGTCGCGGTTGTCCTCGCCGTTGGCCTCGTTGTGCTTGCCGTGGTAGCTGACGAGGTCGCGGAGGGTGAATCCGTCGTGGGCGGTGATGAAGTTGACGGACGCGTAGGGGCGGCGCCCGCCCCACGCGTAGAGGTCGCTGGAGCCGGAGAGCCGGTAGCCGAGGTCGCGGACGTCGGGGACGGCGCCGCGCCAGTAGTCGCGGACGGTGTCGCGGTAGCGGTCGTTCCACTCGGTCCACAGCGGGGGGAACGCGCCGACCTGGTAGCCGCCGTTGCCGACGTCCCAGGGCTCGGCGATCAGTTTGACCCGGCGCAGGACGGGGTCCTGGGCCATGACGGCGAGGAACGGGGAGAGCATGTCGACGTCGTGCATGGACCGCGCGAGTGCGGCGGCGAGGTCGAAGCGGAAGCCGTCGACGCCCATCTCCTGGACCCAGTAGCGCAGCGAGTCGGTGATCAGCCGCAGCACCTGCGGCTGGACGACGTGCAGGGTGTTGCCGCAGCCGGTGTAGTCGGCGTAGTAGCGGGGGTCCTCCCCCAGGCGGTAGTAGCCGCTGTTGTCGATGCCGCGCAGCGACAGGGTCGGGCCGAGCTGCCCGGCCTCGGCGGTGTGGTTGTAGACGACGTCGAGGATGACCTCGATCCCGGCGCGGTGCAGCGCGCGCACCATGTTCTTGAACTCGCCGACCTGGGCGCCGCGGGTGCCGGAGGCGCTGTACGCGGCGTGGGGCGCGAAGTAGCCGATGCTGTTGTAGCCCCAGTAGTTGGACATGCCGCGGCGCAGCAGGTGGTCCTCGTGGGCGAACTGGTGGACGGGGAGCAGCTCGACGGCGGTGACGCCGAGGCGGGTGAGGTGGTCGATGGCGGCCGGGTGGGCGAGACCGGCGTAGGTGCCGCGGAGTTCCTCGGGGATGTCGGGGTGGGCGCGGGTGAAGCCGCGCACGTGCAGCTCGTAGATGACGGAGTCCGCCCACGGGGTCTTGGGGCGGACGTCGTCGGCCCAGGTGTCGCGGTCGTCGACGACGACGCCCTTGGGGACGAACGGGGCGGAGTCGCGGTCGTCGCGGACGGTGTCGGCGACGTCCTGGTCGGGCCAGTCGCGGGCGTGGGCGTAGCACTCGGCGGGGACGGGGCGCTTGCCGGTGCCGGGTGCGAAGTCGCCGTCCACGGCGCGGGCGTAGGGGTCGAGGAGGAGCTTGGCGGGGTTCCACCGCGCACCGGTCCAGGGGTCCCAGCGGCCGTGGACGCGGTAGCCGTAGCGCTGTCCGGCGGCGACGCCGGGGACGAAGCCGTGCCAGATCTCGTGGGTCAGCTCGGTGAGGGCGCAGCGGGTCTCGTGGCCGGCGTCGTCGAAGAGGCAGAGCTCGACGCCCTCGGCGCCGGCCGCCCAGAGGGCGAAGTTGGTGCCGGGGACGTCGCCGGGGCCGTTGCGGACCCGGGCGCCCAGCGGTTGCGGGCTGCCGGGCCAGACCTCCGGCGGGGGCCCGGCGGGCGGGCGGACGTGGACGCTGTGCGCCAAGGGGCCGGGGGCCGCGGGTTGCCCGGTGACCATGGTGGGGGCGGCCGTCTCGGTTCCGGCCGACCCGGGTTCGGGTGCGTGGGGCACGTGGGCCTCCTGCTGGTGCGAATGGGGGCGGGTCAGCGGTGCGGGGGGCGCTGCGCGTCGCGGGGCGGTGGGGCCGGGTGGTCGGCCGGGGCGAGGGCGTGGCCGCGGGCGCCGGTGGCCGCGGCGGCTGCCGGAGCGCTCGGCGGTGTCGGCCGGTTGTCAGCTTTCCCCAGGTTCTTCCCTCTCGCTGGTTCTTCATCACTCGTGACCGCCTCAAGACCACTCATGAGGTATTTGATCACTTTTAAGAGCGAAAGGCATGGCTTGCTGCCTCTTCCGTGCTCTGCGTCATGTCGTGGTCAGCACTAGTACGCAACGGTGACAATTCCGGGGCATGACCGCCGGACGCGTGTGGTTGGCTGGAGGGACGGCGGACGTGGATCATCGCGGACGCCCGGGGCGCGAGGGGAGTTACAGGTGAACAGGCGACGGTGGGGCGCGAGGCGCAACGGGGCGATAGCCGGCTTGGCCGGGTTCGTCATGGTGGTTGCGACGGCGTGCGGGGGTACCAGCAAGGCGGAGTCGTCGGGGGGCGACGACAAGGGCGGCGGAGGAGGCACGGGCGGGGACGCGGCGGCCGCGGTCTCCGTGGAGTTCACCACCGAGGACGGCGCGGAGTCGGTGGCGACCTGGGACGAGTTCTCGGTCGGCGCCGAGGACGGCACCCTCACCGAGGTGACCGTCACCGACCCGGAGGGCACGGAGGTGCCGGGCGAGTTCACCGAGGACAGCACCGGCTGGTCCCCCGCGGAGCACTTCGCCAACGACACCACCTACGAGGTGACCGCGAAGGGCGAGGACGCCGAGGGGCGGGAGACGGTGGGGACGACCACCTTCACCACCGTGGCCGCCGAGGCGACGCTCGACACCAACAGCCACCTGTGGACCTGGATCGACGAAGGCGGCACCGTCGGGGTCGGCACCGTGATCTCGGTGACCTTCGACAAGCCGGTGGAGAACACCGCGGCGATCGCCGACGCGATCCGCGTCAACACCGACCCCGCGGTCGAGGTGAAGCCGCACTGGTTCGGCAACCAGCGCGTCGACTTCCGCCCGCAGGAGTACTGGGAGCCGGGGACCGAGGTGACGGTCGAGTTCCGCACCCGCGGGGTGGAGGCCGCCCCCGGCGTCTACGGCACCCGCTACAACGAGCGGTCGTTCGTCGTCGGGCACCGGCAGGTCAGCACGGTGGACATCGACACCCTCACCATGGACGTCGAGCGCGACGGCGAGGTCATCCGGAGCATCCCCGTCACGGCGGGCGCCCCGGGCAAGGACACCTGGAACGGCAAGATGGTCGTCTCGGAGATGTTCACCGAGACCCGGATGGACGGCGCGACCGTCGGGTACGACTACGACATCCCGGACGTCCCGCACGCAATCAGGCTGTCGACCTCCGGCACCTTCCTGCACGGCAACTACTGGTCCACCCCCGGGACCTTCGGCAACCACCTCGACACCCACGGGTGCATCGGCCTGCAGGACGTGCAGGGCGGCAACGACGCCTCCACCCAGGCCGCGTGGTTCTACCAGAACACTCGGATCGGCGACGTGATCGAGGTCGTGAACTCCGACGACGACGTCATCGCCCCGGACAACGGTCTCAACGGCTGGAACCTGGACTGGTCCCAGTGGGGCGCGGGGCAGTGACCCCCTCGGTCCGCCGCTGATCGGCGGACCCGCACGGTCGGCCCCCGGTGGCCCGGCACGGTCGACGGACCGCGCCGGGCCACCGGCGCGTCCGGGGAGAGGTCGGCACCGGCTCCCCCGACGCCGGTGAACGACCGCTAACCTGACGGCATGACTGTGCATCTCGAAGTAGCGGACGGCGTCGGCACCATCCGGCTGGACCGGCCCCCGATGAACGCGCTCGACACCACCGTCCAGGACAGGCTGCGGGAGCTGGCCGAGGAGGTCACCAGCCGGGACGACGTCCGCGCCGTGGTGATCTGGGGCGGCGAGAAGGTGTTCGCCGCCGGGGCGGACATCAAGGAGATGCGGGAGATGGACCAGGCGGCGATGATCGCGCGCGCCCGCGGCCTCCAGGAGTCCTTCACCGCCGTCGCCCGGATTCCGAAGCCGGTCGTGGCCGCCGTGACCGGCTACGCGCTCGGCGGCGGCTGCGAGCTGGCGCTCTGCGCCGACATCCGGGTCGCCGCCGAGGACGCCCGGCTGGGGCAGCCGGAGATCCTGCTGGGCCTGATCCCCGGCGCCGGCGGCACGCAGCGGCTGCCGCGCCTGGTGGGCCCCTCCCGCGCCAAGGACCTCATCTTCACCGGGCGCCAGGTCAAGGCGCCGGAGGCGTTGGCGATCGGCCTGGTCGACAGGGTCGTCCCCGCCGCGGAGGTCTACGACACCGCGCACGCCTGGGCAGCGCGGCTCGCCGCCGGGCCCGCCATCGCGTTGCGGGCGGCGAAGGAGGCCGTCGACAGCGGGCTGGACGCCGGCGTCGACACCGGCCTTGCGGTCGAACGCACCTGGTTCGCCTCGCTGTTCGCCACCGAGGACCGCGAGATCGGCATGCGCAGCTTCGTCGAGGACGGCCCCGGGAAGGCCCGCTTCACCCGCTGAGCCCCGCCGCTCCCGCCGGCACGCCCCGCACCGGCACCGGCACCCGCACCGCCCTCGGCGGGGCCGGGTGTCCGTCGGCACCACCGGCGGCGTGCCGGTGCCCGGGGCGGGGATCGCCGCACGCTGGGGCGCATCGGGGCCTCGGTGGTGCTCCGGGCGTGCTCGACCGTGCGGCGCTCGGTTTCGGCCGCGTCGCCTCCGACCGAGCCGGCACTGCCGTCGCCCCTCCACCGCAGGCGGCGAGGACCGGCGCGACAGCCGACAGGACGGCGGCGCGGGAGAGAGCGCGGGGCGCGGGCGCACGGGGCGGGGGCGAACAGGTTCGTGGCGGTCCCCTGACAGCGGGAGGACACACCACGCTCCGAGGACCGGGCCGGACCGGAACGACTCAGCTCTGCCTGACCACGGCCACGGGGGACGGGGGCGGGGGACGGAGGACGGGCCACCGGAGCCGACCTGCTACGACGTCCGCACCCGGTCGTGCCGGTACCCCCGGGAGTGGATCCGGCGCGGCGGGGCCCCCGCCGCCCGCAGGCCGTCCCGGATGCCGGCGACCCGGGTGCCCTCCGCGGCCGGCCGGGCGAGGAACCCCTCCCCCAGGCGCACGGCATCGGCCGCGGAACGCGGCGGCCTCACGGGCCGGCGCCGCCCCGCCGGGCTCCCCACCGCGGCGGAGCACGGGTGGCACCTCGCCCCCGGCAACGCGGCGCGCAACGCCGCGGCGTCCTCGGCCTCCCCCGCCTCCAGCAGCACGTCCCTGTGCAGCCCGGGGTCGCCCGCGGTGACCGCCGCGATATTGCGGATGACGGGGCAGGCGGTCTCGTCACCCGCGAGCAGCACCCGCCGCACCGCCGGACCGGGGTCCCACCGGATGCCGTGCCGGGGTGCGCCGCGGCGAACGTCCGGCCCCGACAGCAGTGCGGGCGCCCCCGCCATCCCGCCCGCCGCCCAGGCTGTCGCGGGCCCGGGCCGCTCGTGGACGTAGACGCCCAGGTCCACCTCGGCGCGGTCGGGGCGGACGGCGCTCGGGGGGGGCCGCTGCGCACCGGCGGCCGCGCCTCCTCGGGCAGGCCGCGCCACACCTCGCGCCACCGCGGCTCGTGCAGCAGGTCGTCGGTGAGCGGCTCGGGGTGGCCCGCCGTGCCCGGGACCAGCAGTTTCACCCGCTGGTCGAGCCTGCACGGGGCGAAGTGATCCAGGTCCGGCCCGGAGAGGGTCAGGCGGAGGAAACCCGGTGACGGCCGTCGCACCCCGCTGACGCGCGTGGCGAAGAGCACGTTGGGCGAGGCGTGGAACGAGGGGCAACGGCGAGTCCCATGCTGGTGGGATCGGTGGATGGGGCGGTCGACGGCTGGGGACGACACCCACCGGGCGAGAACGGCGCGCGGAAGGCCCTCCCGTCGCGGGGGCGGGAGCGAGGGCGCGGCGCCCCGGCGCAGCGGGCGTCGCGGCGGCGCGCGGGAGGTCCGGGAGGGCGCGTCGCGGCACACTTGCCGTGCAATTTCATGCACGCCGGCAGGGTCGACCGCGGCCACAGTTGTCTTAACTCAACCTTAAATTTTCGAGCCCTCCTTGCCATCCTGTCGGAGCACGCAGTGTCACCGGTCGTATCGCTGCTGTTCGCGGGGGTAGTGCGCCCCGCGCGCCCCCTGAGCGCCGCAGTGCGCTGGTACGCGACGGCCTGTTCAGGCGGTGAGTTTGCACGAGAAAGGACCACGCGATCGGCATATGCACGCCATGATGGAGCCATGGCAGTCACCACGAGCAGCCCTCGCACGGGACTCGACAACGATCACGAACTCTTGCGCGCCGCAATGGACTTGAGATGCGACGCAACGGCCGGGGAAGTCGAGCTGCCCGGCCGCCCCGAGGCGGCGGCAGCCGCACGCCGACTGACCCGTGTTCACTTTCACAACCGGTGGGGGCTGAGCTCCGAGCTCACCGACAACGCGGTGCTGCTGATCTCCGAACTGGTCAACAACGTGCTCCAGCACTCCGGCGCCGTCACCTTCACCGTTCGTGTCCGGCGGCGGCGCGGCTGGGTGCGGATCGAGGTGCGCGACCCCTCGCGCTCACTCCCCTGCCTGCTGCCGGTGGGCGCCCTGGAACCCACCGGCCGCGGGCTCTGCCTCGTCAACCACCTCGCCGACCGCTGGGGCGTGGACCTGCTGCCCCGGGGCAAGTCGACCTGGTTCGAGCTCCGCGCCGGGAGCTGAGCCGACGGCACGGCGAGGGGCGGTGGTCGCCCGGGACGTCCCGGGCG
>NZ_JAAVJC010000140.1 GCF_012033785.1 Streptomyces bohaiensis
ACCGCCGACGCCGCCTGGCGGCGGCGCGGCCGCGGCGTGCGGCAGTTGGAGGCCAACCTGGCGCGGGTGCGCCCCGGTTCGACCGCCGCCGACATCCGCGAACTCTCGCGCGCCGGCATGCGCTCCTACCTCCGGTACTGGGTGGAGTCGTTCCGGCTGCCGGTCTGGTCCGAGGACCGGATCCGCACCGGGGTGCACGTCCACGAGATGTCCCGCGTCACCGACACCGTGGCGCAGGGGCGAGGCGCCATCCTGGCGCTGCCCCACATGGGGAACTGGGATCTCGCCGGCGCCTGGCTCGCCGGCGCGGCCGGCCTCCCGTTCACCACGGTCGCCGAACGGCTGAAGCCCGAGACCCTCTACGACCGGTTCGTGGCCTACCGCGAGGGGCTGGGCATGGAGGTGCTGCCGCACACCGGCGGCTCCGCCTTCGGCACCCTCGCCCGCCGGCTCCGCGCCGGCGGCGTGGTCGCCCTCGTCGCCGACCGCGACCTCTCGGCCTCCGGGGTGGAGGTCGACTTCTTCGGCGAGCCGACCCGCATGCCGGCCGGGCCCGCGCTGCTCGCCCAGCAGACCGGTGCCGCGCTCTTCCCCGTCACCCTCTGGTACGACACCACCCCCGTCCTCCAGGTCCGGGTGCACGACCCCGTCGAGGTCCCGGCCGAGGGCACCCGCGCGCAGCGCGGCGCCGTGATGACCCAGCAGCTGGCCGACGCGTTCGCCGCCGGCATCGCGCGTCACCCCGAGGACTGGCACATGCTGCAGCGGCTGTGGCTGAGCGACCTGGCCCGGGGAGGGACCGCGTGAGGATCGGCATCGTCTGCCCGTACGCCTGGGACGTCCCCGGCGGGGTCCAGTTCCACGTCAGGGACCTGGCCGAGCACCTGATCCGCCTCGGCCACGAGGTGTCGGTGCTCGCCCCGGCCGACGACGAGGCCGGGCTGCCCGCGTACCTGGTCTCCGCGGGCCGCACCGTGCCGGTGCCCTACAACGGCTCCGTCGCCCGGCTCAACTTCGGTCCGCTCTCCGCGGCGCGGGTGCGCCGCTGGGTCCTGGACGGCGACTTCGACGTGCTCCACGTCCACGAGCCGGCGGCGCCCTCGCTGGCGCTGCTGACCTGCTGGGCGGCGCGCGGGCCCATCGTCGCCACCTTCCACACCTCCAACCCGCGGTCGCGCGCGATGATCGCCGCCTACTCCATGCTCCAGGCGGCGCTCGAGAAGATCAGCGCCCGCATCGCGGTGAGCGAGTACGCCCGCCGGACCCTGGTGGAGCATCTCGGTGGCGACGCCGTCGTGATCCCCAACGGGGTGGACGTCGACTTCTTCGCCCGCGCCGACACCCACCCGGAGTGGACCGGCACCGACGAGGCCCCGACCATCGGGTTCGTCGGCCGGATCGACGAACCCCGCAAGGGGCTCCCCGTGCTGATGCGGGCGCTGCCCGAGATCGTGGCGCAGCGCCCGGGCACCCGGCTGCTGGTCGCCGGCCGCGGCGACGCCGAGCAGGCCGTGGCCTCGCTGCCCCCCGGGCTCCGCGACCACGTGGAGTTCCTCGGCATGGTCAGCGACGAGGACAAGGCCCGGTTCCTGCGCTCCGTCGACCTCTACGTGGCACCCAACACCGGCGGTGAGAGCTTCGGCATCATCCTGGTGGAGGCGATGTCCGCCGGGGCGCCGGTCCTCGCCAGCGACCTCGACGCCTTCGCCCAGGTCCTCGACCAGGGCGCCGCCGGAGAGCTGTTCGCCAACGAGGACGCCGCGGCCCTGGCCCGGGCCGCGGTGCGGCTGCTGGGAGACCCGGCCCGCCGCGACGCGCTGCGCGAGAGCGCCCGCGCCCACGTGCGGCGGTTCGACTGGACGACGGTGGGCGCCGACATCCTCGCGGTCTACGAGACCGTCACCGAGGGCGCCGTGGCCGTCGCACCCGACGAGCGCACCACCCCGCGCGGGTAGCCTGTCCCCTCGTGACGACCCTGATCATCATCTGCGCCGTCCTGCTCCTGACGGGGGTCTACCTCAGCTGGACCGCGGGCCGGCTGGACCGGCTGCACACCCGCATCGACGCCGCCCGGGCCGCGCTCGACGCGCAGCTGCTCCGCCGCGCCTCGGTGGCGCAGGAGCTCGCGACCTCCGGCGTCTTCGACCCCGCCGCCTCGATGGTGCTGTACCAGGCGGCCCATGCCGCCCGGCAGGCCGAGCCGGACCACCGCGAGGTCGCCGAGAGCGAGCTGAGCCAGGCGCTGCGGGCGGTCTTCGGGGAGCCCGGCCAGGTCACCGCGGTCCGCGAGGCCCCCGGCGGAGCCGAGGCGGTGGCCGAGCTCGGCGCGGCGGTGCGGCGCGTCCCCATGGCCCGCCGGTTCCACAACGACGGCGTGCGCGCCGCGCGTGCGCTGCACCGGCACCGCAAGGTCCGGTGGTTCCGGCTGGCGGGCCATGCCGCCTTCCCGCTGGCCTTCGAGATGGACGACGAGCCGCCCGCCGCGCTCGCCGCCCGTGCGACGGACCCGGGGGCCACCCGGTCCGGCTGACCGGGTCCACCGCCGCGCCGGGCGGTCCACCGCTCCCGGATTGGCCCTTTGCCCGGCTCCGGGGCGTCCGCTTTCATCGTGGACGGACCGGTTCCGCGTCCACTCGCCCGGCATCCGACGGGCGTCGCCGCGGGCCACCGGTCCCGGGCCGCACCACCGGACACCGGTCGGGGCGGCACCGGTCCCCGACAGCCGACGAGAGGTCGCCCCGTGTCCACCACGCCCACCAGCACGTCCGACGCCACCACCGGTACCGCGGCCGAGACCGGCACCGCGCGGGTCAAGCGCGGCATGGCCGAGCAGCTCAAGGGCGGCGTCATCATGGACGTGGTGACGCCGGAGCAGGCGAAGATCGCCGAGGACGCCGGCGCGGTCGCGGTCATGGCGCTGGAGCGGGTCCCGGCCGACATCCGCAAGGACGGCGGCGTCGCCCGGATGTCCGACCCGGACATGATCGAGGGCATCATCGAGGCGGTGTCGATCCCGGTCATGGCCAAGTCCCGGATCGGCCACTTCGTGGAGGCCCAGGTCCTGCAGGCGCTCGGCGTCGACTACATCGACGAGTCCGAGGTGCTGACCCCGGCCGACGAGGTCAACCACAGCGACAAGTTCGCCTTCACCACCCCGTTCGTCTGCGGCGCCACCAACCTGGGCGAGGCGCTGCGCCGCATCGCCGAGGGCGCGGCCATGATCCGCTCCAAGGGCGAGGCCGGCACCGGCAACGTCGTGGAGGCCGTCCGCCACATGCGGCAGATCCGCGGCGAGATCGCCCGGCTGCGCGGCTACGACCGCAACGAGCTGTATGCCGCCGCCAAGGAGCTGCGCGCCCCCTACGAGCTGGTCGCCGAGGTGGCCGCGCTCGGCAAGCTCCCCGTGGTGCTCTTCTCCGCCGGCGGTGTCGCCACCCCCGCGGACGCCGCGCTGATGCGCCAGCTCGGCGCCGAGGGCGTCTTCGTCGGCTCCGGCATCTTCAAGTCCGGCGACCCGGCCAAGCGCGCCGCCGCGATCGTGAAGGCCACCACCTTCTACGACGACCCGAAGGTCATCGCCGACGCCTCCCGCGCGCTGGGTGAGGCCATGGTCGGCATCAACTGCGACGACCTGCCCGACAGCCAGCGGTACGCCTCCCGCGGCTGGTGATCCGGCGGCACCCGGTCACCCCGCCCGCGGCGGGGTGACCGGGCCCCGACGCGACCGACCCCGGCGGGCGGGCCGTGCCCCTGGCGCGCCCGTCCGCCGCACCCGTTCCGAAAGGCCAGCCGTGACCACGCCGAACGCCACCGACGCCACCTCCCGTCCCACCGTGGGCGTACTCGCCCTCCAGGGCGATGTCCGCGAACACCTGGCGGCCCTCACCGCCGCGGGCGCACGCGCGACGACCGTGCGCCGTCCCGAGGAGCTCGCCGCGGTCGACGGCCTGGTGATCCCCGGCGGGGAGTCCACCACCATCTCCAAACTGGCCGTCGCCTTCGGTCTCCTGGAGCCGCTGCGCGACCGCGTCCGCGCCGGTCTGCCGGTCTACGGCTCCTGCGCGGGAATGATCATGCTGGCCGACGGCATCCTCGACCCCCGCTCGGGCCAGCAGACCGTCGGCGGCATCGACATGGTCGTGCGGCGCAACGCGTTCGGGCGGCAGAACGAGTCCTTCGAGGCCGAACTCCCCGTCGCCGGGATCGAGGGCGGCCCGGTGCACGGCGTCTTCATCCGTGCCCCCTGGGTCGAGTCGGTCGGCGAGGGCGTGGAGGTCCTGGCGGTCTGCGAGGGCCACCCGGTCGCCGTGCGCCAGGGGGCGCTGCTCGCCACCGCCTTCCATCCCGAACTCACCGGGGACACCCGGGTGCACCGGCTCTTCACGGACATGGTGGCCCTCACGACCGGAGCGCGGGACGTCGCGGGCGAGGCCGCGGGAGCCGGGCGGTAGGATTCCGGTCCCGGTACTGTTGGTGACTGTGAAGGAGCGAGGCTGTGTCCGGCCACTCTAAGTGGGCAACCACAAAGCACAAGAAGGCCGTGATCGATGCCAAGCGCGGCAAGCTCTTCGCCAAGCTGATCAAGAACATCGAGGTCGCGGCGCGCACCGGCGGGGCCGACCCCGACGGCAACCCCACGCTCTTCGACGCCATCCAGAAGGCGAAGAAGAGCTCGGTGCCGAACAAGAACATCGACTCCGCCGTCAAGCGCGGCGCCGGGATCGAGGCCGGCGGCGCCGACTACGAGACGATCATGTACGAGGGCTACGGCCCGAACGGCGTCGCCGTGCTCATCGAGTGCCTCACCGACAACCGGAACCGCGCCGCCTCCGACGTGCGGGTCGCGATGACCCGCAACGGCGGCTCCATGGCCGACCCGGGCTCGGTCTCCTACCTCTTCAACCGCAAGGGCGTCGTCATCGTGCCCAAGAGCGGACTGAGCGAGGACGAGGTCCTGGGCGCGGTCCTGGAGGCCGGCGTCGAGGAGGTCAACGACATCGGCGAGTCCTTCGAGGTGCTCAGCGAGGCCGGCGACCTCGTCGCCGTGCGCACCGCCCTCCAGGAGGCGGGCATCGACTACGACTCCGCCGAGGCCAACTTCGTCCCCACCATGCAGGTGGAGCTCGACGAGGACGGCGCGCGCAAGATCTTCAAGCTGGTGGACGCGCTGGAGGACAGCGACGACGTGCAGAACGTCTTCGCCAACTTCGACGTCTCCGACGAGGTCATGGAGAAGGTCGAGGCCTGACGGCCCGACGGCACCCGCGGACACGGGCGGCCCGCCCGGCGCCCCACACCGGCGCCGGGGGCCGCCCGTCCGTGCGTTCCGGTGCCGGGCGGGGCTGCCCGCGCGGGACACGGCCCCGCCCGCTGCCGAGCGCTGTCGGTGGCGGCCGGTAGCCTGCTCGAAGTGCACGGACGAGGAGGCGCGTTGCGAGTTCTGGGGGTCGATCCCGGCCTGACCAGGTGCGGTGTCGGGGTCGTGGAGGGCGAGGCCGGTCGGCCACTGCGGATGGTGGCCGTCGGGACGCTCCGCACCCCGGTCGACGCCGACGTCCCCGAACGGCTGCGACTGCTGGAGGTCGGCCTGGAGGAGTGGCTGGACACCCATCGTCCGGACCGTGTCGCGGTGGAACGGGTCTTCAGCCAGCACAACGTCCGCTCCGTCATGGGGACGGCCCAGGCCAGCGCGGTGGCGATGCTCTGTGCCGCCCGCCGCGACCTCCCGGTCGCCCTGCACACCCCGAGCGAGGTCAAGGCCGCCGTGACCGGCAGCGGCCGCGCCGAGAAGGCGCAGGTCGGCGCCATGGTCACCCGGCTGCTGCGGCTGACCGAACTGCCGCGGCCCGCCGACGCCGCCGACGCCCTCGCACTCGCCATCTGCCACATCTGGCGCGCGCCCGCCCAGCACCGCCTCGCCCGCGAGAGCGCGAAGGCGCGGACCGCCGTCTCCCGTCTCCCGAAGGGCGCCCGCTCATGATCGCCTCCATCCAGGGCACGGTCACCGCCCTCGCACCCGACGCGGCCGTCATCGAGGTCGGCGGGTTCGGGGTGAGCGTCCAGTGCGGACCGGGCACCCTCGCCGCGCTGCGCGTGGGGGAGACCGCGCGGCTGGCCACCTCGCTCGTGGTCCGCGAGGAGTCGCTGACACTCCACGGCTTCGCGGACGACGACGAGCGGCAGACCTTCGAACTGCTGCAGACCGCCAGCGGTGTGGGCCCCCGGCTCGCCCAGGCCATGCTCGCCGTCCACGCCCCCGACGCGCTGCGGGCCGCCGTCGCCACGGGGGACGAGAAGGCGCTCACCGCCGTGCCCGGGATCGGCCGGAAGGGGGCGCAGAAGCTGCTGCTGGAACTCAAGGACCGCCTCGGCGCCCCCACCGGCGGGCAGGTGCGTGCCCCCGCCGCCGCCCGCGGCCCCGCGCCGTGGCAGGAGCAGCTGCACGGTGCCCTCGTCGGGCTGGGCTACGCCCCGCGCGAGGCCGACGAGGCGGTCACCGCCGTCACCCCCCGGGCCGAGGAGGAGCAGGCCGCCGGCAGGACCCCGGAGACCGGTGTCCTGCTGCGGGCGGCGCTGCAGTCGCTGGGCCGCCCCCGCTGAGCCGCGGGGTCCGCCCGGCTCCCTGCCTCGCCGCTGCCCCGTCCGTCCGCCGTCGATCCCGAGGAACCCCGATGACCCCCACCGCCCCACCGGCCGCCCACCCCCGTCCGGGGGCCACCGCATGAGCGCCAGTCCCGGTGGTGAGCGGCTCGTCGACCACGACGCCGACAGCGAGGACCGCGCCGTCGAGGCGGCACTCCGCCCCCGGCAGCTCCGCGAGTTCATCGGCCAGGAGCGGGTCCGGCAGCAGCTCGACCTGGTCCTGCGCGCCGCGCGTGAGCGCGGCGCGACCGCCGACCACGTGCTGCTCTCGGGCGCGCCCGGTCTCGGCAAGACCACGCTCTCCATGATCATCGCCGCCGAGATGGGCGCCCCCATCCGGATCAGCTCCGGTCCTGCCATCCAGCACGCGGGGGACCTCGCCTCGATCCTCTCCTCGCTCCAGGAGGGGGAGGTCCTCTTCCTCGACGAGATACACCGCATGTCGCGGCCGGCCGAGGAGATGCTCTACATGGCGATGGAGGACTTCCGCGTCGACGTCATCGTCGGCAAGGGGCCCGGGGCGACGGCCATCCCGCTGGAGCTGCCGCCGTTCACCCTGGTCGGCGCCACCACCCGGGCCGGGCTGCTGCCGCCGCCGTTGCGGGACCGCTTCGGCTTCACCGCGCACATGGAGTTCTACGCACCGGCCGAGCTGGAGCGGGTGGTGCACCGCAGCGCCGGCCTCCTGGACGTCGAGGTGGACCCCGCCGGCGCCGCCGAGATCGCCGGCCGGTCGCGCGGTACCCCCCGGATCGCCAACCGCCTGCTGCGGCGGGTCCGGGACTACGCCCAGATCAAGACCGACGGGGCCATCGGCCGAGAGACAGCGTCGCGCGCCCTGGAGGTGTACGAGGTGGACGAGCGCGGGCTGGACCGGCTGGACCGCGCGGTGCTCCAGGCGCTGCTGAAGCTGTTCGGCGGTGGGCCGGTCGGGCTCTCGACGCTCGCCGTGGCGGTGGGGGAGGAGCGGGAGACGGTCGAGGAGGTGGCCGAGCCGTTCCTGGTGCGGGAGGGGCTGCTCGCCCGTACCCCGCGGGGCCGGGTCGCCACCCCCGCGGCCTGGGCCCACCTCGGCCTGACCCCGCCCGCGTCGCAGCCGGGTCAACCCGGGCTCTTCGGCGGCTGACCAGCCGTGCGGCGCCGTGCGGCCGGCCCGGGGCGGCCGCGCCCCGGCGACGTGTCGGCCACGGGGAAAACACGATCCAGCTTCGGGAACCCCGGCGTGCGTCCGCGACGTTGTTCCCCTGGTGACGCCTCGCTTAGACTGCGCCGACGCCACACCCGACGAGTGGTGATCCCCACCCCAGACCAGGTCGAACGCTCGACGCTCGGCCGCCGTAAGGAATGTCCTCCGCCGTGGAACTTCTTCTTCCGTTCATCCTGCTCATCGGTGTCATGCTTCTTATGACCCGATCGGCCAAGAACAAGCAGCGCCAGGCTATGGAGATGCGCAATTCCATGGAACCCGGCACCGGTGTCCGTACGATCGGCGGCCTCTACGCCATGGTCGTGGAGGTCCGCGAGGACTCCGTCCTCCTGGAGTCCGAGGACGGCTCGCAGCTGCTGTTCGCCAAGAACGCCATCGGCGCGGTGCTGGAGCCCGAGGAGTACGAGCGCATCCTCAGCGGTGACGAGGCGTACGACGCCGAGGACACCCCGGTGGTTCCCGACGACGCCTCCTCGCTGACCGGCACCGACGACGAGCGCGACGCCTCCGACGAGCGCCGCGTCGGCCTCGAGAAGGACGGCGACGCCGAGCCCGCCGACAAGCCCGAGTCGACCGAGTCCCAGGACGCACCCTCCGGCTCCGAGGACACCCGGTCCCAGGGCTCCGCCCGCGACGGCGAGAACGGGTCCAAGCCCTGACCGCGCACTGACGCCGGCCCGCGGGCCGGCGTCAGTGCCGTGCGTCATGCCCATTCATCCCGTGAACCGTGCCGCCACCACCGGGCGCGGTGCCGTTGGACAGAGAGAGACGAAAAGGTGGCTGGACCCAACCAGGGCCTCAGGTCTTCCCAGAAGAAGAAGGAATTCAGGTCCACGCAGGCCAAGCCCGGCCGCGCGCTGCTCCTGATCCTGCTGCTCGCCGTGATGCTCACCGGCGGCATGCTGCTCTCGGGGGAGAAGTCCCCCCGGCTGGGAATCGACCTCGCCGGTGGCACGAGCATCACACTCACCGCCACGTCCGACGCCCGCAACGAGGGCGCGGTCAACTCGACCAACCTCAACACCGCCGTGGACATCATCGAGCGCCGTGTCAACGGCCTCGGGGTCTCCGAGGTGGAGGTGCAGGCACAGGGCGACCGCAACATCATCATCAACATCCCCCAGGGCACCGACGAGCAGCAGGCGCGCGAGCAGGTCGGCACGACCGCGCAGCTCGGCTTCCGTCCCGTCCTGGACGCCCAGATGGTGGGGCAGCCCGGCGAGGAACTCCCCGACGGGGAGGAGCCGCCGGCCGACGAGGAGGCGGAGACCGAGGACGGCGCGGACGCCCCGGCCGAGGACACCGAGGGCGAGGAGTCCGAGGACGGCACGGAGAACGACGGCACCGGCTCCAGCGACACCAGCCTCCCCGAGCTCTCCTCGCCCGGCGCGGTGACCGGCGCCACCCAGGCCGCGTTCCGCACCCAGGACGACTCCACCGAGGAGCCCGGCACCGAGGACGAGGGCACCGAGGAGTCCGGTTCCGAGGAGGAGGGCACCGAGGACGAGGGCGTCGAGCCCGGCGGTCTGGGTGCCCAGCTCGCCGAGCTGGACTGCACGACCGGCGAGGCCCGCCTGGCGAACAGCAATGAGAACGCGGCCAAGGGCGACGACGAGCCCATCGTGGCCTGCGACTCCGAGGGCCTGGTGAAGTACGAGCTCGGCCCGGTCGCCGTCCCCGGCACCGACGTCAGCTCCGCCGACTCCATCTACAACAACCAGTCCGGCCAGGGCTGGATCGTGAACATGGAGTTCAACTCCGCGGGCGCGACGAAGTTCGCCGACATCACCAACGAGCTGCGCACCCAGATGCAGCCCCGCAACCAGTTCGCGATCACCCTGGACGGCGAGGTCGTCTCGGCGCCGCGCGTCAGCGAGCGGCTCGCGGGCGGGTCGGCGACCATCTCCGGCACCTTCGACGAGGAGTCGGCCGGCGAGCTCGCCAACATCCTCAAGTTCGGCGCCCTTCCCATCAGCTTCGAGGAGGGCAACTACAGCACCATCTCCGCCTCGCTCGGCGGTGACCAGCTCAAGGCCGGTCTCATCGCCGGCGGCATCGGCCTGCTGCTGGTCTTCGGCTACCTGATGTACTACTACCGCGCGCTGTCGCTGGTGGCGATCGTCAGCCTTGCCGCCATGGCCTACCTGACCTACGTGATCATGACGCTGCTGGGCCCGGCCATCGGGTTCGCGATGAGTCTGCCCGCGATCTGCGGTGCGATCGTCGCCATCGGTATCACGGCGGACTCGTTCATCATCTACTTCGAGCGCATCCGCGACGAGGTGCGCGAGGGCCGGCCGGTCCGTGCGGCCATCGAGCGGGCATGGCCCCGGGCGCGACGCACCATCGTCGTCTCCGACGTGGTGTCGTTCCTCGCAGCGATCGTGCTGTTCCTCGTCTCCGTCGGTTCGGTGCAGGGCTTCGCCTTCGTGCTCGGCCTCACGACGGCGCTGGACCTCATCATCGTGTTCCTGCTGACCAAGCCGCTGGTCACGCTGGCCGCGCGTCGTCCGTTCTTCGCCAAGGGGCACAAGTGGTCCGGGCTCGACCCGAAGCGGCTGGGCGCCCGTCCGCCCATCCGGCGCTCCACGCGCCGCCCCACCACCGTTCCCGCCGAACCGAAGGAGGCGTGAGATGGCACGGCTGAGCACGCTCGGCGCCAGGCTGTACCGCGGCGAGACCGCCTATGACTTCGTCGGCAAGCGGAAGTTCTGGTACGCCATCTCCGTCCTGCTCGTCATCGTCTCCCTGACCGGTCTCGGGGTGCGCGGACTCTTCCTCGGTGTGGAGTTCCAGGGCGGCGCGGTCTACAACACCCCGGACAGCAGCTCGCTGACGGTGGAGGACGCCCGGGAGGTCGTCCGGGAGACCGTCGGCCAGGAAGCCCGGGTGCAGACCGTCGGCGACAGTGGGGCGCTGCGCATCCAGGTGACCGACCTGGAGACCGCGCAGTCGGACGCGACGCGCGCCGCGATCGCGGACGCGGCCGGCGTCCCCCTGGAGCAGGTGGACGCGGAGCTGGTCGGGCCCAGCTGGGGCGAGCAGATGACCGAGAAGGCCTTCCAGGGCATGATCATCTTCATGGTCCTGGTCTGCGTCTACCTGGCCATCACCTTCGAGTGGCGCATGTCGTTGGCGGCGATGGTCGCGCTGCTCTTCGACCTGATCATCACGATCGGGGTCTACGCCCTCGCCGGATTCGAGGTGACTCCCGGCACGGTGGTCGGCCTGCTGACCGTCCTCAGCTACTCGATCTACGACACCGTGGTCGTCTTCGACAAGGCGCAGGAGAAGACGGCGGAGCTGGAGAAGCAGAGCCGGTTCACCTACGGGGAGCTGGGCAACCAGGCCGTCAACGCGACGATCGTCCGCTCGATGAACACCTCCATCACCGGCGTGCTGCCCGTGGCGGCGCTGCTGTTCATCGGTACCGGCCTGCTCGGTGGCGGCATGCTCAAGGACATCGCGCTGCCGCTGCTGGTGGGCCTGATCGCCGGCACCTACTCCTCGCTGTTCATCGCCGTCCCGGTGGTGGTGGACTTCAAGCTGCGCGACCCGGCCATCCGCGCCCACGAGCGCAACGTGCTGGCCAAGCGGGCGGAGCGCGGCGGCAGCGCCCCCTCGCCCGCCGCGGGGCAGCCCAACAGCGGGCTGCCCGGGCAGAGCGCTGAGGGCCGCACGGAGGAGGAGGCGGACGCAGCCGCGCACGCCGCCGCCACCGGTCAGGTCACCGTCGAGCGCCGTCAGCCGGTCTCCCGCGGCCGTACCCGCGGTCGTCCCTCGGGGAAGCGCCGATGACCGGGGTGGGGACGGTGGCGCCGCTGGCGGGCGGCGACCGCGAGCTGCTGCTGAACGGCATCCGGGATGTCCCGGACCACCCGAAGGCGGGGGTGGTGTTCAAGGACATCACGCCGCTGCTGGCCGATCCCCGTGCCTTCTCGGTGCTCACCGACGCGCTGGCCGCCGCGGTCACCCGCGTCGGTGCCACCGCGGTCGCAGGGCTGGAGGCGCGCGGGTTCATCATCGGTGCCCCGGCGGCGGTGCGGGCCGGCGTCGGCTTCGTCCCGGTCCGCAAGGCCGGGAAGCTGCCGGGCGAGACGGTGGGCGAGAGCTACTCCCTGGAGTACGGCACCGCCGAGGTGGAGCTCCAGGCCGACGCCATCGGCCCCGGTGACCGGGTGCTGATCATCGACGACGTGCTGGCCACCGGCGGCACGGCCGGGGCGTCGGTCCGACTGATCCGGCGGACGGGGGCCGAGGTCGTGGGCGTGACCGTCCTGCTGGAGCTGGGCTTCCTCGGCGGCCGCGAGCTGCTGCTGGAGGCACTGGACGACGTCCCGCTGGAAGCACTGATCACCGTGTGACACCGGCCCGGTATCGCCGCCGGGCCGGAGAACCGTTGAGGGGCGCGTGACCGTACGGTCACGCGCCCCTCAACGGTTCTCCGGGGTCTCCCGGCCGACCCACCGCCTCGGTGCGCCAGGCGCGGAACGCCGCGCACACGCCCGGCCACCCGCCGCGACGCCCGGGCGGTGCCGGTGCCCGTCCACCGCCCGGCCAGCCCCGTCGAACGGGCCCGGCCTCCCGCACGGTCGCTACCATGGCAGTCCGATCGTCTCCCGGGAGTGCACTTGCCAGACGAGCCCACACCGCGCACCCCCGCCGGGCGGCCCCAGGGCGAGCAGGCCCGGGCCCGCGCCGGCGC
>NZ_JAAVJC010000141.1 GCF_012033785.1 Streptomyces bohaiensis
GTGGCGGGCGGTGCCCGCCAACCGGAGCGGTGGCGCCGCAGCGGCCGGCCGCCGAGACCGCCGCGTTCCCGCTGTCACGGCGCCACCGCCCCGCAGGGCGCCTCCCCCCGTCGCCGCACGTCCGCCAGGAGGACCCGTTGACCACCCGACGCCCCCGCATCGTCATCGTCGGCGCCGGCTTCGCCGGCTACCAGTGCGCCCGTACGCTGCTGCGGCGCGCCAAGGGCGCAGCCGAGATCGTGATCATCAACCCCAACGACTACTTCCTCTACCTCCCGCTGCTGCCGGACGTGGCCGGCGGGGGGTTGGAGCCGAGACGGGTCACCGTCTCCCTCACCGGAACCCTCCCCGGGGTGCGGCTCGTCCTCGGCGAGGCGGACGGTATCGACCTCGAGGGGCGCACCGTCCGCTGGACCGACCCCGAGGGCAACCGGGGCGAGCTGGAGTACGACCGGCTGGTGCTCACCGTGGGCAGCGTCAACAAGTTGCTCCCGGTGCCGGGCGTCGCCGAGCACGCGCACGGCTTCCGCGGCATCGCGGAGGCACTCCATCTGCGGGACCACATCACCCGCCAGGTCGAGATGGCCGGCGCAGCCCCCACCCTCGCGGAGCGGCAGGCACGCACCACCTTCGTGGTCGTCGGCGCGGGCTACACCGGGACGGAGGTGACAGCGCAGGGGGTCCGGCTGACCGACGCGCTCCACCGGCACGACAGCGTCCTGGCGAACGGTCCGCGGCCCCGGTGGCTACTGGCGGACATCGCCGACCGGGTGCTGCCGGAGCTCGACCCGCGGCTGTCGGCCACCGCCGACCGGGTGCTGCGCGGCAGGGGGGTGGACGTGCGCACGGGCACCTCCGTCGCGGAGGCGACCGCCACCGGAGTGCATCTCAGCGACGGCACCTTCGTCCCCAGCCGCACGCTGGTGTGGTGCGTCGGGGTGCGGCCGGACCCCTTCGTGGAGTCGCTCGGGCTGCCCACGGAGCAGGGGCGGTTGTGCGTGGAGTCGACGCTGCGGGTCCCCGGCCGCCCGGAGGTGTTCGCGTGCGGCGACGCGGCGGCTGTTCCCGACCTCACCCGCTCCGGTGAGCCGACCGCCATGACGGCGCAGCACGCGCACCGGCAGGGGAAGTTGGCGGCACACAACATCGCGGCCTCCTTCGGGCACGGGACGGAGCGGGAGTACGTGCACCACGACCTCGGTTTCATGGTGGACCTCGGGGGCCGGGACGCGGCCGCCAACCCGCTGCGGCTGCCGTTGTCCGGTCTCCCCGCCGCGGCGGTCACCCGCGCCTACCACCTGCTCTCCCAACCGGGCAACCGGGCCCGGGTGGCGGCCGACTGGGCACTGGACGCGGTGCTGCCCCGCCACGGTGTGCAGCTCGGAGTGGTGCCTCCGGACGCGGTCTCGTTGGAGACGACCGCGCCCGCGGATCCGCAGCGGCGCCGGTCGGCGCGGGCGTGACAGCGGACGCCAGGTGACAGCGGACGAACCGTCCGGGTCACTGCGCGAAACCCCTCGTTTCCCGGTTCCCGCCAGGGGCACCGGCTGGGCCGGACCCCGTACCCGGGGAGACCGACCACCTCACCCAGGGAGGCGTCATGACCGAGCGCAGTGACACGACCGGACCGCTCCGGGACGACGAGATGAAGAAGGAGCTCCAGGGCGACCTCACAGCCGGCTCCTCCCCGCGCGCGGTGGAAGGGCCGCGCGCCGAGCCCCCGGCCGACGACGATCCGGCCGTCGCCGAGGACCCCGTCGGCGGGGCGGGCGGCGACGGGCCGCCCGAGCGGTTGCGGCTGGAGCTGGCCCGCTACCTCGGCCGGACCTCCTTCCCCGTCGGCAGGGACGGCCTGGTGGGCGAACTGCGACGGCAGCACGCACCCGACCAGCTGGTCGAAACGCTGGCGGAGCTGCCGCGTGAGCAGCGGTACGGGACCGTCCACGAGCTGGCCTCCGCGCTCGGCCCGGAGCCCCGGACCCGCTAGCCGACGGGAGTCCGCCGTCGGCCGGGCGCCGACCGGCCGACGGCGCAGCGCCCCGAACGGGGCGCTGCGAACCCCGCCGCGAGGGGCGCCGCTCCGAAGCGGAGCGGCGCCCCTCGCCGTGCCGGCCTCGCCGTGTCAGGAACCGGCGGCCGATCAGTCGCGGCGCAGGGACTGCGGTGTGTGGACCGCCGTCCGGCCGCTGCTGTCGCTCCTCACCTCGTACTGCGGTTCGTCCTTCGAGGCGTCGACGGTGCGGCCGGCCGCCTCGGTCCGCCGCTCGATCCGTCGGACGACGGTGCCTCCGACGTCCTTTCCGTGGCTGCGCCACGTGACGTGGTCGCCCTGGGCGAGCTTCTTGTCGTTGTCCGCCACTGCTCTCTCCTCTCTCTTCGCTTCGCTCTTCCCTGGCCGACCGGGCCGGGTCGGCCAGGGCCGGTTCACATCCGGCCGCCGGCGGTGGTCGCGGTACCGGTGCCGGCTCCGGCTCCGAGTCCGGGTGCGACAGCGCCGTGCTCGTCCAGTCCCAGGGCGACCTTCGTCCAGCCCGGCTCGCGACGGTCGAAGGTGCGGTACGCGTCGATGACGTCCCGTTCGCCGGACCAGCGGGTGATGAGCGGCGTGGGGTCCAGCGCGCCGGAGGCCACCAGGGAGACGAGCCGGGGGACGTAGCGGCGGTGGTTGCAGTTGCCCATGCGGAGGGTGAGGTTCTTCATGAACGCCTCCCCGAAGGGGAACTGCTGCACCTGCGGCGGATAGACGCCGACGAAACCGACGGTGCCGGCCTTGGCCACCATGCGGACGGCCCAGCGCGCCGCGAGCGTCGGCGCGTCGCCGGCGATCCACGTGTCGCCGTCCGGATGCTGCTCCGGGGCGACAGCGTCCCGCTCGCGGTCGAACTCCCGGGCCTCCTCGTCGGTGACGACGGCGGGTCCGTGCGCCGGCCGCTGTGCGTCCACCCCGACCGCCTCGATCACCCGGTCGACGCCGATGCCGCCGGTCAGCTCCAGGACGGTGCCGACCGGGTCCTCGCGGTTGAAGTCGACCGTCTCCGCGTGCTGCCTGCGGGCCAGGTCGAGCCGGTCCGCGACGCCGTCGACGACGATGACGCGCCCCGCTCCCTGCAGCCGCGCGCACGCGACCGCGGCCTGCCCGACCGGACCGGCGCCCACCACGGCCACGGTGTCACCGCTGCTGATCTCCGCGAGCCGCGCACCGAACCAGGCGGTCGGGTAGATGTCCGACAGCATGATGGCCTGGGCGTCGTCGACCGTCTCGGGCAGCGGAACGAGCCCCACGTGGGCGAACGGGACCCTGGCGTACTCGGCCTGGAGGCCGTCGAGACCGCCGGCGCTCTGCGGCCCGCCGAAGAAGACGGTCCCGCCCCGCGGCGGGTTGGCGTTGTCGCACTGGGCGTAGTAGCCCGCCCGGCAGTAGCTGCAGGTGCCGCAGGCGACGGTGGACGGCACCACCACGCGGTCCCCGGGGCGGAAGTTCCGCACCTCGGGCCCCACCTCGGTGACGACGCCGACCGCCTCGTGGCCGAGGACGCGGCCCTCCTTCATGTCGGGCATGGTGCCCCGGACGAAGTGCAGGTCGGTACCGCAGATCGCCGAGGTGGTGATGCGGACGATCGCGTCGTGCGGGTCCTGGATGGTGGGGTCCGGCACGTCGTCCAGACGGATGTCGCCGACGGCGTGCCATACAACGGCCTTCATGAGCGTGTCCTTCGCGTTCGGCGGTTCGGGGCACCGCCGGGTGCCCGGCGGTCCGTGGCACGAAACGGCGGGGGCGGCCCCGGCCCCGGCGCTCGCCCGCGCATCGGACGGCGGACCCCGGGTAGCCGCCGCAGCACGGCGGCCGGGCCCCGGCTCGCGGAACAGCGGCGTCGGACGGATGATCGGCGTGCGGCTGCCCTGCGGGGCGCGGCCCGCGTCCGCCGGTCGGACCGTACGCGCCGATCGCCACGGCGACGGAACATCGAGCACCGAGGAGCACAGTGATGACGGACGAGGCACGCGGCGACGACGTCTACCAGCCCCAGTCGGACGACGGCAGCCTGCCGTCCGACGACCAGCCGGACATGGAGAACACGCTCGACGAGCGCGGGGCGGACGACCGGATGGCGGAGGGGTACTCCCCACCGGAGCGACCGCTCGGGGTGGAGCGCTTCGGCACCACCGCGGCCGAGGAGCAGGAGGGCGAGACGCTCGACCAGCGGCTGGCGCAGGAGGTGCCGGACGTCGATCCCCCGGCTGGCGACGGGATCGGGGACCTGCGGGACGGCGAGGGTGAGCCGCAGGAGCGGGAGCTCGGCGCGGAGCGGGCCGGCCGGCTGGCCGAGGTGACGGACACCACCGGGCGGGACACCGACGTTCTCGCGGAGGACGTCGGCATCGACGGTGGTGCCGCGTCCGCGGAGGAGGCCGCCGTCCACCTCACCGACGAGCCCGCCGACAAGGACTCCGACATCTGAGGCCGAGAGCGCCCGCGAGCGGCCGCGCGATCAGCCGTCCGGCCCGCGCAGGGCCGACCGGCCGGCGCGCCAGCGCGGCAGCAGGCGGTCGGCGAGACGCTGCTCCAGGTGCTCGGTCACCTCGATGCCGAACACGACATCACCGGCCAGGTGCGGCTCGTCGGCGAGGAGACCGCCGATCACCTCTCGGCGCACGACCTGCTCGTGGACGGCGTCGGCCTCCACGTGCTCGTCGTAGAACCGCTGCGCGGCGGGCCCGGCCCCGGTGCGGCGCATGGCGGCCGCCAGTCTCCTCGACCCGGGCGAGGAGGTGATCTCGACGGCGGCGAAGTGGCCGACGAGCGCGCCCCGCCACCGCCGGTGGAGTCCGAGCATCGACATCATGTTGACGACGGCGAGGGCGGGCGCCGGCGCGGCGTCCAGGTACCGGCCGTAGGCGGGGCTCAGCCCGAGGTCGGCCATCAGCTCCGCGAAGAGCCGGGCGTGGACCCGGTCGGCGCGGCCGGCGCCGAACTCGTCGTACTCCACCGCGACCATGGCGGCCTTCGCCCGGCCCCGCAGCCGGGGGACGACCCACAGATGCGGATCGGCCTCCTTGAGGTGGTAGAGCGACCGCACGGCGGCGTACTCCCGCAGCTGCCAGAGTTCCCCGTCCCGCTCCAGGTGGTGGCTGACACCGGTGCCCTCCCGGGGGACCGGCTCCGCCAGCAGGCCGTCGAGGGCGGTGGCGACGTCCGTGGAGCCGGCGCCGGCGTCCTCGCGGAGCGCGCGCAGGAACACCCGTTCCGCCGCGGCCCGCACGCCCAGCAGCGCCGGGTCCCATTCGAGGGTGTCGGCCACCCCGGCGAAGGACCGGTAGTGCAGCTCGTACAGGACGTACAGCGCCAGGTGGAGGTCGTCGCCGTAGGGGTCGGCCCGTTCCCAGGCCGCCTCCGCCGGGAGCGCCGCCTCCCGCCCGGACAGCAGAGTGATCACGGCGCGACTCAGGTCGCCGCGCGGCGCGGGCAGGACGGGCAGGGCCCGGTCCTCCCGCTGCCTCGGTTCGGCCGGGGCGCTCACAGCGGTTCCTCCTCCTCGCGCACGGGCCCCGCGGCTTCGCGCGGGCCGTCGCCGCCGCGCCGGCGGCGACGGTGGCTGGTGTCGCACCACGGCTGGGTGCGACTGCGGCGGCAGGTGCACAGGGCGACGACGAACCGGTCGGACCGGCTGACCGTCCCGTCCGCGCCGACGACCTCGACGGGGCCCTCCACGAGCAGCGGCCCCTCGGGGTCGACCGTCACGCGGCGGGGCGCCTCATCCCTTGCGGCCACGGATCACCACCAGGTCCTCGCCCTCCACGGCGTGGGAGAGCAGTCCCTGCGCCCGCAGCCAGCGGGCACGCCCCCGCAGGACCGGCCCGAAGGGGACCGTGACCCGGTCGCTCACCGCCGCACGGATTCCGGCTCCGGCGAGTCGGTCGACAGTGGCCTCCGGTCCGCTGAGGTGCGACTGCACCAGGAGCAGCAGCCCTCCGGGCCGCAGCGCGGCGGCGGCCCCGTCGCAGATGCGGTCCAGGACGAGCCGCCCGTCGGGTCCCGCGTCCCAGGCGCGGCCCCCGCCGAGCCGGGAGGGCGCGTCCGTCGGAGCCGGAACGTAGGGCGGGTTGCTGACCAGCGCGTCGAAGGCGCGGCCGCGGAGCACCGAGAGCAGGTCCCCGCGGCGCACGGAGACCGGAAGTCGGGCGAAGGCCGTGTTGAGCCGCGCGGAGGCCACGGCCCGACGGCTGATGTCGACCGCCGTCACCCGGGCTCCCAGCCGGGCGGCGTGCAGGGCCAGCGCCCCGCTGCCGGTGCACAGGTCCAGCACCTCCGTCCCCGGGGTGAACCCCTCGCGTCGCATCGCCGCGGCGAGCAGCAGGGTGTCTGCCTGCGGCCGGTAGACGCCGGGAAGTCTGAACAGTCGGTCCGCAGGCGCCGGCGGGTCCGGGTCGGTGGCAGGTCGTCGCAGCGCGTCCTGGTGGGCCATGGGGCTGTCCCCTGTCGGAAGGTGCGGGCGGTGTCGTGGGCGGGAGCGGGCGGCGGGCCGGGGTCGGCAACCGCCGGGTCCTGGGTAGCCAGGATCGCTTCGCCCGAACCGGGGGGCGCGGTGGTGCGGCGTTCGGGTGACGTGTCCGGGGTCGAGGTTCGGAACCAGGTCGGCGGGTCACCCGGCAGCGCATGACCACCACTGCGCCGCTGCGCGCGCTCGCCCTCGTCTGCACCCTCAACCGCTCCCCCGCCGCGTCCAGCAGCCAACTCCTCGCGGAACAGGTGCTGGAACTGCTGTCCGCCGAGGGCGCGACCACGGAACTGGTACGCGCGGTGGATCACACCATCCCGCCCGGGGTCGCCGCGGACGTCGGTGAGGGCGACGACTGGCCGGCGCTGCGCGAACGCGTCCTCGCCTGCGACATCCTGCTGCTCGCCACGCCGATCTGGCTGGGCCATCCCTCCAGCGTCGCCCAGCGCGTGCTGGAGCGGCTCAACGCCGACATCTCCGAGACGGACGAGCAGGGACGCCCCCTGATGGCGGGGCGGGTCGGCGCGGTCGCGGTGGTCGGCAACGAGGACGGCGCGCACAAGGTGTCCGCCGACCTCTTCCAGGGGCTGAACGACCTCGGCTTCACCCTTCCGCCGCAGGCCCTCACCTACTGGGTGGGCGAGGCGATGCACGGCACCGACTACCAGGAGCTGTCGGAGACCCCGGAGCAGGTCCGTTCCACCTCCGCCGCGCTGGCGTCGACCGCCGCGCATCTGGCCCGGGTGCTGCGGGAGCGCCCCTTTCCCGCGCCCCCTTCCTGACCCCTGGGGACGGCGATCCGGCCGCCCGACCCGCCCGGTCCTCCGGACCGGCAGGGCACGGTTCGGCCCCGCGCTGCGACGAACGGAGATCCACCGTGCGTGACCTGCGTCGGCTGCTCGGCGAGTGGCCCGTGTACCGCCAGTTGACCGGCAACGACCCGACGGGACGGGGCAGCGCCGCCTCCTCGCCCCGCACCCGGGCGTCGACCCCGCGGACCGCCGCCGCGGACCGGGTCGTGAAGTCGGTCTGCCCGTACTGCGCCGTCGGCTGCGGCCAGGAGGTCCATGTCCGCGGCGACCGCGTGGTGCAGATCGAGGGCGACCCCGACTCGCCGATCAGCCGCGGCCGACTGTGCCCCAAGGGCTCCGCCACGCTCCAGCTCACCACGGGCAGCGCCCGCCGCCACCAGTGCCTGTACCGGCCGCCGGGCGCGAGCGACTGGCAGCCGATCGACCTGGACCGGGCCATGGACATGGTGGCCGAACGGGTGGTGCGCACCCGCCGCGACAGCTGGGAGTGGGAGCACGAGGGGACCCGTGTCGGGCGGACGCTGGGGATCGCGAGCCTCGGTGGCGCGACCCTCGACAACGAGGAGAACTACCTGATCAAGAAGCTGCTGACCGGGCTGGGCGTCGTCCAGGTGGAGAACCAGGCGCGCGTCTGCCACAGCTCGACCGTGGCCGGTCTGGGGACCTCCTTCGGGCGCGGTGGCGCCACCACCTTCATGCAGGACCTCCAGCACGCTGACTGCATCGTCATCCAGGGCTCCAACTTCGCCGAGGCGCACCCTGTGGGCTTCCAGTGGGTGATGGAGGCCAAGGCGCGGGGTGCCCGGGTGATCCACGTCGACCCGCGGCACACCCGCACCAGCGCGCTCGCCGACTACCACGTGCCGCTGCGCGCCGGCTCGGACATCGCCTTCCTCGGCGGCATCATCCACCACGTCCTGGAGAACGAGGCCGACTTCCGCGAGTACGTCACGGCCTACACCAACGCCGCCCACCTGGTCAGCGAGGCGTTCCGCGACACCGAGGAGCTCGACGGCGTCTTCTCCGGGCTCGACGAGACGGCACACACGTACGACCCCGCCAGTTGGCAGTACGAGGATTCGCCGGTGCAGGCCTCGGCCGGGACGAGGGAACCGGTCGCGGACCTGCGGACCCAGGACTCCACGGACGACGCGTCCACCCAGCGCGCGGGCGGCGCCGAGAGCCACGGCTCGGGCGGCGCGGTGGCGGCGCCGCGGCCGCGCCGGGACGAGACCCTCCAGCACCCGCGGTGCGTCTACCAGGTGCTGAGGCGCCACTACGCCCGCTACACCCCGGAACTGGTCGAGGAGGTGTGCGGCGTCCCCCGGGAGCTGTTCCTGCGGGTCTGCCGCGACCTCACCGCCAACTCGGGCCGGGAGCGGACGTCGGCCTTCGTCTACGCGGTGGGGTGGACCCAGCACACCACCGGGAGCCAGTACATCCGCGCGGCGAGCGTGCTCCAGTTGCTGCTCGGGAACATCGGCAGACCCGGCGGCGGGATCCAGGCGCTGCGCGGCCATGCCTCCATCCAGGGCTCCAGCGACATCCCGACGCTGTACAACCTGCTGCCGGGGTACATCCCGATGCCGCACCACCGCTCCCACCAGGACCTCGACAGCTGGGTCGACTCCACGCGCACCGGCAAGGGCTACTGGCACGAGATGCGCTCGTACGCGGTGAGCCTGCTGAAGGCCTGGTACGGGGACGCCGCCCGGGCGGAGAACGACTTCTGCTTCGACCACCTGCCGCGGCTGACGGGCTCCCACGACACCTACGCGACGGTGCGCGCCCAACTCGACGGCGTCTGCAAGGGCTATTTCCTGATGGGGGAGAACCCGGCGGTGGGCTCCGCCAACGCGCGGATGCAGCGGCTGGGGATGGCGGCGCTCGACTGGCTGGTGGTTCGCGACTTCTCGCTCATCGAGTCCGCCACCTGGTGGCGGGACGGTCCGGAGATCGAGTCGGGCGAGTTGCGGACCGAGGACGTCGCCACCGAGGTGTTCTTCTTCCCCGCCGCCTCCCACACCGAGAAGTCCGGCTCCTTCACCAACACCAATCGCTGGCTGCAGTGGCACGACGCCGCGGTGGAGCCGCGCGGTGACGCCCGCAGCGACCTGTGGTTCATGTACCACCTCGGGCTGCGGGTGCGGGAGTTGCTGCGCGGCTCCACGGACCCCATGGACCGGGCGCCTCTCGACTTGACGTGGGACTACCCGGTCTCGGGTCCGCACGACGAGCCGTCGGCGGAGGCGGTCCTCGCCGAGATCAACGGGACCGGTCCGGACGGCTCACCGCTCACCGACTACACCGGGCTGCGGGACGACGGTTCCACACGCTGCGGCTGCTGGATCTACAGCGGGGTCTTCCGGGACGGCGTCAACCAGGCCGCCCGCCGTCGCCCGCACGGGGAAATGGAGTGGACGGCACGGGAGTGGGGCTGGGCCTGGCCCGCGGACCGCCGCATCCTGTACAACCGCGCCTCGGCAGCGCCGGACGGCACCCCGTGGAGCGACCGCAAGGCCTACGTCTGGTGGGACGAGCGACAGCGGGAGTGGGTGGGCCACGACGTCGCCGACTTCCCTCCCGGGCTCGCCCCCGGCCACGTCCCCGACGAGGACGCCGTGGGGGTGGCGGCGCTGCGCGGTGACGACCCGTTCGTGATGCAGGCCGACGGCAAGGGATGGCTGTACGCCCCGTCGGGGCTGCTGGACGGGCCGCTGCCGACGCACTACGAGCCGCAGGACTCCCCCGTGCCCAACGGCCTGTACCCGGGACGCGACCGGTCCCCGGTGCTGTTGCAGAGCAGCCGGCCGGAGAACCGCTACCACCCGGGGCCGGGCGAGCCCGGCGCGGCCGTCTACCCGTACGTCGTGACCACCTACCGGCTCACGGAGCACTTCACCGCGGGCGGCATGAGCCGCTGGTCGCCCTATCTCAGCGAACTGCAACCGGAGCTGTTCTGCGAGGTCTCCCCCGCGCTGGCGGCGGAACGGGGACTGGAGCACGGAGGCTGGGCGACGCTGGTGACCGCCCGCAACGCCATCGAGGCGCGGGTGCTGGTGACCGAGCGGATGACGCCGCTGACCGTGCTGGGCCGGGTGGTGCACCAGATCGGCGTCCCGTTCCACTGGGGCCCCAACGGGCTGTCCACGGGGGACGCCGCCAACGAACTGACGGCGGTGGCGCAGGACCCGAACGCGCACATCCAGGAGGACAAGGCGCTCACCGCCGACATCCGCCCCGGCCGCCGACCGCGCGGCCCGGCGCTCCCGGCCCTGGTCGCGGAGTACCGGCGGCGAGCGGGGGTCACCGAGGCCACGGGCGGCCTCGGCTCACCGGAGGAGGAGACACCGTGACCGCACCCGAGGACGCAACACACCGGCCCGCGGGAGGCACGCCCTCGGGGGCGGCCGACCCCGCCCGGGACAGCGGGTACACCGAGCCGCCCGAGCGGGTCGGGTTCTTCACCGACACCTCGGTGTGCATCGGCTGCAAGGCCTGCGAGGTGGCCTGCAAGGAGTGGAACGCGCTGCCCGCCGACGGATTCTCGCTGAGCGGGATGTCCTACGACAACACCCGGGAGCTGGGGGCCTCCACCTGGCGGCACGTCGCCTTCGTCGAGCAGTCGGTGCCCGAGGTCGCGCCGGACGCGCAGGACACGCCGGTCGATCCGGGCGACCGGCCGCAGTTGGGGCTGACCCCCGTCCCGCCGTCCGGGGCCGGCGGCGACGGGCCGGCCACGGAGCCGGGGGGAACTCCGGGAGGGAAGATCCGCTGGCTGATGTCGTCCGACGTCTGCAAGCACTGCACCCATGCCGCCTGCCTCGACGTGTGCCCCACGGGCGCCCTGTTCCGCACGGAGTTCGGCACGGTGGTGGTGCAGGACGACATCTGCAACGGCTGCGGCTACTGCGTGCCCGCCTGCCCCTACGGCGTCATCGAGCAGCGGCCCGACGACGGGCGGGCGTTCAAGTGCACGATGTGCTACGACCGGCTCGGGGCGGGCATGGAGCCGGCGTGTGCGAAGGCGTGTCCGACGGAGTCGATCCAGTTCGGCCCGCTGGACGAGTTGCGGGAGCGGGCGGCGCAGCGTCTCGACGCCCTGCACGAAGCGGGCGTGGGTGAGGCCCGGCTGTACGGCCACGACCCCGACGACGGGGTCGGCGGCGACGGGGCGTTCTTCCTCCTGCTGGACGAACCGGAGGTCTACGGCCTCCCGCCGGACCCGCAGGTGACGACCCGCGACCTCCCCCGGATGTGGCGCCACGCCGCCGCGGCCGGGCTGGCACTGCTCTGCGCGGTCGGGGCCGGCGCCGCCCCGGCGGCTCGACGGAAGGGACACCGATGAACGAGGACACCGGGCAGACCGTGGCCGACGGCAAACACCACGCCGGGGGCGGGCGCCGGAGGCGCGGCGGCGGGGAGCAGCTCATGGTGGAGCGGGCGTCGTTCGCGAGCTACTACGGGCGCCCCGTCATCAAGGCCCCCGCCTGGGAGGCCCGCGACATCGCCGGGTACTTCTTCCTCGGCGGTCTCGCCGGGGCGGGGTCGGTGCTGGCCGCGGCGCTGCACGCCGGTGGCGCGGCCAGGACGGCGACCGCGCTGAAGGTGACCTCCGTCGGCTCGGTGGCGTTGGCGACGGCGGCGCTCATCCACGACCTCGGTGTCCCGTCGCGCTTCACGCACATGCTGCGGGTGGTCAAGCCGACCTCGCCGATGAGTGTCGGCTCCTGGCTGCTGACGGTCTACGGCCCCGTGGCGGGCGTCGCCGCGGCGGCGGCCGTCACGGGACGGGTCCCCCGGGTGGGAGCGGTGGCCACCGGCGGCGCCGCGGTGCTGGGTCCGGCGGTCGCGACGTACACGGCGGTGCTGGCGGCCGACACCGCCGTGCCGGCCTGGCACGGCGCGCACCGGGAGCTGCCCTACGTCTTCGCCGGTTCGGCGCTGGCCGCGGCCTCGGGCGCGGCGCTCCTGCTGGGCCCGCCGGCGGAGACCGGCACGGCCCGGGCGACGGCCGTCCTCGGAGCGGCCGGCGAGTCCCTGGCCGACCACGCGATGCGTCGCCGGCTGGGGTCGGTCGCCGTGACCCTGCGCGAGGGGCGCGCGGGACGGTTGCTGCGGGCGGCGCGGACGCTCACCGCGGTGGGCGCGGCGCTGCCGAGGCGCGGTTGTACAGGATGCGGCGGTCCGCGGGCCAGGCCCAGCCCCACTCCCGTGCCGTCCACTCCATTTCCCC
>NZ_JAAVJC010000142.1 GCF_012033785.1 Streptomyces bohaiensis
GCCGGCGCGATCCGACCGTCAGGTGTCGCGGCGGCAGGCCAGCGCGGCGAGACCGGCCAACGCCTCGGCCGCGGGCCCGGTCGCCCCGGACTCCGCCAGCGCGGTGGCGGCGCGCTCGGCGTGCTCCTCGGCGGCCCGTTCGGCCCACCCCCGGCCACCGGCGCGCTCCACGAGGTCGGCGAGTTCAGCGAGCTGATCCGCGGTCTCGGGCGGACCGTCCGGGTCGACCGGCCGGTAGAGCGCCGCCAGTCGGCGGGCGGCGGCGCCGTCCGCGGCCAGCGCCGCGGCGACCGGCAGCGACTTCTTGCGGGCGGCGAGGTCCGCCCCGGCCGGCTTGCCCGTGAGCGCCGGGTCGCCCCAGATGCCCAGCAGGTCGTCGGCGAGCTGGAAGCCGAGGCCGAGGTGGTGGCCGAACCGCCGCAGCGCCGCCACCCGGTCCGGCGCGGCACCTGCCCACAGCGCACCGAGCTCGCAGGAGCAGGCCAGCAGCTCGGCGGTCTTGCGTTCGCTCATCGACAGGCACGCCTGGAGCGGCACCGTCTCCCGGCTCTCGAACCCCACGTCGGTGTGCTCGCCCTCCACCAGGAGGGTGGTGGCGTCGGCCAGCGCGCGCACGGCCGCGGCGGCCCGCTCGGACCCCTCGTCCGCGAGCACCCGGAAGGCGTGGGAGAGCAGCGCGTCCCCGGTCAGCAGCGCCCCGGGCGAACCGAAGACCGTCCATGCGGTCGCCCGGTGGCGGCGAGTGGTGTCGCCGTCGAGGATGTCGTCGTGCAGCAGCGAGAAGTTGTGCACCAGCTCCACCGCCACCGCCGGCGGCAGCGTCTCCTCGGCGCGCCCGCCGCACGCCTCGGCCGCCGCCAGGACGAGCGCCGGGCGCAGCGCCTTCCCCACCAGACCCTGGTCGGGTGCGCCGGCGGCGTCGTTCCAGCCGAAGTGGTAGCGGGCGATGCGGCGCAATTCCCCGGGCAGCCGGTCGACCCAGTGCAGGAGCGCCGGTTCGACCAGGGTGCGGGCGCGGCGCAGCGCGACGCGGGCCGGGGCGTCGGTGGGGGAGGGCGCGGCGCCCTGGGCGGGCACGGCGGCGGATCGGCCGGTGGGGCGGCCGGTGGGGGGTACGGCGATAGGCGTCGACACGGTGCGCTCCACGATCGGGCTGTGCCCGGCGGCCGGGCGGGGCTTCCCAGCGTGACCGACCCCGGCCCGTCGCGGGACGGTCCGTGACGGAATCCTTCAGGCGTACACCAGTGCTCGGGGTGCCGCGTCGTCGGGGCGCGCGCCGCTGACCTGCGCGGTTCCCGGGGGGTGCCGGAGCCGGGCCCGGCGCGCGGATTCAACGCGTTCACGATGTCACCCGCACGGGCGGCGCGCGCACGCTCTCGCGCGCCCGGCGTGAGGTGCGGTGGCGAGCGCCTGGTGTGGGGGCGGGTCGCCGCGGCCCGCCGAGCGGCACGGGTGGGCCGGGGAGCGCCCCGCCGACGGCCGTCGCTTCCGGTGCACGGTGGTAGGCACTGCTCTGAGCTGCGGTTTCACCGCTGGATTGACAATCCATGCGGAGGGCTGCATAGTTATTCCAGTCAGCGTATGCATCCCAAGGAGAATCCCGTGACCGAGCGCGTCGTACTCGCCTACTCCGGCGGTCTGGACACCTCTGTCTGCATCGGCTGGATCGCCGAGGCGACCGGGGCCGAGGTCATCGCCGTCGCCGTCGACGTCGGCCAGGGCGGCGAGGACCTCGACGTCATCCGCAAGCGCGCGCTGGAGTGCGGTGCGGTCGAGGCCGAGGTCGCCGATGCCAAGGACGAGTTCGCCGAGGAGTACTGCCTCCCCGCGATCAAGGCCAACGCCCTCTACATGGACCGCTACCCGCTGGTCTCCGCCCTGTCCCGGCCGACCATCGTCAAGCACCTGGTGGCCGCGGCGCAGAAGCACGGTGCCTCCACCGTCGCACACGGCTGCACCGGCAAGGGCAACGACCAGGTCCGGTTCGAGGCGGGCATCTCCTCCCTGGCACCCGACCTGAAGTGCATCGCCCCGGTCCGGGACTACGCCATGACGCGGGACAAGGCCATCGCCTTCTGCGAGGAGCGCGGCCTCCCCATCGCCACCAGCAAGAAGTCCCCGTACTCGATCGACCAGAACGTCTTCGGGCGGGCGGTGGAGACCGGGTTCCTGGAGGACATCTGGAACGCGCCCATCGAGGACGTCTACGAGTACACCGAGAACCCGGCCACCCCGCGTGACGCCGACGAGGTCGTCATCACGTTCGACAAGGGCACCCCGGTCGCGATCGACGGCCGCCCCGTCACCGTGCTGCAGGCCATCCAGCAGCTGAACGAGCGGGCGGGCGCCCAGGGCGTGGGCCGGATCGACATGGTCGAGGACCGGCTCGTGGGCATCAAGTCCCGCGAGGTGTACGAGTCCCCGGGCGGCATCGCGCTGATCACCGCCCACCAGGAGCTGGAGAACGTCACCGTCGAGCGCGAGCTTGCCCGCTACAAGCGTGGGGTCGAGCAGCGGTGGGCCGAACTGGTCTACGACGGCATGTGGTTCTCCCCGCTCAAGCGGGCGCTGGACGGCTTCATCGACGAGGCCAACGAGCACGTCACCGGCGACATCCGGATGACGCTGCACGGCGGCCGGGCCACGGTCACCGGCCGGAAGTCCGAGAAGTCGCTCTACGACTTCGAGCTCGCGACCTACGACACCGGCGACACCTTCGACCAGTCGATGTCCAAGGGCTTCATCGAGATCTTCGGCATGTCGAGCAAGATCGCCGCCAAGCGGGATCTGGCACAGTAGGGCAGCGGCCGGACGGCTCCGCCGGGCCCCGGCCCCCACAACCGCAGAACCCCACCGTGTCCCCGGCGCTGTCCGGGGACACGGTCGTATCCGAGCACCGTCCCTTCCCCGGCCGGGTCGCGCCCGACCCGGCCGACGTTTCGAGGAGTTCACCGCCATGAGCAACGGAGCAGGCCCCGACGCGCCGCAGCAGCCCGAGGACGGCATGCGGCTGTGGGGCGGCCGATTCGCCGACGGGCCCTCGGCGGCCCTGGAACGGCTGAGCGCCTCCGTGCACTTCGACTGGCGGCTTGCCCCCTACGACATCGCCGGCTCCCGTGCCCACGCCGCCGCGCTGCACCGCGCCGGTCTGCTGACCGACGGGGAACTCGCCGGCATGCTCGCCGGCCTCGCCGAGCTGCTCGCGGACGTGGAGGCCGGCACGTTCACCGGCACCGTGGCCGACGAGGACGTGCACACCGCCCTGGAGCGGGGGCTGCTGGAGCGCGTCGGCCCCGACCTCGGCGGCAAGCTCCGGGCCGGCCGCTCCCGCAACGACCAGGTCGCCACGCTCTTCCGGATGTACCTGCGCGACCACGCCCGGGTCATCGGCGGACTCGTCACCGATCTGGGCGAGGCCCTCACCGAACTGGCCGCCGCCCACCCGGACGCGGCGATGCCCGGCCGCACCCACCTCCAGCACGCCCAGCCGGTGCTCTTCTCCCACCACCTGCTCGCCCACGTCCACGCACTGGGCCGGGACGCGGAGCGGCTGCGGCAGTGGGACGCCAGGACCGCGGTCTCGCCCTACGGCTCCGGCGCGCTGGCCGGCTCCACCCTGGGCCTGGACCCGCGGGCGGTCGCCGCCGAACTCGGTTTCGAGCACGGCTCGTCCGCCAACTCCATCGACGGCACCGCCTCCCGGGACTTCGTCGCCGAGTTCGCCTTCATCACCGCCATGATCGGCGTCGACCTCTCCCGCATCGCCGAGGAGATCATCCTGTGGAACACGAAGGAGTTCTCCTTCGTCACCCTCCACGACGCCTTCTCCACCGGCTCCTCGATCATGCCGCAGAAGAAGAACCCCGACATCGCCGAACTGGCGCGGGGCAAGTCGGGCCGGCTCATCGGGAACCTCACCGGCCTCCTCGCCACGCTCAAGGCGCTGCCGCTCGCCTACAACCGCGACCTCCAGGAGGACAAGGAGCCGGTCTTCGACTCCTGCGACCAGCTGGAGGTCCTCCTCCCCGCCTTCACCGGGATGATCGCCACCCTCACCGTCCACACCGACCGGATGGCCGAACTCGCCCCGGCCGGCTTCTCGCTCGCCACCGACATCGCCGAGTGGCTGGTCCGGCAGGGCGTGCCGTTCCGCGTCGCCCACGAGGTCGCCGGGAGCTGCGTCCAGGTCTGCGAGAAGGAGGGCATCGAGCTGGACCAGCTGACGGACGAGCAGTTCGCGGCCATCTCGCCGCACCTGACCCCCGCCGTCCGCGAGGTGCTGACCGTCGCGGGCTCGCTCGCCTCCCGGAGCGGACGCGGCGGTACCGCGCCGGCCGCCGTGGCGGAGCAGCTCGCCGAGGTCCGCACCGATCTCGCCGCCCAGCGCGCCTGGGCGTCCGCCGGGGGCTGAACCAGGCCCGGACCGCATGTCGCGCCGCAGGGGCGGACCCGAACGGGTCCGCCCCTGCGGCGTCGTCGGTGCGCGGCGGCTCAGGCGGCGCGTGCCTTGGTGGCGTACATGTCCACGTACTCCTGCCCGGAGAGCCGCATGACCTCGGTCATGACCTCGTCGGTGACGGCCCGCAGCACGTAGCGGTCGCGGTCCATCCCCTCGTAGCGGCCGAACTCCAGCGGGGTGCCGAAACGGACCGTGATCCGCTCGCCCCGCCGCACCCGCGGCAGCCCCCGGCCGCCGGGCTGCACCCGGTCCGTGCCGATCATGGCGAACGGCACCACCGGCGCGCCGGTCATCAGCGTCAGCCGCGCGATGCCGGTCCGGCCGCGGTAGAGCCGACCGTCGGGGGAGCGGGTCCCCTCCGGGTAGATGCCGAACACGTCCCCGCGCTCCAGCACTCGGCGCCCCGTCATCAGTGCCGCGACACCGCCGTGCCCGCCGTCCCGGTCCACCGGGATCATCCCGACGCCGGTGAAGAACCACGCCATCAGCCGTCCCTTGGGGCTGCGGCCGGTGACGTAGGAGTCCTTGCCGATGAAGAAGACCTGGCGGCCCGTCACCAGCGGCAGGATCAGCGAGTCGATGAAGGTGAGGTGATTGCCCGCCAGGATGACCGGACCGGACCCCGGGATGTGGGCCGCCCCCTCGACGCGGGGGCGGAAGAGCAGCCGGAGGAGCGGTCCCAGGACCGCCTTGATCAGTCGGAAACGGGACAACGGGTCCTCCGGTCGACAACACGTCGCGCGAGGTCGGGCGACAGGTGAGGATATCCCGTGGCCGCCCACCGGCCCCGGTACGGCCACCCTACGGACACCGGGAGTCGGCAATGTCACAGCCGAGTTCCGTCCGGCGGCGTTTCGCCGCCCACCCGGCGCGGACACAATGCACACGGCGCAGGACACCAGGCGCCGTCAGGGCACCCGGACGGCCGGACCGCGCGCAACCCTCGAACCGCCGCGGCCGGCCCAGCTCGCTAGGAGGATGCGCGCATGGGCATGAGCGTCATGATCGGCACCGCGGCCGAGTCGGACACCGAACACGTCCTGAAACTCCAGTACCTCTGCTACCAGACCGAGGCCGAGCTCTACAACGACTACGGCCTCGAACCGCTGACCCAGACCCTGGAGGAGCTCCGCGCCGAGATGGCCGCCGGCCCGGTGCTCGTCGCCCGGCTGGGGAACGAGGTCGTCGGCGCGGTGCGCGGCCGGATCGAGGCGGACGGCGCCGCCACCATCGGCACGCTCATGGTCCATCCGCGGATGCGGCGCCACGGCCTCGGCCGCCGTCTGCTGGCCGCGATGGAGGAACTGCTCGCCGGGCAGAGCGCCACCGCCGACCGGTTCCGCCTGCGCACCGGGCACCGCAGCGAGGGCAACCTCCGGCTCTACCGGCGCCTCGGCTACGCCCCGGTCGGCACCGAGGTGGTCAGTCGTCGGCTGAGCGTGGTCACCCTGGAGAAGCGCCGGGCCGCGCCCTCGCCGCTCCCCGCGCTGGCTGTCGCGGGCTGAGCCGCGACCGCGGTGCGAGAGGGGCGTCCTCTCCCGCACCGCGGTCGCCGGTACGGGTCAGCGGTGCGCGGCGGGCGGCCTGTCGCCGCCGCGGCGCAGCCAGAAGAGCCCCACCACCGGCAGCACCAGCGGCAGGAACAGATAGCCCATGCCGTAGGTCGACCACACGGTCGAGTCGGGGAAGGCGGAGGGGTCGACCACCGTCCAGGTCCCCACCACCAGCACCCCGGCGAGTTCGACGGCGCAGGCCGCCACCCCCAGGCGACGCGCGCGCTCACCGCCGCGCACCAGCACGACGGTGATCAGGGCGTACACCAGCGCGGCCCCGGCCGACAGCAGGTAGGCGAGCGGCGCCTCGTCGAACCGGGTCGACAGCTGGTAGAGCGAGCGCGAGGCGGCGCCCACGGTGAAGACCGCGTACAGCGTGACCAGCAGCCTCCCCGGGCCGGACCGCAGCCCGTGCCGGTCCCCACCGCCGCCGGGAGCCGTCCCCCCGTCGGTCACGGATGCCTCAGCCAACGCCACCACCCCACACGTCGTGCAGTCGCAGTTCCAGGATCGCCAGCAGGAACGCCCCCGCCGCGACCGTCGCGGGGCCCCACCGGGAGCGCTCGCCCAGCGCGACCATCCCGACCACCGGAACGCAGGCGGTGACCGAGACGAGGTAGGAGACGAAGACCGCGGTGGAGTCCCCGGCGGGCCGGTCGCCCCCCGCCAGCATCACGACGCCGACGACGAGCTGGACGACGGTGAGCAGGGTCACCACCGCCATGGCCGCGTAGTGCCAGTCCTTCGCCGACTGGTTGCGCAGCGCCGCCACGGCGCACCAGACGCCCAGCAGCACGGCGGCCGCCGCGACCGCGATGGTCAGGGGGGTGAGCATGCGCCCGACTCTACTGCGGTGCGCGGACCCCGCCGGATCGGGCCCCGCCCGGCAGGCGGACGCCCGGATGTCCGGCATGCGGACGGATTCCGGTCGCCCGACCATGTGTGCGTTCCGTGGTGATTAACTGTCCGGCATGACCGGAGCGAGCAGCCACCACCAGGCACCCGAGACAGGCACCCTGTCCGGCGCACGCTGTCCGCGTCGAATGTGTGCGCGCTGAGGGCCGACACCCGAGCAGCCTCGCGCCCCGAAGCGAGAACGCGCCCGCGCCGAGTCGCGCCGACGCCCGCTCAGCCCTGATCCGCCAGGCACCCCCTGCCAGTCCCGGACCGCCTCCGGCACGCCGCCGCGAGGCCCGTCCCGGCGCGCACCCCCGCGCCGCCACCCGACAGCGACGGAAACCCTGTGATCACCACCACGGACCTGACCAAGGTCTACCGCACGCGCGACCGCGAGGTCACCGCCCTCGACGGCGTGAGCCTCCACGTCCACCCGGGCGAGGTCTTCGGCGTCATCGGCCGCAGCGGAGCGGGGAAGTCCTCCCTCATCCGCTGCGTCAACCTGCTGGAGCGCCCCAGCAGCGGCACGGTGACCGTCGACGGCACCGACCTGACCGCCCTCGCCGGCCGCGGCCCCCGCGCGGGCAGGGAACTGCGCCGGGCCCGCACCCGCATCGGCATGGTCTTCCAGCACTTCAACCTCCTCTCCTCCCGCACCGTGCAGGGCAACGTCGAACTGCCCCTGGAGATCCTCGGCCTCACCCGCCGGGCCCGCGCCGCCAAGGCCCTGGAACTGCTGGACCTGGTCGGCCTCGCCGAGAAGGCACGCGCCTACCCCGCCCAGCTCTCCGGCGGCCAGAAGCAACGGGTCGGCATCGCCCGGGCGCTGGCCGGCGACCCCAAGGTGCTGCTCTCCGACGAGGCCACCTCCGCGCTCGACCCCGAGACCACCCGCTCCGTCCTGCGGCTGCTGCGCGACCTCAACCAGCAGCTCGGCCTCACCGTGCTGCTCATCACCCACGAGATGGACGTGGTGAAGTCGGTCTGCGACTCGGCCGCGCTGATGCGCGAGGGACGGCTGGTGGAGTCCGGAAAGGTCTCCGACCTGCTCGCCACCCCCGGTTCCGAACTCGCCGCCGAGCTGTTCCCGCTGGCCGGGGCGGCGTCCGTCGCCGGGCGCACGGTCGTCGACGTCACCTTCCACGGCGAGCGCGCCGGCCAGCCGGTCATCTCCGGCCTGGCCCGCACCCACGACACCGACGTCTCCATCCTCGCCGCCGCCATGGACACGGTCGGCGGCCGGCAGGTGGGCCGGATGCGCATCGAGCTCTCCGGTCCGGGTGCCGACGCCGACCGGGCCATCGGCTACCTCCGGGACCAGGGCCTCACCGTCGAGGTCCACGACCCCCGCACCGCGCCGACCGCCGACCTGGCCGACGCCGCCCCCGGCGCCGACCTGGTGAAGGAGTAGACGATGACCTGGGAACAGATGCAGCCCCTGCTCTGGCAGGGCACGATCGACACCCTCTACATGGTCTGGTGGTCCAGCCTGTTCGCGGTGATCGGCGGGCTCCCGCTGGGCGTGCTGCTGGTCCTCACCGACAACGGCGGGCTCCTCCGCAACGTCCCCGTCAACCGCGTGCTCGGCTTCGTGGTGAACGTCGGCCGCTCGCTGCCGTTCATCATCCTGCTGGTGGCGCTGATCCCGTTCACCCGGTTCGTGGTCGGCACCGCCATCGGGCCCACGGCCGCCGTCGTCCCGTTGGCCGTCGGCGCCATCCCGTTCTTCGCCCGGCTCGTCGAGACCGCCGTCCGCGAGGTCGACCACGGCCTCGTCGAAGCGGCGCTCGCCATGGGCGGCGGCGTGTGGGCAGTGGTGCGGAAGATCCTGCTGCCGCAGGCGCTGCCCTCGCTGGTCGCCGGCCTCACCACCACGGTGATCGCCCTCATCGGCTACTCCGCGATGGCGGGCGCGGTCGGCGGCGGCGGCCTCGGCACCATCGCCCTCAACTACGGCTACCGCCGCTCCGAGACCGACTTCATGCTCGTCATCATCCTGGCGCTCATCGTCATCGTCACCGTCGCCCAGCTCATCGGCGACGGTGTGGTCCGGCTGCTCGCCCGCCGCGAGCGCGCCGGGACCTGACGGCGCCCCCTCCGCCTTCCCGGCGCCGTACCGGCCCGGGCGTCACCACCACAGAGAGGCACTTTTCGTGCGTACCACCACTCGCAAGCCCCAGCGCGGCACCGTCCGCACCGCCGTCGCCCTCGCCGGTGCGCTCACCCTGGCGCTCACCGCCTGCGGCACCTCCAGCGACCCGGACGCCGACGACAACGGATCGTCCGCCGAGGGTGAGGAGACCCTCAGCCTGCGCGTCGCCGCTAGCCCCGTCCCGCACGCCGACATCCTCACCTTCGTCAAGGACAACCTGGCGGAGGACGCCGGTCTGGAGCTCACCGTCGAGGAGTTCGACGACTACATCCTGCCGAACACCGCGCTGGAGGACGGCGAGGTCGACGCCAACTTCTTCCAGCACCAGCCCTACCTGGACGACTTCAACGCCAAGCAGGGCACCAGCATCGTCGGCATCACCGACGTCCACCTGGAGCCGCTGGGCGTCTACTCCGCCTCGATCGACAGCCTCGACGACCTCCCCGAGGGCGCCACCGTCGCCATCCCGGACGATGCCACCAACGCGGGCCGCGCGCTGCAGCTGCTCGCCGGTGAGGGGCTCATCACCCTCGCCGACGGTGTCGGCGCCGAGGCCACCCTGGGCGACATCACCGAGGACAACGGCCTGGTCTTCAACGAGCTGGAGGCCGCCACGCTGCCCCGCGTCCTCGACGATGTCGACGCCGCGGTCATCAACGGCAACTACGCGCTGGAGGCCGACCTGAGCCCCGCCGAGGACTCGCTGGCGCTGGAGGAGGCCGAGGGCAACCCCTACGCCAACTTCCTGGCCGTCCGCGAGGGCGACGAGGACAACGAGGCCGCCGCGGCGCTGAGCGAGCTGCTCACCTCCGACGCGGTGCGCCAGTTCATCGAGGAGACCTATCAGGGCTCCGTCCTGCCCGCGTTCTGAGCGGGCCGCCCCGACCGGGCACCCGACTCCCGCACCCCGATCCGGGCCCCGGCCGTGAGGCCGGGCCCCGGGTCCGTCACGCGCCGTGCCCATGCTGCATGCTGTGACTACCACCCAGGCCACGGAGCGGCGCATGACACCCACCTTCCCCGACGTCACCCTCGCCACCGAGCGGCTCGTCCTGCGGCGCTACGAGGAGGCCGACCAACCGGCACTCACCGCCATGATGGACGACGAGCTGACGGCAGCCTGGACCTCGGTGCCCGCGCCCTACTCGGCGGTCGACGCCCGGGAGTGGATCGCCCGCTTCGCCCCCGCCGAGCGCGACGAGGGACGCGGCATAGTCTTCGCCGTCGCCGACCACCTCACCCAGCGCCTCGTCGGGTCCGTTCACCTCATGAAGACCAACTGGCGTGTCCGATCAGCCGAGATCGGCTACGTCGTCGCCCCCTGGGCGCGGGGCGAGGGCTACGCCGTCGAGTCCGTCCTCGCCGTCGCGCGGTGGCTCTTCGGCGAGCAGGGGTTCGAGCGGATGGAACTGCGCACCGCGGCCGGGAACACCGCGTCGCAGCAGGTCGCACTGAAGATCGGCTGTCTCAGCGAGGGCGTCCTGCGCAGCGCCGGCATGGTGCGGACCCGCACCGAGGACGGCCGCTGGGCGGAGGTCCGCACCGATGTCATCGTCTGGGGCCTCCTCCCCGAGGACCTGGAGGACCTGGACGACCTCGGCCCGGTCGGCGAAGCCGTCGCCTGACGGCGGATCACACCGGCCCCGACGGGGGTAGTCTCATCCCGTCCCGCACCCCCCCCCGCGTCGCCACACCCCCGGAGTCCGCAGGCCATGGCCGACCGCGTCACCGTGATCGGATGGGACGGCTCGCCGCTCGAACCGGCAGCCCGTTCCGCACTGCGCGCGGCGACCCTGGTCGCCGCCGCCCCCCGCCACCTGGAGCAGCCGGAGATCCCACCCGGCGCCGAGCGCGTCACCCTCGGGAGCGTCCCGCTCGCCGCCGAGCGCATCGCGCGCCACCGCGGCAGCGCCGTCGTCGTCGCCGACGGCGACCCCGGCTTCTTCGGCGTCGTCCGGGCGCTCCGCGACCCCGCCCACGGGCTGGAGGTGGAGGTCGTCCCCGCCGTCTCCTCCGTGGCGGCGGCGTTCGCCCGTGCCGGGATGCCGTGGGACGACGCCCGGATCGTGGTGGCCGGTCAGGGCACCCTGCGCCGGGCCGTCAACGTCTGCCGCGCCCACCCGAAGGTCGCCGTCCTCACCGCGCCGGGCGCGGGCCCCACGGAGATCGCCCTGATGCTGCGGGGCGTGCACCGCACCTTCGTGGTGTGCGAGAGCCTGGGTACCGCGGACGAGAGCGTCACGATGGTCACCCCCGAGACCGCGGTCAACCACCGGTGGCGCGATCCCAACGTGGTCATCGTCCTCGGCGGCGGCCAGGCACCCACCCGGGACGGCTGGCTCGCAGGCGGGGTGCCCGCCGGCCCGGCCGGCTGGGCGCTGGAGGCGGCGGACTACGGCCTGTCGGCCCACACCCCCACGGAGGGGCAGGCTCCCGCACTGCGCGCCGCCCAACTGGCCTTCCTGGGGCCGCGCACCGGCGACCTGCTCTGGGACGTGGGCACCGCGGGCGGGCTCGCCGCGGTCGAGGCCGCGCGGCTGGGTGCGGCGGTCATCGCGGTGGACCGCGACGCCGAGGCGTGCGCCCGGGTCACGGCCGGCGCCCGCGCCGCCGGTGTCGAGCTCCAGGTGGTGCACGGGGGTGCGCCCCAGGCGCTCGGTGACCTGCCCGAGCCCGACGCGATCCGGGTCGGCGGGGGCGGGCCCCGGACGCTGCGCGCCTGCGCCGACCGCAGGGCGCCCCGGATAGTGACCCACGCGCTCACCCGCGACGAGGCCGAGAGCACCGGGGGAATCCTCACCGCCGCGGGCTACCGCGTGCGGTGCACACTGTTGCAGGCGGTCGCGCTGGACACCGGAACCTGGTCGGAAGAGAGCAGAAACGTAGCGTTCCTGCTGTCCGGAAGTCGGACGTAGACAGGACAACGACAAACCCGGACCATACGGTTCGGGGCGGACGGCGGTGGGCAAGCGTGTCCGCGGTGCCCGGTAGGGTGCTGTGTCGTTGTGTCACCGCAGGCGGGCGGGTTCGTCCGCAGATGTCCGGCCGGACCGGGGCAGGGCCGTGCCGACGCGCGCCCCGCCGTGTCCCTGGCCGGCCGGAGCGCGGCGGACGTGGGAGCACTACCTGATGGGCAAGGGGTACGCATGACCGAGACCGGCGGCTTCCCGGACCGGGGACAGCTGGACCACACGGGCGTCGCCCCGGGGCACGCGGCACCCCCGCCGGCCCCCGCCACCGCCGCGTACCCGTTCCCCGAGGCCGGGGAACCGGAGGACCGCGAGGAGGAGGAACTGCTCATGCCGGGCGCCGCGGGCGCCTGGGGTGACGGCAGCGCCACCCCACCGCGCGGCGTCGCCGCAGCTGCGGCCGCGCCGTTCGCCGCGCGGCATCAGGCCCGTCCCGCCG
>NZ_JAAVJC010000143.1 GCF_012033785.1 Streptomyces bohaiensis
GGCGGGGCGTCCGCGGCCGGTCGGGCGCGGACGCCGGGCCGCTCCGGCGGTCGGCCGCCGCGCCACAGGTGCCGCGACCCCCGGTACGGCCCCCTCGCGCCGAGGTGGGCGCCGTACCGGCACGCCGGGTGCGACCGGCGCGCGGCCGCGCCTCTCATCGTCGCCGCCGTCCCGGCCCCGCCGCCGGTGGACGGAGACGGCGAGCACCGCCGCGCGGCCCCGTCCGTGCCTCCCTCTCTCCCGCTCACTCCCGTGTGCGTCCCCTTCCTCTTCGCGGACGGTGCCGGGGTGCGTCCGCCGCTCCGGCGGCCCGGGGGGAGCGAACCCCGGCGGCCGAGGCGTTCGGCGAGCCGGGCCCGCGCGGTTCGCCACCACCGCGACTCCGCGCAACGCCCACGCAACGCCCGCGAGGCGGACGCCTGCGCGGTGGGGAACGCCGAACACCGCGATTGACCCGCCCTGGGCAGGGGCCCCGCCCAGGCCGAGGCGCTCGCTGTCGGTGAGCGGGGCGGCCCGGACCAGCGGGCCCAGCCGGCGCGGGCCGCCCGTCAGCCGTGCGGGTCCGGCGCACCGTCCAGCAGTTCCGCCCGCATCAGCGCGCGGCGCTCCAGCGTGCGGACGACGGCGGTGAACTCCCGCAACCAGCCCTGGGCCAGGCCGTCGCCCGGCACCGCCGGCCGCGTCCGGGTGTTCTTCGCCGCCTCGCGGGCGGCGGCCTCGGCCCGCCGCTCCACCTCGGCGGCGGCGGTCGCCTCCTCCAGCAGCCGCTGGAACACCGGCTGAGCGCCCGTGGCGTGCATGGAGAGCTGCGCCGTCATCAGGGCCGCCCCGTGGGTCGCCGGATGGTGCTTCTTCGCCCGCCACGCGGAACGCGCCGCGGCGGCGACGGCGTCGGTCAGCACCGGGGACCACGGCGCGGGGCAGCGCGACAGCACGGACCCCGGCGGCCCCAGCCCCTGCGAGGTCACGTACGCGGCGGCCCACGCCGCCCGGTCCGCCTCCGGCAGCAACCCCAGCAGCCGACCCGCGTGCTCACCACCGCCGGGGAACGCCCGGCCGGGGTCGCCCAGCAGCGCACGCGCCCAGTCGCGGGCCTCGTGGCGCAACGCCGCGAGGACCCAGCCGAGGTGGAGTGCCCGGCGCCACTCCTCCGTGGCGGGCAGATCCACGATCGCCGCGGCGGTGCGGTCGCCGAGCTGCTCCCGCCAGACGGCCGGTGGTGCCGCCTCCAGCACCTGCTGCAACCACCAGGACCGTTCTCCCTGCCCGGTCGGCGGCTTGGCGGTGATTCCGTCGCGCTGCATCTCCCGGTCGCACTCCGCCGGGGCGGTGACGACCAGTTCCGCACCGGAACCGTCCGCGGGCTCCCGCAGCCGGACGCACGCCAGCGCCCGCTGCGCCATGCGACCGCTCAGCGCCGACCCCGGCAGCAGGGTCAGGAGTTCGGCGGCGGCCGACCGCACCGTCCTGCTGCGGTCGGACAGCGCCGACTCCAGGAACGGCTCGTCGGCCGGGCCGAGTCCGTCCCGCAGCAGGTCGAGGAAGAGGAGCCGCTCCTCGGCCCGCTCCGTCCGCCATGTCCCCGCGAGCAGTTCCCGACCCGCGGCCGGGTCCTGGGCGCGCAGGGTCGTCAGCACCGCCACCCGGTCCGCGAACGCCCCGTGCTCCCAGCGGGAGAGGTCCGCCTCCACCGGCACCGCCGTGGCCGGGAGGCGGTCCGCCGCGGTGGCGAAGTGCCAGGCCGGGTTCTGTGCCGCGAGCCAGCGGCCGCGCGGCCCCGCGAAGGCGAGCACCGCCTGCCGCCGGTCGCGGGCCCGGGCCGCGTCGAGCACCAGGGGAAGCTGGGCGTGGGGCGGCCGGTAGCCGAGGTGGTTGGCGAGCTCCAGCCACTCCGGCAGCAGCTGGTCCGGGTGCGGCCGGTGCGCGTTCCAGGCGGGGGCCGCGGCACCCGAAGCCCGCGCGCTGTTGAAGAGGGAGAGGCACCGTGCCGCCGCCGCGCGCGGCGGTTCCGGTCGCGGGTCGTCCCCGGCCGGGGCGGGCAGCGGGCCCGGTACCGCCGCGGTGAGACCGGCTCGGGCGCGGACCGTCGCGGTCGCCGCCCGGTCGAGCAGCGCGGCGGCGGAACCGCCCGGCAGCACCCGCCGCTCCGCCCCGAGCAGCGCCGCCGTCACCAGCTCCTGCCACTCCGAGTCCGGGGCGCCGAACGCCTCCGTGGCTCCGGGGTCCGCCTCCGTGGCCGGGTCCTGCGCTGCCGTCGTCACCTGGTCCGCTCCGTCCGTCGTCGTCACCGCTGCCGCCCTCGTCCGCGGCGGGTCCGCACCCGCCGCCCTGCCGTCCGTCGCCCTGGCCGCGCGCGGGGAGCTCCGGCCCACCGGCTGCCCGGCGCCGGTCACAGGGCCACGGCCCGGCCCGCGTCCCACACGGTGCGGGGGACGAAGCCGGCGACACCGAGCCGCCCGAAGACCGTGACCGGAGTGCCGCCCGAGAGGGCCAGCAACCGCCAGAGCACCGACTCGTCGGCCTTCACCGGCACCGCCGCCCCGCCCGCGGCATCCGCGAGCTGCCACCCGCCGGCACCGCCGCCCCCCTCGTCGCCGTCGCCGGCCGGCGCATGGACCGGCACCACCGAGCTGAGGAGCGCCGGCCAGGCGTCCACCCAGGGATCGGCCGCCACCGCCGAGCCGAACGCCGCCAGCGCGTCGCCGACCGCGCCGCCCGTCGGGACCGGGCTCTCGGGGACCGGCGCGCCGTGCCGCTCCGCAACGGTCACGCGCAACGGTGCGGCGCCCGGATGGAACGCCACCTCCGCCTCGAAGGACGCGCCGACCGGCATCGGCGCCTCGCCCGTGGTGCCGGGCGCGGTGAAATCCAGGACGAGGGCCCAGCGGGCGCTCTCCCGCCCGAGCAGCCAGGTGCTCCTCGTCGCGACCCGGCCGCCCGTGGCACGCTCGGAACCGGCAACCAGCCAGTGGTCCCGGACCAGCGAGCCCTCCTGACGCGCCTCGGCGACCACCGCGGCGGTCTCCGAGGAGAACCCCACGCGGGAGCGCACCGTCGCGGCGAGCGGCGGCGGCAGCTCCTCGACCCGCTCCAGGCCGCGGAGCAGCAGATGGAGCAGGGACATCTCCGCGAGCGCCGCCGACGGCCACCCCCGCCCCGACCCGATGACCGCTCCCAACTCACCGGCGCGTGCCGCCAGCCCGGGGGCCTGTGCGTCCACCATGCGGGCCGCGGTGTGCTCCCACGCCTGGTAGCCGGAGTGCTCCGCGCCGGCCAGCCCGCTCTCCACGGCGTCGGTCAGGCGTCGCGTCAGCTCCTGCGCACCCTCGCCGACCCGGGAGGCGCGGCGCTCCGCCCGGCGCCGTGCCGCTGCTTCGTCCTTCGGCTGGGCCCGGGGCTCGGGGGCGGCCGTCTTCTCCGCGCGCCGGCGCCTGCCGTCCAGCCACTTCTGCGCCCACTCCGGCGCCTCGTCGGCCTCGGGGACCAGCGTGCCGTCGGTGTCGCCCGACCGCACCAGCAGCAGGCCCAGCCCGTGCTTGCACGGGAACTTGCGGCTCGGGCAGCTGCAGGTGAACCCCACCGTGCCGACCTCGGTGAGGTCCACCGCGGTGCGGTAGGGGGTCTTCCCGGAGCCCTTGCACAGCCCCCACAGGGCGGTGCCGCGCCGCCCCGTCCCGGACCAGGTGCCCGGCGAACCGAGTTTCTGGCCCGCGCGCTGTGACGCTGCGTCAGGGGCGAGCGCGAGCACCTGTTCCGTGGTCCACCGGACCTGTTCTCCCGTCATGCCCCCGAACGCTAGGCCGTGCCACTGACAACGGCCGGGGTGCGGCCACTGCGAAACCCTTCCGCGACCCGTCGATTCGCCTGCGGCGCAAGGGTTCTGGCGGTTGCCCGCCAGGGGTGCGCGGGTGCTCGGGTCGACGCGTTGTCAGTGGGGGCGTGCACAGTGGTCCTCACAGCGACCGACGGCGCCACCGACGGGGGGCGGCCTGCCGTGCCCTGCTTTCGGTGACCCTCGGTCACGACCGGCTTTGCGCCGCGACAGTCGAGAAGCGGGGTACCGCCCCGCCCGTCCGAGGGACAGCACATGACCGCAGAGACCACCGGGCAGCCCGTGCTCCGCCCGCACGCCGAGGATGCGTTCGCCGAGGAGCTGAGCGCGCTGGCCGCCGCCGACGACCGGCCGCGCCCGGAGCGCTGGAAGCTGTCCCCCTGGGCCGTCGCGACCTACCTCCTGGGCGGCACGCTCGCCGACGGCACCGTCATCACCCCCAAGTACGTCGGTCCGCGCCGCATCGTCGAGGTCGCCGTCACCACCCTCGCCACCGACCGCGCCCTGCTGCTGCTGGGCGTGCCCGGCACCGCGAAGACCTGGGTCTCCGAGCATCTCGCCGCGGCCGTCAGCGGCGACTCCACGCTGATCGTGCAGGGCACCGCGGGCACCGCGGAGGAGGCGATCCGCTACGGCTGGAACTACGCCCAACTCCTCGCCAAGGGGCCCAGCCGCGAGGCGATGGTCGCCGGCCCGGTGATGCGCGCCATGAGCGAGGGCATGATCGCCCGCGTCGAGGAGCTGACCCGCATCCCGGCCGACGTGCAGGACAGCCTCATCACGATCCTGTCGGAGAAGACGCTCCCGATCCCCGAGCTGAACGACGAGGTCCAGGCCGTCCGCGGCTTCAACCTGATCGCCACCGCCAACGACCGGGACAAGGGCGTCAACGAACTCTCCAGCGCGCTGCGCCGGCGGTTCAACACCGTCGTGCTGCCGCTGCCGGCCAGTTCCGACGCGGAGGTCGAGATCGTCTCGCGGCGCGTGGACCAGCTCGGCCGCTCCCTCCACCTGCCCGCCGCCCCCGACGCCATCGACGAGATCCGCCGGGTCGTCACCGTCTTCCGGGAGCTGCGGGGCGGCGTCACCACCGACGGCCGCACCCGGGTGAAGACCCCGTCCGGCACGCTGTCCACCGCCGAGGCGATCTCCGTGGTGACCAACGGCCTCGCCCTGGCCGCGCACTTCGGCGACGGGGTGTTGCGCCCCGCGGACGTCGCGGCCGGCATCCAGGGAGCCGTCGTCCGCGACCCCGCCGCCGACTCCCTGATCTGGCAGGAGTACCTGGAGACGGTGGTGCGGGAGCGCGACGGTTGGAGCGACTTCTACCGCGCCGCCCGTGACGCCGCCTCCGGCCGCCCGCACGGGGACGCCGCATGACCGACCGCCCCCTGCTGCTGGGCGTACGGCACCACGGCCCCGGCTCCGCCCGGTCCGTTCACGCCGCCCTGGCCGCCCGTCGCCCGGCGGTCGTCCTGGTCGAGGGCCCGCCCGAGGCCGACGACGTGGTGGCGCTCGCCGGTGATCCGGCGATGTCGCCGCCGGTGGCGCTGCTCGCCCACGCGGTCAACGACACCGGCCGGGCCGGCTTCTGGCCGCTGGCTGCCTTCTCGCCGGAATGGGTCGCCATCCGCTGGGCGCTGGACAACGGCGTTCCGGTCCGCTTCATCGACCTGCCGGCCGCCCACTCGCTGGCGCTCCGCGACACCGCCGAGTCGGACCCGACCGAACCCGGGGCCGCGGGGCCCGGGACGGCCGAACCCCGACAGCCCGCCCCCGGTACCGCCGAGGACGCCGAGGACGCGGAGGACGCGGAGGACGCCGAGACCACCACCGCCGCGGACGCGGCCGCCGAGCCCTCCGCCGTGGCGGACGCCCGCGACGACCTCCGCCGCGACCCGCTCGCCGCCCTCGCCGCGGCCGCCGGCCACGACGACGCCGAACGCTGGTGGGAGGACGTCGTCGAACACCGCTCCGGCGGCGACGACCCGCTCGCTCCGTTCGCCGCCGTCGAGGAGGCGATGGCGGAGGTCCGCACCGCACTCCCGACCGAGGAGACCGACCGCGACCTCGTCCGCGAGGCCCACATGCGGCTGCGGCTGCGCGAGGCCGTCAAGGAGTTCGGCGCGGACGCCGTCGCCGTGGTCTGCGGTGCCTGGCACGTCCCCGCCCTGCGTGAGCGCCGCACCGTCGCCGCCGACCGGGCGCTGCTGCGGGGCCTGCCCAAGGTCCGCACCGAGATCACCTGGGTGCCGTGGACCCATCGCAGGCTCGGCCGGGCCCACGGCTACGGCGCGGGGATCGAGTCGCCCGGCTGGTACGCCCACCTCTTCTCCGCAGCGGACCGGCCCGTCGCCCGGTGGATGACCCGGGTCGCCGGCCTGCTGCGGGAGGAGGGATTCCCCATCTCCTCCGCCCACGTCATCGAGGCGGTCCGGCTCGCCGACACCCTCGCCGCGATGCGCGGGCGGCCGCTCGCCGGCCTCGGCGAGACGATCGACGCGGTCCGCGCCGTCATGTGCGACGGCGCCGAGGTGCCGCTCAACCTGGTCATCGACCGCCTCGTCGTGGGCGACGTCCTGGGCGAGGTTCCCGACGCGGCCCCCGCCGTCCCGCTGCAACGCGACCTCACCGCGCAGCAGCGGCGGTTGCGGCTCAAGCCCGAGGCCGGCGGACGCCACCTCGACCTCGACCTCCGCAAGGACAACGACGCCGACCGGAGCCGGCTCTTCCACCGCCTGCGCCTCCTCGGCATCCCCTGGGCGACGCCCGCCGCCGCGGGCAGCACCGGGACCTTCCGTGAGGGCTGGCAGGTGGACTGGGAGCCGGAGCTCGCCGTCCGCGTCGCGGAGGCCGGGATCTGGGGCATCACGGTCGAGTCCGCCGCCGTCGCCAAGGCCCGCGCCGACGCGCTCGCCGCGGACTCCCTCGCCGCCCTCACCTCCCTCGCCGAGCAGTGCCTGCTCGCCGGGCTGGGCGACGCCCTGCCCACGGTGATGCGGGCGCTCGCCGACCGCGCCGCCCTCGACACCGACGTCGCCGCTCTCGCCGCGGCGCTGCCCCCGCTGGTGCGCTCCGCCCGGTACGGCGACGTCCGCTCGACCGGTACCGAGGAACTCACGCGCGTCGCACACGGGCTGGCCGAACGCGTCTGTGTCGGCCTGCCGACCGCCTGCACCGGGCTCGACGCCGACGGCGCCGCCGCCATGCGGCGGCACGTCGAGGCCACCCACGCCGCGCTGGCCCTCCTCGACGACGCCGGTCTCCGCGACCGCTGGCGCGGCACCCTGCGGCGGCTCGCGCGGCGCGACACCGTGCCCGCCGTGCTCCGCGGCCGCGCCGCCCGCTTCCTGCTGGACGAAGGGGTACTGCCCGACGACGAGGCGGACCGCCTCATCGGGCTGGAGCTCTCCCCGGCGGTCCCTCCGGCCCGGGCCGCCGGTTGGATCGAGGGCTTCCTCGCCGGCGGGGGGCTGCTGCTGGTCCACGACGAGCGGCTGCTCGCGCTGATCGACACCTGGCTCGGCTCGGTGCCCGCCGACTCCTTCACCGACGTGCTGCCCCTGCTGCGCCGCAGCTTCGGATCGTTCGAACCGGGCGTCCGCCGCTCCGTCGGCGAGCTGGTGCGCCGGTCGCCGGGTACCACCACCGGAGGTTCCGAGACCGCGCCCACCCCGGGTTTCGGCGACCGGACCGACTCCGGCCGCGCCGACGCGGCGCTCCCGGTGCTGCGACTCCTGCTCGGCGAGGCCGCGGCCGGCGGCGACCCGGCCGCGAGCGACCCGCCCCCCGCCCCTTCGGCCGCGCCCCCGGCCGACGACCCGATCGGAGCCCCCGCATGACGACCACTCCGCTCCCGGCCTCCGACACCGGGGCGCCCCCGGCCTCCGACCCCCCGGCGGCCGCCGCGCCGGCCGTGGACGACGCCGAACGCCTGCGCCGCTGGCGGCTGGTGCTGGGCGGTGCCGACGACGGCACGGGTGTCACCCTGGCCGGTCGGGACCTCGGCGTGGACCGCACCCTGGACGTGGTCTACGGCGAGGACTCCCGCGGCGCGGGGCGGGGCGGCGGTGCGCCGAACGTCGCCCGGTGGCTCGGCGACATCCGCACCTACTTCCCGACCTCGGTCGTCCAGGTCATGCAGCGCGACGCCATCGACCGGCTCGGCCTGGCGACCCTGCTGGCCGAACCGGAGATGCTGGAGGCCGCCGAGCCCGACGTCCACCTGGTGGGGACGCTGATCTCGCTGGGCCGCGCCATTCCGGAGCGGAGCAAGGAGTCCGCCCGGGCGGTGGTCCGCGCGGTCGTGGAGCAGTTGGAGCGCCAGCTCGCCACCCGGACGCGCGCCACGCTCACCGGTGCCCTCGACCGGTCGGCGAAGGTGCGGCGCCCCCGCCATCGGGACATCGACTGGGACCGCACCATCCGCGCCAACCTGCACACCTACCTGCCGGAGCACGGCACCGTCGTCCCCGAGCGGCTGGTGGGGTACGGGCGCGCCGGCCGGTCGGTGAAGAAGGACGTCATCCTCTGCATCGACCAGTCCGGCTCCATGGCCTCCTCGGTGGTGTACGCCTCGGTCTTCGGCGCGGTGCTCGCCTCGATGCGCTCCATCAACACCCGGCTGGTGGTCTTCGACACCGAGGTCGTCGACCTCACCGAGGAGATCGAGGACCCGGTCGACGTGCTGTTCGGGGTGCAGTTGGGCGGCGGCACCGACATCAACCGCGCGGTGGCGTACTGCGCGTCGCAGATCACCCGACCCGCCGACACGGTGGTCGTACTGATCAGCGACCTCTACGAGGGCGGTATCCGCGGCGAACTCCTGAAGCGTGTCGCCGCGATGAAGGCCGCGGGGGTCGAGTTCGTCACCCTGCTGGCGCTCTCCGACGACGGCGCACCCGCGTACGACCGGGGGCACGCCGCCGCGTTGACCGAGCTGGGGGCGCCCGCCTTCGCCTGCACGCCGGACCTCTTCCCGGACGTGATGGCCGCCGCCATCGAACGACGGCCGCTGCCGATACCGGAGCCGTAGGACGACACCCCGGTGACGGCCCCCGGCTCGCACAACCACGGGCGTCCGGCGCCCGCTCCGGCGGGGCTCGCGTCGGCGGTCCGGCCGTCCGGGAGGGCCCGCGGCGGGGCGGGCAGGGTACGACAGGCACAGCTCGGCGGGAAGCGCTGTGACGGGACTCACCACGTAGGTGTGACGTGGATTTTAGGAGGTCTCCTCGCGCCCCCGTTACGCTGCCCTGCGGACCTGCCGCGGGCCACAGAACGCGGTCACGCGGCACGCCCACGCTGAATACGACCGCGAGACCACTACTGAGGACGGACACGCGTGGACCTGTTCGAGTACCAGGCGAGGGACCTCTTCGCCAAGCATGACGTGCCGGTGCTTGCCGGTGAAGTCATCGACACGCCCGAGGCGGCCCGCGAGGTGACCGAGCGGCTTGGCGGTCGCGCGGTCGTCAAGGCGCAGGTGAAGGTCGGTGGCCGCGGCAAGGCCGGTGGCGTCAAGCTCGCCTCCGACCCCGCCGACGCCGTCGCCAAGGCCGAGGCCATCCTGGGCATGGACATCAAGGGCCACACGGTCCACAAGGTGATGCTGGCCCAGACCGCGGACATCGTGGACGAGTACTACGTCTCGTTCCTGCTGGACCGCACCAACCGGACCTTCCTGGCCATGGCCTCCGTCGAGGGTGGTGTGGACATCGAGGAGGTGGCCGCGACCAAGCCCGAGGCGCTGGCCAAGGTCGCCGTCGACGCCGTGGACGGTGTCACCGAGGCCAAGGCCCGCGAGATCGTCGAGGCCGCGAAGTTCCCGGCCGAGATCGCCGACCAGGTCGTGGCGGCCCTCCAGAAGCTCTGGGACGTCTTCGTCAAGGAGGACGCCCTCCTCGTCGAGGTCAACCCGCTGGTGAAGACCGGTGACGGCCGGATCGTCGCGCTGGACGGCAAGGTGTCCCTGGACGCCAACGCCGAGTTCCGCCAGCCGGACCACGCCGCCCTGGAGGACAAGGCCGCGGCGGACCCGCTGGAGGCCGCCGCCAAGGCCAAGAACCTGAACTACGTCAAGCTCGACGGTCAGGTCGGCATCATCGGCAACGGCGCGGGCCTGGTGATGTCCACGCTGGACGTCGTCGCCTACGCCGGTGAGAAGCACTCCGGTGTCAAGCCCGCCAACTTCCTCGACATCGGCGGCGGTGCCTCGGCCGAGGTCATGGCCAACGGCCTGGAGATCATCCTCGGCGACCCGGACGTACGCTCCGTGTTCGTCAACGTCTTCGGTGGCATCACCTCCTGCGACGCCGTCGCCAACGGCATCGTGCAGGCGCTGGAGCTGCTGAAGTCCAAGGGCGAGGAGGTCAACAAGCCCCTCGTTGTGCGTCTGGACGGCAACAACGCCGAGCTGGGCCGGAAGATCCTCACCGACGCCGCCCACCCGCTGGTGCAGCAGGTGGACACCATGGACGGCGCGGCCGACAAGGCCGCCGAGCTGGCTGCGGCCAAGTAAAGGACGAGGTCAACACAGCATGGCTATCTTCCTCACCAAGGAATCCAAGGTCATCGTCCAGGGCATGACCGGCTCCGAGGGCCAGAAGCACACCCGGCGGATGCTCGCCTCCGGCACCAACATCGTCGGCGGCGTCAACCCCCGCAAGGCCGGCACGACCGTCGACTTCGACGGCACCGAGGTCCCGGTCTTCGGCGGCGTCAAGGAGGCCATCGAGGCCACCGGTGCCGACGTCACCGTCATCTTCGTCCCGGAGAAGTTCACCAAGAGCGCCGTCATCGAGGCGATCGACGCCGAGATCCCGCTCGCCGTGGTGATCACCGAGGGCATCGCGGTGCACGACACCGCGGAGTTCTGGGCCTACGCCGGCAAGAAGGGCAACAAGACCCGCATCGTCGGCCCCAACTGCCCGGGTCTCATCACCCCCGGCCAGTCCAACGCCGGCATCATCCCCGCGGACATCACCAACTCCGGCCGCATCGGCCTGGTGTCGAAGTCGGGCACGCTGACGTACCAGATGATGTACGAGCTGCGTGACCTGGGCTTCTCCACCTGCGTCGGCATCGGTGGCGACCCGATCATCGGCACCACCCACATCGACGCCCTCAAGGCGTTCGAGGCGGACCCCGACACCGACCTGATCGTGATGATCGGTGAGATCGGCGGCGACGCCGAGGAGCGTGCCGCGGACTTCATCAAGGCCAACGTGACCAAGCCGGTCGTCGGCTACGTCGCGGGCTTCACCGCGCCCGAGGGCAAGACCATGGGCCACGCCGGCGCCATCGTCTCCGGCTCCTCCGGCACGGCGCAGGCCAAGAAGGAGGCCCTGGAGGCCGCAGGCGTCAAGGTCGGCAAGACGCCGTCCGAGACCGCTCGCCTCGCCCGCGAGGTCCTGGCCGGCTGATCACCGGCCCCTTCCCCGCACCTCGCGGGGACGGCACAGCGCCCCGCACCGCCGCACGGCGGTGGGGGGCGCCGTCGCGTCGGCGCACGCCCGGCAGCGGTCGCGGGAGCGGACCGGGCTCCGCGCGGGGCTGCAGTCCGCGCCGCGGAGCCGGTTCAGCCGGTGAACAGCCCCGCGGCGGTGGCCCCGACGGTGACCACGACCAGCGCCACCGCCGCCTGCACCTGGCGGCGGCTGGTCCGCTCGCACTCCAGCCGGGCACGCGAGGCCGGCAGCGGCGGCACCGGCTGCGACGCGGTCAGGGCCTCCATCATGGCGCCGAGCACCTCACCCCGCCGTTCCGGCGCGACGGCCGCGAGCCGCGGCAGCGCCGCGGCCAGCGCATCGCGGCCGCTACGCACCCGCGCCTCGGCGGCGGCGGTGGTGCACTCCGCCTCGGCCGCCGCCTCCGCGGGGCCCAGTCCGAGCGCGTCCCGCAGCACCACGGCGCGCCGCTGCCCCGCGGGCAGCCCCAACAACGCGTCCAGCAGCTCCTGCTCCTCCCGCCCCGCCCCCAGGGCCAGCGGGGCGCGGGCCCACGGCCGGAACCGGTGCCACGGGGAGAGCGCGTACTCGTACGCGGCCGCCCGCACCCATCCGGCGGGGTCGCGATCCGCCGCCACCTGCGGCCACCGCTCCCAGGCGAGCCGGAAGCCATGGGCCACCGCGCGCGCCGCCGTGTCACGCCGACCGCACAACAGGTACGCCTGCTGACCGATCGGCCCCGCGTTCCGCAGGTAGAGGGCGTCGAAAGCATGGACCGGGGTCACCGTCGCGTCGGGGGCGGCGTGCGTGTCGGCGTCTTGTCGAGCGTCGGCGTCGGCCTCTGTGCCGGTGTCGGCGTCGGCGTCGGACGGGTCGTCGGGGAGGAGACCTCCGACCGGCTCGCGGCGCCCGGCGTCCCCCGAGGCCGACGCGGGCGGGGCGGGGTGCGCGCCCGGCTCCCGGCGGTCGCCGCCCCTGCCGGTGGTCGCGTTCTTCGCCCGCCGCCGACGGTGCTGCCGCTGCCGCCGCCGCTCGCGGGGTTGTTCGG
>NZ_JAAVJC010000144.1 GCF_012033785.1 Streptomyces bohaiensis
GGGCGCGCTGCCGCGGGCCCGCCCAGCAGCGTCCGGGCGGCCGCGAGGGCCCGTCCCTCGGCCCCGTCGCCCCGTAGCCGGACCAGCGCGGCCAGCGTCACCGCGTCGCTCTCCGACACGGTGCACGCGGCGACGACTCCGGGCACCACGCCGGCCGGGGTGCTGCCCCGTCCTGTCCAGGGAGCCACCGCCACCACGGCCAGCACCTCCCCGACGTCCACGCGGACCGTCGGCGCCAGAGCCGCGGCGGCAGCCGCAGCCCCGGACGGCCCCGCCGCCAGCAGCTCGGACAGCAGTTCCCCGCCCCGTGCCACCGCGCCGGCCCGTGCCGCGAGCAGCGCCCCGGCCCGCTCGGCGGCGCCCCATGCGATCGTGAGCCGGGGGTCGTCAAGCGACAGCGCCCCGTCGTCCAGCAGCCAGATGTAGCCGTACACCACGCCCCCGCTCCGCGCGGGCAGGCAGATGCGCCCCGTGCGGACGCCGGCGTCGGGGGCGGCCGGGATCCGGACCGGGCGGTCGGCCCGCGTGATGCCGAACCGTTCGAACCACGCGCGCACCGCCGGAGTGGAACCGCGCCGGAGAATCGAGCTGGTCCGCACCGGGTCCATCACGCGATCGTCGTCGCTGTCGTGGGCTCCGAAGGCGATCAGCCCGAAGTCGCGGCCCTCCAGGGTGGCAGGAGCGTCGAGCAACGCGGAGACCTCGTCCACCAGCTCCTGGAAGTCCGCCCGCATCACTCGCCGCCGTTCTGCGCGCCCGCGCTGTGCCGCCGCCCCCGTCGGCCGAGGGCCGCACCGGAGTGCCGATCTCCCGGGCCGGGGAAGTCCCGGACCCGTGCCCATTGTGCGACAGCCCGGCCCTTCATACATCTGTATGAGATCGCGGCCACGGCGGCGTGACACATGTCGATGGGACGGAGCGCGCGGGATCCTTAGGTTGCGGGTGAGTGATCCGTCGGACCGTTCCAGTGGAGGTGCCCCGTGCTGGGTCCCGTGCTTCTGGCCGCCGCGCGCAGCGACGGCCTGCGCCGAGTGGTGGCATCAGCCCCCGTCACCCGCCCCGTCGTCGACCGCTTCGTCGCGGGCGAGACGCTGGACGGCGCGATGACCGCGGTGAGGTCCCTCGCCGACCGTCGCCTGGAAGTCACTCTCGACCACCTGGGGGAGGACATCAGCGACGCCTCCGAGGCCCGACGCGCTCGTGACGCCTACCTCGCACTGGCCGAGGCGCTGGCCGCCGAGGGGCTCGGCGCCCGGGCGGAGATGTCGGTGAAGCTCTCCGCTTTCGGGCAGGCACTTCCCGGCGGGCACGACATCGCCTACAACAACGTACTGCCGGTGGTGGAGGCCGCCACCGCCGCCGGAACCACCGTTACCCTCGACATGGAGGACCACACCACGGTCGACTCCACGCTCGCTGTCCTTGCCGATCTGCGGGCCCGCCACCCGCAGACGGGTGCGGTGCTCCAGTCGTACCTGTACCGCACGGAGGACGACTGCGCGGCCCTGGCCGTGGCGGGGTCGCGGGTACGGCTGGTCAAGGGCGCCTACCGGGAACCGGCGGAGGTGGCGTACCAGGACAAGCACCAGGTGGACAAGGCGTACGTCCGCTGCCTGAAGACCCTGATGGCCGGCGACGGCTATCCCATGATCGGTTCCCACGACCCCCGGCTCGTGGCCATCACCGAGGCGCTGGCCGCGCGGTTCGGACGCAAGCCCGGGGAGTACGAGTTCCAGATGCTCTACGGCATCAGGGAAGCGGAGCAGCACCGGCTTGCGGACGCCGGGCACCGGATGCGGGTGTACGTCCCGTACGGCACCGACTGGTACGGCTACTTCATGCGGCGCCTGGCGGAGCGGCCCGCGAACCTCGCGTTCTTCGCCCGGTCGCTCGTCAGCCGCGGCTGAAACCCGCCACGGACCGGGACCGGGCAGCCCGCGGGCGCCCCGCACGGGGCGCGCCTGCGGCGACCGGCCCCGGGACCGCCGGGGCCACGCCGCCCCACCACAACCACCACACGCGACCCCACGAAGCGACCCACGCGAAGGAGCCCATGGCCATGGATGCTGTGACCCAGGTCCCCGTGCCGGTGAACGAGCCGGTGCACACCTACGCACCCGGCAGCCCCGAGCGCGCTCGACTCGAGCAGCAGCTCAAGGAGCTCTCCGGCAACCCGATCGACCTGCCGCTGACCATCGGCGGCGTCAAGCGCATGGGTGGCGGCGACCGCTTCGATGTGGTCCAGCCCCACAACCACGCCGCTGTGCTCGGCACCTACGCCAACGCGACGGCCGATGACGCGCAGGACGCGGTCGACGCGGCTCTCGCAGCCGCGCCCGCGTGGCGTGCGATGTCGTTCGACGACCGCGCGGCTGTCATCCTGCGCGCCGCCGAGCTGCTGGCCGGCCCGTGGCGGGAGAAGCTGGCGGCGTCGACGATGCTCGGGCAGTCGAAGACGGCGCAGCAGGCCGAGATCGACACTCCCTGCGAGCTCATCGACTTCTGGCGTTTCAACGTCCACTACGCCCGCGAGATTCTCGCCGAGCAGCCGGTGGCCAACGCGCCCGGCGTGTGGAACCGTCTCGACCACCGCCCGCTCGAGGGCTTCGTGTACGCCGTGACGCCCTTCAACTTCACCGCCATCGCCGGGAACCTGCCGACCGCGCCCGCCCTCATGGGCAACGTCGTCATCTGGAAGCCGTCACCCACCCAGACGCACGCCGCCGTGCTGCTGATGGAGCTGCTGGAGGAGGCCGGCATGCCGCCCGGCGTCATCAACCTCCTCACCGGTGACGGCAAGCAGGTCTCCGAGGTGGTCCTTCACCACCGCGACCTCGCCGGTATCCACTTCACGGGATCGACGCCGACCTTCCGCTACCTGTGGCGCACCGTGGGCGAGAACATCGAGAAGTACCGCGGCTACCCGCGGATCGTCGGCGAGACCGGCGGCAAGGACTTCCTCGTCGCCCACCCCTCCGCCGACCCGGCCGTGCTCCGGACCGCCGTGACCCGCGGCGCGTTCGAGTTCCAGGGCCAGAAGTGCTCGGCTCTCTCGAGGGCCTACATCCCCGCCTCGATCTGGGAGAGCGGATTCCGCGACGAGCTCGTCGCGGAGGTCGAGGGGCTGCAGATGGGCCCCGTCACCGACCTGTCCAACTTCCTCTCCGCCGTCATCGACGACCGTGCCTTCGCCAAGAACAAGGCCGCGATCGACCGGGCGGCCGCCGACCCGACCTGCGAGATCATCGCCGGCGGCGGCTACGACGACTCCGTCGGCTACTTCGTGCGGCCCACCGTCATCACCTGCAGCGACCCCGAGAACGAGATCTTCCGGGACGAGTACTTCGGCCCCATCGTCGCGGTCCACGTGTACGAGGACGACGCGTGGGACGAGATGCTGCACCAGATGGAGTCCGTCGCCGACTACGGTCTGACCGGCGCCGTCATCGCCCGTGACCGGGCCGCGGCCGCACACGCCGCCGAGGTGCTGCGCTACGCCGCCGGCAACTTCTACATCAACGACAAGCCGACCGGGGCCGTCGTCGGCCAGCAGCCGTTCGGTGGCGGCCGGGCCTCCGGCACCAACGACAAGGCCGGCGCCAAGCAGAACCTGATGCGCTGGACGCTGACGCGCGCGATCAAGGAGACCCTGGTCCCGCCGACCGACTACCGCTACCCGCACATGGGCTGACCGGTCCTGCGCCGCCCCGCAGCGCGGGGTACGCGACCTCTGCGCCCGGCCCCGCCCCGTCATCCGACGGGCGGGGCCGGGCGCCGCCATGCGTCGGCCTTCCGCCCCACGCCGTCGGATTCCCACCGCCGCCGGGCGGTCGCCGGCGGCGGGGCGTGCTTACCATCGGCCCGAGGCGCACGTGCGCGTACCGCACCGAAAGGCGGCACCCGAACCATGCCGATCCGCGCAGTCCTGTGGGACATCGACGACACCCTCTTCGACTACTCCGGCGCGGAGCGCGCCGGAGTGCTGAGACACCTGGCGGCCGAAGGGGCCGCGCTGACCGGGCCCGGCGCAGCCGACGCGGTGAAGCGCTGGAACGACGTGATGGCCCTCCACTACGGGCGCTTCGTGCGCGGTGAACTCACCTTCGGGGAGCAGCGGCGGGAACGTGTACGCGGCTTCCTGGGGGAGCCGCTCACGGATGAGGACGCAGACGCCTGGTTCGCGCGGTACCGCGAGCACTACGAGGGGGAGTGGCGGGTCTTCGCCGATGTCCTGCCCGCCCTGGAAGCGGTGGCGGCGGCCGGGCTGCGCCAGGGTCTCCTGTCCAACTCGGCCGCCGCCCCGCAGGACCGGAAGCTGCGGCGCCTGGGTATCCGCGACCGCTTCGAGGTGCTCGTCTGCTCGGACGACCTCGGCTGCGCCAAGCCGGACCCCGCCGCGTTCCACGCGGCGTGCATGACGATGAACCTGGAGCCGGAGGAGGTCGCCTACGTCGGCGACCGTTGGGACACCGACGCAGTGGCGGCGGCCGAGGCCGGTCTCACCGGGGTCTGGGTGGACCGCTCCGGCGCGTCGCCCACCGTGCCCATCGGCCCGGTGGCCCGCATCACCGGCCTCGATGAGCTGCTTCCCCTCGTGGTAGGTGGGGGTGCGGCGCCGGGGGCACCAGGCGGCGCGCGTGCGGCGGCGCTGCCGACCTGACGGTCCGCCGTCGTCGGCGGCGTTCGCTCGGGCGCGCCGGCGCGAGCGCCGCCGCAGCGCGCGCTGCTGACCCGGCCCCGGCGATCGCCACCCCGCCTCGACCAGCGGCGGAGCAAGATCGCGTCTCAGATACTAGGACGTCCGCCTAGTTGTGGAGACACGGCGGCCGCCGTGCTCTAGCTTTGTAGGAGCCGAACGTCTCGCATCAACCAGCGAACGGCGAAGGCGGCCTGCGCACCAGGCCGGGCGACCCCCGGCGCGTCGAGGCCCCCGCCCACGCGGCTCCCGATATCTGCACCCCGTTCCCGCACGCCGGGTCCGATGTGAGGAGCACACTCATGCCTGCGAACGCACCCACCCGAGTCCGCCACCGCCACGCCGCCCGGGCCGACGACGCCGAGCGCCGCAGTGCCGCCGCCGCTCTGCAGCGCGCGATGGACCGACGGGACAACGGCGGCTCCACCGGGCACTGACCCGACCGCCGCCGCCCCGCACGGCCGGCTGCTGTGCCGCCCCGAGCGGCGGTGACCAGCCGCGGAACGTCCGCATCGCGGACGTTCCGTGTCACACCCTGGAACGAGGTAGTAGGTTCCCCGCATGGCTCGCAGTATCGATCTCGCAGTGATCCCCGGTGACGGCATCGGCCCCGAGGTGGTGGCCGAGGGACTGAAGGTCCTCAGCGCCGCCCTGCCCTCGGACGTCAAGCTCGCGACCACCGAGTACGACCTCGGCGCGCGTCGCTGGCACGCCACCGGGGAGACACTCCCGGACGCGGAGCTGGCACAGCTCCGCGGGCACGACGCGATCCTGCTGGGCGCCGTGGGTGATCCCGGGGTTCCCTCGGGGGTCCTGGAGCGGGGCCTGCTGCTCAAGCTGCGCTTCGCCTTCGACCACTACGTGAACCTGCGCCCCAGCCGGTTGTTCCCGAACACCGCGACCCCCCTGGCCGGGCGCCCCGACATCGACTTCGTCGTGGTGCGCGAGGGGACGGAAGGCCCGTACGTCGGCAACGGCGGGTCGATGCGGACCGGTACGCCGGCCGAGGTCGCGACCGAGGTCAGCCTCAACACCGCCTACGGTGTGGAGCGGGTCGTGCGCGACGCCTTCGAGCGTGCGGCGGCCCGGCCCGCGAAGAAGCTCACGCTCGTGCACAAGAACAACGTCCTCGTCCACGCCGGCCACCTGTGGTCGCGCACCGTCGAGCGGGTCGGCGCCGAGTACCCGGGCGTCACCACCGACTACCTGCACGTGGACGCGGCCACCATCTTCCTGGTCACCCAGCCCGAGCGCTTCGACGTGATCGTCACGGACAACCTCTTCGGTGACATCCTCACCGACCTCGCCGCCGCTGTGACCGGCGGAATCGGGCTCGCCGCCTCCGGGAACATCAACCCCACCGGCGCGTTCCCGTCGATGTTCGAGCCCGTGCACGGCTCGGCGCCCGACATCGCGGGCACCGGCAAGGCAGACCCCACCGCCACGGTGCTGTCCGCGGCGCTGCTGCTGCGCCACCTCGGCCACGAGGCCGCAGCCGAGAAGATCGAGGACGCCGTCACCGCGGACCTCGCCGAGCGGGACGGAACCCCGCGCTCCACCGCTGCGATCGGCGACGCCCTCGCGTCGCGAGTAGCCGTCTGACGGCGGGCTCCACCGGGCCGACACGCCGTACCCGCACCGCACCGACCGGACTCCGGCGGTGCGGTGCCCCCTTGTCACCCCCGCGCCGCCGCGCGCCCGGCACCCTCGCCAGCCGCCCGGCGGCCGGCGGACCCCCCTCCGGGCCGCACGCCGCCGCCGAGCTCCCCCTCTGCTGGGACGTCCTAGTACTGTGCACGGACGCGGTGCGCGGCGCCCGAGAAGGAGGCGCGGTCCGCCCACACACCCAGCGAAGGACCCGCAGATGACGACGCCCCTGGCTTTCGACCTGAAGCCGTCCGCACAGCCACTGTCGGACGAGGACCGTGCGGCGGTGCTGGCCGCACCCGGCTTCGGGCGCCATTTCACCGACCACATGGTGACCATCCGCTGGAGTGAGGGCCGGGGCTGGCACGACGCCCTGCTCCAGCCCTACGCACCGCTGCAGATGGACCCCGCCAACATGACGCTGCACTACGCGCAGTCGATCTTCGAGGGGCTGAAGGCCTACCGCCAGCCCGACGGCGGAGTCGCGACCTTCCGGCCGGAGGAGAACGCCCGTCGCTTCCAGCGGTCCGCCCGGCGGCTGGCGATGCCCGAACTCCCCGAGGAGACGTTCGTCGAGGCGATCGACCTGCTGATCCGGCAGGACGAGGCCTGGGTGCCCAACGAGCCCGAGCAGTCGCTGTACATCCGCCCGTTCATGTTCGCCACCGAGGTCGGCCTCGGTGTCCGCCCCGCCAACGAGTACCTCTTCATGGTGATCGCCTCCCCGGCCGGCGCCTACTTCCCCGGTGGTGTCGAGCCCGTCTCGGTCTGGCTGTCGGAGGAGTACGTCCGGGCGGCGCCGGGCGGCACCGGCGAGGCGAAGTGCGCGGGCAACTACGCCTCCTCCCTCGTGGCGCAGGCCGAAGCGGCGCAGCACGGCTGCGACCAGGTGGTCTGGCTGGACGCCGTCGAGCGCCGCTGGATCGAGGAGATGGGCGGCATGAACCTCTACTTCGTGGAGGGCACCGGCAAGGACGCGCGGATCCTCACCCCGGAGCTGACCGGGACCCTGTTGCCGGGTATCACCCGGCTCTCGCTCCTGCAGATCGCGGAGGACCTCGGGTACGCCACGGGCGAGTTCCGCCTCACCAAGGACGACTGGCGCCGGGGCAACGCCGACGGCTCCCTCTCCGAGGTCTTCGCCTGCGGTACCGCTGCGGTGATCACCCCGGTCGGCTCGGTCAAGTCCACCAGCGCCTCCTGGACGGTGGGCGACGGCGGACCGGGCCCGGTCACCACCCTGCTGCGGGAGAAGCTCCTCGCCGTCCAGTCCGGCAGTGAGCCCGACCCCCACGGCTGGCTGCACCACGTTCTCTGACGCCTGTCCAGGACGCCCCTCCGGCCGGCAGGGGCGAGACGGCAGCGCATGGTGCCCGGACACCTCGGGCACCATGCGCTCCGGGGCGCTCCGGGCGGCGCGAGCAACCCGCCGCGCGCCCTGCCCGGCCCCGGGGGCGGCGCCCCCGGGGCGCGTCGGGCGGGGAGAGCTGGGGAGCCCGGTCCGGATGATGAGACGCGGGGAGCGGGGCGAGGATCGGTGTGGAAGACTCGCGACGTGCTCTCGCTCTCCATGATTATGGGTGACAGCGCGCCGGTCCCCAGCGGCCACTGACCGTCCCACCACCGGACGGCAGCGGCCACCAGTGCCACGGACCCGCGCGCAGACCTCTCGCACCCGCGAGGGGTCTTTTCGTTTTCCGGACCATCCCCACCGGAAGACGCCCCGCGCGAGTCGACGGCAGCAGGAGCGACACGCCTCCGCGACGTGTCCACCGACAGGAGTTTCACCGCCATGACCACGGACGCCCCGGCCACCGCCCCGCCGAGCGACGGCTTCCACGTCTTCGACACCACCCTCCGAGACGGCGCCCAGCGCGAGGGCATCAGCCTCACCGTCGCCGACAAGCTCGCTATCGCCCGGCTGCTCGACGAGTTCGGCGTCGGCTACATCGAGGGCGGCTGGCCGGGGGCGAACCCCCGGGACACCGAGTTCTTCCAGCGCGCACAACGGGAGATCACCTTCCGGCACGCCACACTTGTCGCCTTCGGCGCGACCCGGAAGGCCGGCACCGCCGCCGCGGACGACCCCCAGGTGAAGGCCCTCGTCGACTCGGGCGCCCCGGTGGTCACCATCGTCGCCAAGTCCCACGACCGCCACGTCGAGCTGGCCCTGCGCACCACGCTCGAGGAGAACCTCGCGATGGTCCGGGACACCGTCGCGTACCTGCGCTCGCGCGGCCGCCGTGTCTTCGTCGACTGCGAGCACTTCTTCGACGGCTACGCCGCCAACCCGGAGTACGCCCGCAGCGTGGTCGCCGCCGCCCACGGGGCCGGAGCCGAAGTCGTGGTCCTCTGCGACACCAACGGCGGCATGCTGCCCGCCCAGGTCCAGGCTGTGGTCCGCACCGTGCTCACCGACACCGGCGCGCGCCTCGGTGTCCATGCGCAGGACGACACCGGCTGCGCCGTGGCGAACACCCTCGCGGCGGTCGACGGCGGCGCCACGCACGTGCAGTGCACCGCCAACGGTTACGGCGAGCGGGTCGGCAACGCCAATCTGTTCCCCGTGGTCGCCGCGCTGGAGCTCAAGTACGGCCGTCGCGTGCTGCCCGAGGGGTGCCTCCCCGAAATGACACGGATCTCCCACGCCGTCGCCGCGGTCGTCAATCTCCCGCCCGCCACGCACCAGCCGTACGTCGGCGTCTCGGCCTTCGCCCACAAGGCCGGGCTGCACGCCTCGGCCATCAAGGTCGACCCCGACCTGTACCAGCACATCGACCCCGAGCGGGTCGGCAACACCATGCGGATGCTGGTCTCCGACATGGCCGGCCGTGCCTCCGTGGAGCTCAAGGGCAAGGAGCTCGGCTACGACCTCGCCGGCGACCGGGACCTGGTCGGCCGCATCGTGGACCGCACGAAGGAGCGGGAGCTCCAGGGGTACAGCTACGAAGCCGCCGACGCCTCGTTCGAGCTGCTGCTGCGCGACGAGGTGCTGGGGCGTGTCCGACGGTTCTTCCGGCTGGAGAGCTGGCGGACGATCACCGATCAGCGCGCCGACGGGGGTCTCGAGAACGAGGCCACCGTCAAGCTCTGGGCCAAGGGGACACGCGTCGTCGCCGGCGGGGAGGGCAACGGCCCCGTGCACGCCCTCGACCGGGCGCTGCGCAACGGTCTGGACCAGACCTTTCCGGAACTCGCCCGCATGCAGCTCGTCGACTACAAGGTCCGGATCCTCGCCGGCACCCAGGGGACGGAGTCCACGACCCGCGTTCTGGTCACAACCAGTGACGGCTCCGCGGAGTGGTCCACGGTGGGCGTCGCGGACAACGTCATCGCCGCCTCCTGGCAGGCGTTGGACGATGCCTACACCTTCGGGCTGCTGAGGGCGGGGCTGGAGCCCACCGACTGACCACGCCGTCTGCCCCGTGCGGACGACGGCCGCACGGGGCAGGCATCCGTCCCCGCCCCGTGCGGCCCGGCTGCCCCGCACGGGGCAGGAGCCCCGTCGGCCCCCCGGCCGCCCCGTACGCAACGCGCTCCGTGGTGCGCGCCGAGCGTGCGCGTCCCCGCCGATCTGTCCGGCAGGACCATGAAAACGGGACGGAGACTGTACGGATCCCACGACGTGTTCCGGGGCCCCGGTTTCGTAGGGTCTTTACATGACCGATCAGCTCCAGACCTCCCTGCCGTCACCCGACGCCCGTGGTCGCGTGGCAGAACTGCGTGCGATCCGTGACGAGGTGGTCCGGGGGCCGAGTGAGAAGGCGACCGAGGCGCAGCACGCCAAGGGCAAGCTGACGGCGCGCGAGCGTATCGACCTGCTCCTCGACGAGGGGTCGTTCCAGGAGATGGAGCCGCTGCGGCGGCACCGTGCCACCGGCTTCGGGCTGGAGAACAAGAAGCCCTACACCGACGGCGTCATCACCGGATGGGGCACCGTCCACGGCCGCACCGTCTTCGTCTACGCCCACGACTTCCGCATCTTCGGCGGCGCGCTCGGTGAGGCGCACGCCCAGAAGATCCACAAGATCATGGACAAGGCGATCGCGGCCGGGGCCCCGCTCGTGTCGCTGAACGACGGTGCCGGTGCGCGGATCCAGGAGGGCGTGAGCGCGCTCGCCGGCTACGGCGGCATCTTCCAGCGCAACACCCGCGCCTCCGGTGTCATCCCTCAGATCAGCGTGATGCTCGGCCCGTGCGCGGGTGGCGCGGCGTACTCGCCGGCGCTGACCGACTTCGTCTTCATGGTCCGCGACACCTCGCAGATGTTCATCACGGGGCCCGACGTCGTGCAGGCCGTGACCGGTGCGGAGGTCACGCAGAACGGGCTCGGCGGTGCCGACGTGCACGCCGGGACCTCCGGGGTGGCGCACTTCGCGTACGACGACGAGGAGAGCTGCCTGGAGGAGGTCCGCTACCTCCTGTCGCTGCTGCCGCAGAACAACCGCGAGAACCCCCCGACCATCGAGAGCGACGACCCGGCGGACCGGTCCGGCGAGACGCTGCTCGACCTGGTGCCGGCCGACGGCAACCGCCCGTACGACATGCGGCAGGTCATCGAGGAACTGGTGGACGACGGGGAGTTCCTCGAGATCCACGAGCGCTGGGCGACCAACATCATCTGCACGCTGGCCCGGATGGACGGCCGCGTCGTCGGCATCGTCGCCAACCAGCCGCAGTCCCTGGCCGGGGTGCTCGACATCGAGGCGTCGGAGAAGGCCGCACGCTTCGTGCAGATGTGTGACGCCTTCAACATCCCGATCCTCACGCTGCTCGACGTCCCGGGCTTCCTCCCGGGCGTGGACCAGGAGCACGGCGGCATCATCCGCCACGGCGCCAAGCTGCTCTACGCCTACTGCAACGCGACCGTGCCGCGGATCTCCGTCGTCCTGCGCAAGGCCTACGGCGGTGCCTACATCGTCATGGACTCGCAGTCGATCGGCGCGGACCTCACCTACGCCTGGCCGACCAACGAGATCGCCGTCATGGGGGCCGAAGGCGCGGCCAACGTCATCTTCCGTCGCCAGATCGCGGCTGCGGAGGACCCCGAGGCCATGCGCGCCCGCATGGTCAAGGAGTACAAGGCCGAGCTGATGCATCCTTACTACGCGGCCGAGCGCGGTCTCGTCGACGATGTCATCGACCCGGCCAGGACCAGGGAGATCCTGATCCGCTCGCTCGAGATGCTGCGGACGAAGCACGCCGATCTGCCGTCACGCAAGCACGGCAACCCGCCGCAGTGACGCAGGCGCCCGCTCGTTGACCGAGAGCCGGGCCGCGTCCGACCGATCAGCGCATCGACACAGACCTGAGGGGAGACCGTCATGACCACCGACACCAACCTGGTGCGGGTCGAGCGGGGAAGCGCCAGCGACGAGGAACTCGCCGCCGTCACCGCCCTGCTGCTCGCCCGCGCCGGCCGCGCCCGCGAGACCGCACCCCGCCCGGTGCCCGTCCACCGCACCTCGGTGGGCTGGCGCCGACTGGAGCGCACCACCGGCTTCCGCAGCGCCCACAGCTGGCAGCACTGAGCCCAGAGCCCTGACCGGCGACCGGTCCGCCCCGGTCGCTCCCGGCGCCTTCACGCCCTGAGCGGCGCAGGTGCACGGGGGAGACCCCGCCACGCACACGGCACACCGCACGGGGCGGTGTCGAGCAGCAACCCGTCCAGCGCCGCACGTCTTCCCGACCGTGCGGCGCTGTGCTGTTCGGGCTCCGGCCCCGGGCCGTTCGCGGCCCACCGAGCGGCAGCTCGGCGCGCGCACGGTACCCGCCGCAGCGTCGGGCGCCCGCCACCGGACGGAAGGCGCCGTTCCCCGCCGCGCCCCGGGTCGCACCACGCTCGTGCACCTCGCGGACACCT
>NZ_JAAVJC010000145.1 GCF_012033785.1 Streptomyces bohaiensis
CGAGGCCCGCCTCGAGCGCCTCACCGACGACGCCGCCCACCGGACCGCTCCTCGCCGTGGCCCTCGGCGGCGAGGGCGGCGGCGCGCTCGGCCGCGGTCAGCGTGGCCAGCAGCTCCTCGGCCTCAGCGGTGCGCTGCAGCACACGGGCGCGCTCCTGCTTCGCGGCGGCGCGCGCCTCGCGGAGCGTCTCGTGCTCCTGCTCGGCCTCGGCGCGGACCTCCTCGATGCGGTCGAGCTGGGACTCCAGCCGGGTCAGCGCGCCGCTCTGCCGGTGCTGCGAGCGTTCCAGCGCGGCGGCGCGGCTCAGGTAGGAGTCGGGGTCGGCGGCGAGTGCCAGGTGGACGGTGGGCGGCAATCCGCCGGAGCGGTAGCGGGCGGCGGCGTCGGCGCCGAGGGCGTCCCGCGCGTCGTTCAGCCCGGCGGTCCGGCGGGCGGCGTCGTCGGTGAGGCGCTCGAGGCGGGCCTCGGCCTCCTCCGCTGCCTCCGTCGCTCCGTTGTACCGCTCGGTGGCCTGCTCGGCCTCGTGGTGGAGCTCGGCGACGCGGGTGCGGACCTCGGCCGAACTCGGCTGGGGGTCCGCAGCCGCCGGGGCGTGGAGCGCGCCCACGGCAGCGGCGCCGACGAGGGTGAGACCGGCGCCGGTGCGCGCCGGGGAGGCGACGAGGGAACGAGCCCCCGGCTTCCGGTGCGCGGGCCGTCGACGGCCGGGTGTGTCTGGGTGAGCCATGGCTCCGGACGCTAGCCCCGGAGCGCCCCCGGACCGGCGGACCGACCGGGACTGACGGCAATGCGTCAGTTCTGACCGTCGTGTTCCAGGAGCTGATCGATGATGTCGCGGAAGACGTCGGGACGCTGTCCGCCCACCACGGGGTGGCCGTTCAGCAGGAACGCCGGGGTGGTCTCCACACCGAGCTCGAACCCCTCGGTCGCGTCCCGCTCCACCGACTCACCGGCCTCCGCGGAGTCCAGGTCCTCGCCGAACCTGTCGAGGTCGGGCACTCCGGCCTGCTCGGCCAGCTCCCGCACCCCGTCCACCGAGTACTTCCCCGAGTCGCGGTGGGCGTCCTCGGCGAAGGCGGCCTCGTAGAACTCCCAGAAGCGGCCCTGCTGCCCCGCCGCCCACGCGGCACGCGCCGCCGTGTCGGACTCCGGGCCGAAGATCGGGAAGTTGCGGAACTCGATCCGCAGCACACCCGCGTCGACGTACTCCTCGACCAGTGCGGGGTAGCTGCCGCGGGCGTAGCCGCCGCAGAACGCGCACTGGAAGTCGGAGTACTCGACCATGACCACCGGCGCGTCCTGCTCGCCCAGGGCCAGCGGATCGCCCGCCTCCCGGCGCTCCAACTGCCGGACCGGGTCCTCGGCGGAGATCGGCGCCAGCGCATCGGGGCCGCCCTCCTGGTCGGCGGCACCGCCGGAGCCGCCGATCGAGGTCAGCCCCGTCAGGACCATGGCCCCGACCACCAACGCGACCACGATCATGACGAGGGCGGACTGCTTCTTGCGGCTGAACATCCGGGCTCCAGGCAGCCGACCGACGCGGGCGCCGGGCGGCGGGTGACGGGTGCGGGGCGCCCCGGCCCGCGGCCAGGGATCCGTATCAGCATACGGGCGTCACCCACCCGAACGGCGGCCAGTACGCTCCCCACCATGCAGTTCCTGACGAATCTGTTCCTCGCGCTCCACATCATCGGCATCGCCGCCCTGCTCGGCGGCTTCCTCGCCCAGACGAAGCTCCTGAAGTCCGGCGAGGCCCGCGTCACGCCCGGCATGCTGCACGGAGCCCTGACCATGCTGGTCACCGGCATCGCGCTGGTGGGCCTCAACGAGGCGGACGGCGCCGACGTCAACCACATCAAGATCGGGATCAAGCTGGTCCTGCTCGTGGTGGTGACCGCCCTCGCCTACCTCAACCGGGACGAGGAGAAGGTCGCCACCCCGATCTTCGGCACCATCGGCCTGCTGACCACCGCCAACATCTTCATCGCCACCCTCTGGTGAGACGGCAGCCGGTCCCGCGGCGGCACGCGCCACCGCGGGACCTCACACCGCTCAGGCGGGGCGCACCGCGCTGTGGAACGGCATGACGCGGATCGCCTCGACCTTCACCACGTCGCCCGGCCGCGGGGCGTGGATCATCTGGCCGTCGCCGACGTAGATGCCGACGTGCGTCACGCCGGGGTAGAAGAAGATCAGGTCGCCCGGGAGCAGCTCGCTCTGGGACACCCGCGTGCCGACGTTCACCTGGTCGTAGGTGACGCGCGGCAGTTCCACGCCGGCGGCCCGCCACGCGGCCTGGGTGAGGCCGGAGCAGTCCCACCCGGAGGGGCCGGTGCCGCCCCAGACGTAGGGCTTGCCCAGCTCCCGCTCGGCGAAGGCGAGGACCGTCGCGGCCTTGGCGCTGTAGTCGGAGCCCGGCGCCGGCGGCGTCGTGGACGGCGGGCTCGGTGCCGACCCCCCGCCGCTGCCCGACCCCCCGCCGGAGCCGGAGCCCGAACCGCTGCCGCCGCCCGAGCCGCTGCCGGAACCGCCGCCCGAGCCTGATCCGGAGCCGGAGCCGGAGCCGGAGCCGCTGCCGGAGTCGGCGGAGCCGCCCTCCTGCGGCGCCGGCTCCGCCGCCTCCCGCTCGGCGGCCTCCCGGGCCTCGGCCTCACGGCGCTCGCGCAGTTCCCGCGCCCGGCGGTCCGCCTCCTCCTGCTCCAGCCGCTCCAGCTCGGCCAGCTGCTCCGCCTCCTCCTCGGAGAGGGAGTCCAGCAGTTCCCGTGCCGCGCGCAGCTTCTCCTGCACGTCCTGCTTCTCGGTGTCCAGCTCGGTCTGCCGCTCCTCCAGTTCGGCCAGCGCCTCCTGGGCCTCGCCGCGCTTGACGTCCGCCGTGCCCTGCCGTGCGGCGAAGTTGTCGAGGGCGTGCTGCTGTTGACCGGTGAGACGGCCCAGCGCGTACCGGGTGTCGAAGTACCGCTGCGGATCGTTCACCAGCAGCAGGGTCGCGGTGTCGGAGGCGTTGCCGTGCCGGTAGCGGGCGGTGGCGAACTGGCCGACGGTGCGGCGGGCCTCGTTCACCTCGCCGGCAGCCACCGCCGCCTCGTCCAGCAGCGCGTCCACGGCCTTCTGCTGCTCGTCGGTCGCCTCCTCGGCGGCGTTGTAGCGCTGCGTCGCGGCGCCCGCCTCCTGGTAGAGCGCGTCCACGCGCTCCCGGACCTCGGCGACCCGTCCGGAGCTGGTCTCGGCGCGTTCCCGCGCCTCGGAGAGCGACTCCTCGTCGGCGAGGGCCTGCTGGGAGAGGAGCGTGGCGGAGAGCGCGACGGCCCCGAGCCCGACGACGCCGCGGCGTGCGGCAGGCGAGTCGAACAGCCCGGTACGCAGCTTTCGATGGGAACCCACAGCGGTGTCCTTCCTTCCGGCAACCGCCTACCAGGTGAGCTGACGGCCTCGGGCCACGGAAGGCTGCCCTACGGGGTGCGCCCGGTGGAGCGCGACCCCGACTCGGCCCGGGGAGCGCGGTGGGCGCGCTCCCAAGTGGTTCCCCGGCTCCGGTGAAGGACTCCGGACTCGGCGGGGGAGACCCGTGCCGCCGCGTTCGGCAGCCGTCGTGCGGGTCGCCCTGCCCGCACGCTAGCCAGTGGCACAGCGCGTTGGGAAGAGCGGACGGACCGAACGTCGAAACCCGGTCGTGACCTTCAGCACGTTCCCCTCTCCGCCGGGACCGTTCGACGGCCCGTTCCGCCGTGCCGCGACAGGGGCGGGGACGCTTCGGCGGCGCGGCGGCAGCAAGCCCGGCCGATCGCAGCCCGGACCGGCGGGCACGCCGCGGCGCGTACGCTCCCGCGCGCGCCTACTTCCGGAGTTTCCGCAGCTCCCAGCGGTTGGGGTGGCGGATCGTGACCCCGCCGATCCCGCCCGAGCAGGTCGCCCGCAGCACCGGCCCCGGCCCCTCGGGCGGCGGCAGTTTACTGGTCTTGTTGGAGACGCCGCCCATGCCCGACTCGGTGTGCAGCAACTCCACCCGCCAGGTGGTCGGCACCACCACCGTCACCCCGCCGATGTCGCCGTGCGCGTCCAGGTCCACGAGGGACTGGGTCAGTTCCGCCTGCGTGAAGTCGACCTTGACGCCGCCCATGCCGCCGTAGAGGTGGATGCGCTGCGGCACCACCCAGTGCCCCCTGCGGGAGTCGCCCGCCACGCCGCCCTTCAGCACCAGCGGCGGCGCAGGCGGCGCGGCCGGCGCCGGCTGCTGCGGCGGGGGCGCGTGCATCCGGCCCCCGGGCAGGTCCGCCGTGATCGGCGCCAGGTCGCCGTAGGTCTTCGCGGTGAACGTCCGGTCCAACCGCTCCTGCAGCTCCTCCAGATCCAGCCGGCCGTCCCCCGCCGCCTCCCGCAGCCGCTCCGCGACCGCCTCCCGGTCCGAGTCCGAGGCCCTCAGGGCAGCGCGCGGATCGTGGTCAGAAGGCTGCGGCAGGTTAGTCATACCGGGATTCTAGGAGCTGTGGGGCACCCTCGGCCGTCACCTTAGACTCGGGAGCGATGAGCAGCAGCCTTTTCGACGACAGCGCCGACTTCCTCGCGGCGGCCGCCGGCGCGGCCGGCCGCCCCGGCGGCACCGCACACCAGGGGACCTTCGCCGAGGCCGTCGACGACGCTTCCGGCGACCGCGCCGCCTGGGGCGCGCCCCGGCACGACGAGGAGCCTCCCCCGCCGGAGGAAGGGTCGTACCCGCCGCCCGAGGACGTCCCCGACGACCTCTTCGCCGGGGCCTTCACCACCGAGCCCGAGGCGCCCGGGTACTACCGCGACGGCGCCGCCCGGCCGGCGATCGACCCCGAGCAGCTGCTCACCGGCCTCAACGACCAGCAGCGCGCCGCGGTCACCCACAGCGGCGCACCGCTGCTGATCGTCGCGGGAGCCGGCTCGGGGAAGACCCGGGTCCTCACCCACCGCATCGGGTACCTCCTCGCCGCGCGCGGCGCCCACCCCGGCCAGATCCTCGCGATCACCTTCACCAACAAGGCCGCCGGGGAGATGAAGGAGCGGGTCGCGGAACTGGTCGGCCCGCGCGCCAACGCGATGTGGGTGATGACCTTCCACAGCGCCTGCGTCCGCATCCTGCGCCGCGAGTCGAAGAAGCTCGGGATGACGTCGAGCTTCTCCATCTACGACGCGGCCGACTCCAAGCGGCTGATGGCGCTGGTCTGCCGCGACCTCGACCTCGACCCGAAGAAGTTCCCCCCGAAGTCGTTCAGCGCCAAGGTCTCCAACCTGAAGAACGAGCTGATCGACCCCGAGGACTTCGCCGCGGGCGCGCAGGACGGCTTCGAGAAGACGCTGGCCGAGGCGTACGCGCTGTACCAGTCCCGGCTCCAGCAGGCCAACGCCCTGGACTTCGACGACATCATCATGACCACCGTCCACCTGCTCCAGGCGTTTCCCGACGTCGCGGAGCACTACCGGCGGCGGTTCCGCCACGTCATGGTGGACGAGTACCAGGACACCAACCACGCCCAGTACACGCTGGTCCGCGAGCTGGTCGGCACCGCGAGCGAGGAGCCCGGCGCGGTCGGGCCCGCCGAACTGTGCGTGGTCGGCGACGCCGACCAGTCGATCTACGCCTTCCGCGGCGCCACCATCCGCAACATCCTCCAGTTCGAGGAGGACTACCCGCAGGCGACGACGCTGCTGCTGGAGCAGAACTACCGCTCCACCCAGACCATCCTCACCGCCGCCAACGCCGTCATCGAGCGCAACGAGAACCGGCGCGCCAAGAACCTGTGGACCGAGTCCGGCGAGGGCGCCAGGATCGTCGGCTACGTGGCGGACACCGAGCACGACGAGGCTCAGTTCGTCGCCGAGGAGATCGACCGGCTCACCGACGCCGGCACCAGCCGCCCGGGCGACGTCGCGGTCTTCTACCGCACCAACGCCCAGTCCCGGGTCTTCGAGGAGATCTTCATCCGGGTCGGGCTGCCCTACAAGGTCGTCGGCGGCGTCCGCTTCTACGAGCGCCGTGAGGTCCGCGATGTCCTGGCCTACCTGCGGGTGCTTGCCAACCGCGAGGACACCGTCTCGCTGCGCCGGGTGCTCAACGTCCCCAAGCGCGGCATCGGCGACCGGGCCGAGGCGATGATCGAGGCGCTGGCGCTGCGGGAGAAGGTGTCGTTCGCCCAGGCGCTGCGCCGCGTGGACGAGGCCTACGGGATGGCCGCCCGCTCCGCCAACGCCGTCAAGCGGTTCAACGCGCTGCTGGAGGAGCTGGCGACGATCGCCGAGTCGGGCGCCGGTCCCGCCACCGTGCTGGAGGCCGTCCTGGAACGCACGGGGTACCTGGCGGAGCTCCAGGCCTCGACCGACCCGCAGGACGAGACCCGCGTGGAGAACCTCCAGGAACTCGCCGCCGTGGCGCTGGAGTTCGAGGAGGCACAGCCGGACGACGAGCCGGGCACCCTCGCGGACTTCCTGGAGCGGGTCTCGCTGGTCGCCGACTCCGACCAGATCCCCGACGACGAGGAGGGGACCGACGGCGTCATCACGCTCATGACCCTCCACACCGCGAAGGGCCTGGAGTTCCCCACCGTCTTCCTCACCGGCATGGAGGACGGCGTCTTCCCGCACATGCGGTCGCTGGGCAAGACGAAGGAGCTGGAGGAGGAGCGGCGGCTCGCCTACGTCGGCATCACCCGGGCCCGCGAGCGGCTGTACGTCACGCGCGCCACGGTCCGCAGCGCCTGGGGGCAGCCGCAGTACAACCCGCCGTCCCGGTTCCTGGAGGAGATTCCCGGGGTCCATCTCGACTGGCGCCGCACCGGCGGTACCGCGAGCGCGCCCGCCCCCGGCCGTGCCGCGGGCGGCGGCTCCTCGCGCAACCGGCTCACCCGGGGCGCCTCCGGGTTCGCCACCGGCCGGGTCACGGACCGCGAGGTCGTCGCCCTGGCGCCGGGCGACCGCGTCACGCACGACACCTTCGGGCTGGGCACCGTCGTCGCGGTCGAGGGCAGCGGTGACCGGGCGCAGGCCACCGTCGACTTCGGCGGCGAGAGCCCCAAGCGGCTGCTGCTGCGGTACGCGCCGGTCGAGAAGCTCTGACGGTGCACGGTGCGCGCCGCCCGGGGCGAGGACGTGGGGGCGCCGCGCATCGGCCGCCGCCACGCCCCCGACCTGGGAGGACGTCCGCGAGCGCCCGGTGCGATCTGACGCCGTGACGGATGTCGCCGTCGTGTCACAGTGCCGACAAACCGCTTGTCGTTCCGGTTCGTCACGCGGTTAGCTTGCCGAGCGCAGCCGGACCACCTGCGCATTCACCGCATCACAGCGCGCGGGGTACCGCACGCAGGGGGAGACCACGATGAGCCAGCCCTGGCAGCAGCAGCCGACCGGCGACAACGGGCCCGGCCCGCAGCAGGGACAGCCCGCACCGGCGCAGCCGCAGGGATTCGGCGCCCCGCACACCCCGCCCCCCGGATTCGCCGCGCCGCCCGCCCCGCAGCAGCCGGCCTACGGCGCCCCCGCGGACGCGGCGCAGCAGGCACCGGGCGGCCACGGTCAGCCCGCGCCCGGCGGCTACGGCCGGCCCGGCCCCGCCGGTTACGGTCAGCCCGGCCCCGCCGGCGCCCAGCAGGGCGGCTACGGCTACCCCGCGCCCGGCGGCACCCCCGGCCCGCTGCCGGGCGGGCAGGAGGAGAAGTCCTCCGGTCCGCCGCAGAACCTGTGGTTCGCGCTCGGCGCCGCGCTCGTCGCCGCCGTGATCTGCGTCTTCGCCTACGGGGCCCTCTTCAACGCCATGACCGACCTGGAGGCGGGGGAGACCCGCCAGATCGGGTACGTCTCGCTGCTGGTGGGCGTCATCGTCGGCGCGGGACCCGCCTTCCTGGCCAAGCGCAACTGGATCGCCTACGGCGTGGGCGTGGTGCTGGCCGGTGTCGCCATCTACTTCGGCACGATCTTCGGCCTCGCGATGGTCGCCAACGAGTTCCAGACGCTGATGCTCGGCTCGGGCGACGGCGCGATGAGCCTGTTCTTCGGGGACATGGGCGAGCTGATGGAGATGTGGAACGACGGCGCCGAGCCCATGGACTGGGTGTTCATGGCCTTCGCCCCGCTGGGCGCGGTCATCGTCGCCCAGGGCGTGCTCAAGCGCGACAAGCAGAGCTGACCGGCCGCACCTTCGCCGGGGCGGGCACCCCGGCTGCGGACGGACCACGGCGCGGCGACCGGAGCACCAGCGGTCGCCGCGCCGCTGTGTCGCGGTAGTTCCCACCGGCGGCGGCGACCCGCCACCGGCGTCCGGGGGCGGCGGCTCCGGGGAGGTACGGCAACTCGACTGCGCGCAGCCGGGGATAGTGTGACGGTGCTCGTGCCAGTCCGTCCCCCAGGAGAGCGATGAGCCAGCCCTGGCCCCCGACGCAGCGCCCCTCGGGCCCCACCCGGGCGGGAGCACCGCAGGCACCGCCCGGCGCCGGAGTCCCCGGCCGCGCCGGGCCGTCGGCCGGGCAGGTCGGCGGACCCGCCCCCGTCCCCCCGGGTGCCGTCCACCCGGCCGCCCCCATCCACCCCGCCGCCGGGTACCCGCGCCCGGTGGGGCCCCGGACCACGGGGCGGCTGCTGGGCGCAGCGGGGCTCTCCCTGCTGGCCGCGCTGGTGGGCGGCGTCTGCTACGCGCTGCTCGTCCGGTTGCTCTTCGACCCGGCGACCAGCGAGTTCGCGGTGCTCTCCGTCGTCTCGCTCGTCCTCGGGGCGCTGGTGGCACTGGGCCCCGCACTGCTCGGCTGGTCCGCGTGGCACCACGGCGCCGGGGCCGCTCTCGCCCTGTTCGCGGTGGTGCTCGGCGACCTCTACGGCCTTGCCCTGGTCATCACCCTGCTGGTCGGCGACGTCACCGGCGTCACCGCGGCCGAGCTGTTCTTCCAGCGGTTCGGCGACCTCTGGGGCACGTGGGCCCGCACCGGCGGTTGGTCCGACGTCCTGACGCTGCTCTTCGCCCCGGCCGCTGCCCTGTCGGTCGGCGGGCTGTGCCACGCGCTGCGCCGCCGTCCGGGCGCGTTCTGAGAGGCACCGACGACGAGGGGCGGACCGCTTCGGCGGTCCGCCCCTCGTCGTCGTGCCGCGGTCAGTTGGGGGAGAGTCCCTTGCTGCGCAGCCAGGCGGCCGGGTCGACCGCCGCGCCGCCGGCCGGGCGGACCTCGAAGTGCAGGTGCGGGCCGGTCGACTTGCCGGAGTTGCCGGAGTAGGCGATCACCGTGCCGGCCTGCACGCTGCCCGAGTAGTGCACGTGGCTGCTGAGGTGCGCGTACCAGGTCTCGGTGCCGTCGGGGGCGGTGACGATGGCCAGGTTGCCGTAGGAGGGGTTGACCAGCGTGCGGACCGTGCCGTCGGTGGCGGCACGGATCGGGGTGCCGTAGCTGACGGGGAAGTCGATCCCGGTGTGCATCGACATCCAGTTGATGCCGGACTGGCCGTAGACCGCGCTCATGCCGCGCTGGTCCACCGGCACGAAGAACTTGGGGCGCAGCTCTTCCTGACGGGCCGCCTCGGCCTCCGCCTCGGCCTGCTCCTCCGCCTTCTTCTTCTCCAGGTCCATGCGTCCCTGGGTCCGGCTGGCGCGGTCGGCGTAGTCGTCGGCCGCGGCCGTCAGACCTTCCAGCTGGGTGTCGAGCCGCTCGTTGGCCGCCGCCGTGCGTTCCGCGGCCGCCGCCTCGGCAGCGGCGATCGCCGCCTCGTCCACCTCGTCGCCCCCGGCCGCGGCCAGCGGCAGGTCGTCCTCCGAGTGGGCGGGACCGTCGGGCGTGGTGATCGCCGACGCTGCCACGGCCGAGACGCCCAGGACGCACAGGGACGGTGCCGCCACGGTCAGCAGCGCCGAACGCTTCGGCTTGGGGCGCCGGCGCGCCCTGCGGTTGCCGGGGTGCGGGCCCTCGACGTCGCCGCCGCCCTGCCGGGCCGCGGCGGTCGCCGCCAGCACCGCGGTGTAGGGGTCGTCCAGGGGCGCGGGGGCGGCGTCGCCCGATCCGTCGCCGCCCGCGGGCGTGCCGTCGTCGTACCCGTGGGCCGCCTCGTGGCCGTGGTCCGCCTCAGTGCCGTACGCGGTGTCGCCGTACGCGGTGTCGTCGTAGCCGTCGCGGGCCGGGTCGAACTGGTCGCGCGGGGGGGCCTCGTGGCCCCAGCCGCCGTCCTCGGCGTGGTCCGCCGCGGCGTAGCCGCCGTGCCCGGCCGTCCAGCCCTCGTGGGAGGCGCCGCCGGCGGGGTCCTCGTACCGACCGCCGTCGGCCTGCGCGGGGATGCCGTCGGTCCTGGCGTTCCAGGAGTCCCAGTCGGCCGTGTCCCAACCCGTGGCGTCGGTCGCGGTGATGGTGGCCTGCTCGGCCGGCGGCTGCAGGGTGGCGGTGGCCGTGGCGACGCCCTGGTCCCACTGCTGCTCGCCGTAACCGACCGCCTCGTAGGGGGCGCCGGCGGCGTGACCGCCGTAGGCGGGGTCGACCGCGGGTGTGCCGTGGGCGGGGGTGCTGTCCCAGGTGGCGGTGCCGTAGTGGCCGTTGCCGTACGCGGCGGCCTGGCCGTAGGGGTCGTGTCCGTAACCACTGTGCTGCTGCGGCGCGTTGCCCCCGGGGGTGCCGTGACCGAACGGGTCGGCGAAGCCGTTGCCGTCGACCGGCCCTCCGCCGAGGAGGGGGTCGACCCCGAGCGGGTCGCCGCCGTAGGGGGCGCCCGAGAGGTCCGATCCCCCCTGGCCCTGCTGCCGGCCGAAGGGGTCCGCACCCTCATATCCGGTGGGGGAGCCCGGCTGATCCGCGTAGGCGTGACCGTAGGACGGCTGGGTATAAGCGGAGTAGTCGGCGGAGTACCCCGATGCGGGGTCGCCGCCGCCGTCAGCTGTGCCGGCTGGGTACGGGTGCCCCGACAGGTGACGATCGTTCACCGACCATGCCTTCCGGCTCGACGACAGAGGCGGGGCGTGGCCCCGGCGGCTGTAGTGCGGCGACTGTACCCGCCGCTGTGCGCGGGCGACAATCTTCCCGCTGCCCGGTCGCGGAAGGAAACGGGCATTCGGTCGACTTTGCCGGGCCCGCGCATGACTACTGCACCGCATATTCGAATCCCGTTCGATCGTTCGAGTTGCGATGGCGGTGGCGGAATCCCCGGAACTGCGGGGCTCCGGCGTGCAGGTGGGGGCCGTTGGCGTCGCCGCGCGCCGCGCGGACTGTGCGGCTTTCGTGACCGACCCATCGCCCGGCCGGCGTCGCCGACCCGGGGGGCCGCCGCCCGGCCGGATTCCGCGGGTCCCGTGATGTCCGACCGTGTGTGCGGCCCGGGGGTCGGGCGTGTCGAGCGGTGCCCGCCCGGGGTGCTCCCCGGGGCTCGGCTACCGGACGTCACCGCGAAGGTCGACCGTGTGATTTCTCCCTCTGTGCGTATCGCTCAGGCCGTGGCGTGCGACATGCTGTTGCTAACGCGCGTTCACTCGGCACTGGGGCCGAGGCATGGGAGGTAGTGATGGATGTGTCGGGGCCGATTCGTGTGGTCGTCGCCAAGCCGGGGCTCGACGGCCACGACCGCGGGGCCAAGGTGATCGCCAGGGCGCTGCGGGACGCGGGCATGGAGGTCATCTACACCGGGCTGCACCAGACGCCGGAGCAGATCGTGGACACCGCGATCCAGGAGGACGCGGACGCCATCGGCCTCTCCATCCTCTCCGGGGCGCACAACACCCTGTTCGCCAAGGTCATCGCGCTCCTCAAGGAGCGGGACGCGGCCGACATCACCGTCTTCGGCGGCGGGATCATCCCCGAGGACGACATCGCCCCGCTGAAGCAGCAGGGCGTGGCGGAGATCTTCACCCCCGGCGCGCCGACCGGGGACGTCGTCGCCTGGGTGCGGGCCCACGCCCGGGCGGCCTGACACCGGCGCACCTGCGTCGGGCGCGTCGGCGCCCGACGAGGCGCCCGACGACGCGGCCGACCCGCCCGGCCCGAGGTAGGCGAGTGCTATCGGCTTCACCGGGTCACCGTCGGGAAGGTCGAAGAGCCGGTCGGTGTCGTCGTC
>NZ_JAAVJC010000146.1 GCF_012033785.1 Streptomyces bohaiensis
ACGCCGGTCACGCCCGACCGCTGCCCGGTCGGCGCTGACCGACGCCCCCGGTACCGGTCCGGCCCGGGGGCCGGCGGCGGGACGTCGACCGGGAGGCGCAGCACCCCGCACGGCGCCCCGCGCTCGACGAACGGCAGCAGCAGATCGCCGCCGGCGGTCCAACGGGAGCCGTCGGGGAGCCACCCCGGGGGCGCGGGGAAGTGCTGGAGGTCCCGCTGCTCGGGACGCCAGACCGCCGGCCAGTCGCCCTCGGGCCCCATCAGGCGCAGCGCCACCCCGCAGGACTCGGGGGTGAGCACCTGCGCCGGCTGCACGGCCAGCGGGTGGACGGCGATCCCGTCCGGGCACAGCGCCTCCGGGAACCGCACCGGGCGGTGGCTGCCGAGGACCCCCCACCCGATCCGCTCCTTCCCGGGGGCGTCGGAGGCCACCAGCAGCAACCCGCTGTCCGGGTCGGCGAGCAGCAGTCGGTCGTTGCTCCGCTCGCCGATCTGCAGGAGGACCGCCGCCTCACCGCCGGTGGCCACGTCCACGGTGACCGCCCTCGTGCGGCCCCCGGAGTCGGTGCGGTTGAGCGCCAGCAGCCGCCCGCTGCGGTCCAGCCAGGCGCCGCCCTGGCAGCGGCCCGGGACGCGGAGAACCGGCTGTGGGCCCCGGCCGCCGCCGCAGACCAGCCAGACCGTGGTGGTCTCGCCCTCCACCACCAGTCCGTACGCCCGCACACCGTCGGGTGCCGGTGGCAGCAGGGTCATCCAGGGACACCCCACCGAACCGAGGGAGAGCTCCCCGGTGTCGGGGCCCGTCGGGTAGAGCAGCGAGAGCAGGTAGCTGCCGGCGGAGCGGCGGGCGATGAGCACCCGTCCGTCGGAGAGCGGCAGCACCTCCGTGCCCGGGTCCTCGGGCTGACTGCCGGGGAGGGGCACCGCGTAGGGCTCGGGGCCGTCCAGGGTCCACCGCTCGGCGTACCAGCCGGCTTCGACCGTCGCCAGCCGCGCCGCGTAGCCGCCGCAGGCCGAGAGGGTGAGGGAGGGCCCGTGGGGGGTGGCGGACATCGGCTCGTGGAGCGGGGCGAGGTGGGTGTCCTCGGGGGCGGTGGCCGTCATCGGTGCGCGGCGCCGCCCGCTGTTCCGGGCCTGCGGGGTGGTGGCCCGCCGGAGCGCCGTCCTCCTTCCTGCCTGGTGGGTGGTGGTCGCCGTGGTCTCTTCGCGCCCCGCCGGGACCGGGGCGGAGCAGGGCGCGGCGGGGCGGAGCCGGGTGGCAGGACGGCCGGTGGCGCCTACCCGTGGATCGGGTGGCGGCGGACGCCACGGCCCGGCAGCCGAGCTGGTCGTGGCCGACGGGCAGCGGCCCCACGGAGCGGCTGCGCGGAGCACCGTCGCGCCGTGCGTGGTGCCTGCCGTGGTCGGTCCGCGGCGCGTTCCGGCGGAGCGACCACGGGTAGGGGCGGCCGGCGGGACGGCGGCCGCGTCGTGTCCCGGAAGGGGAGGTCCGACGGTCGCAGGTGCTGCGACGGCGGATGTGTACCGGTTTCGGGTCGGGGACGGGGAGCCACGGTGGACGGACCGTGTCGACGGGGCGGGCGTACCCCGGAGCGCGGGCTCCCGTCCGGCCGGAGCCGTCCACCGGCCGGACGGGAACGCGCTGGTCGACGACGTTAGGCCGCGCGGCCCCGGCTCACAATGCGTTCCCGACAGCTTCACGCCTTCGGGTGAAGAGTGCCGGTTCCGGGTGACGGGCGGCGGCGGCCACCGCGACCGCCGTCCGTCACCGCCCGGGCCGGACACCGCGCGGCGCCGGGCAGGTAGCCTGGACGGGTGCCCGTACTCGCCGAAGTGATCAGTGCCCTCGACGCCCTCTGGCCGCGCGGGACAGCGGAGGACTGGGACGCCGTCGGACTCGTCTGCGGAGACCCGGACACCCCGGTCGACACCGTGCTGTTCGCGGTCGACCCCGTCGCCGAGGTGGCCGAGGAGGCCCGGCAGGTCGGCGCCCAACTGCTCGTCACCCACCACCCGCTCTACCTCCGCGGCACCAGCAGCGTCGCCGCCGACTCGTTCAAGGGACGGGTGGTGCACGACCTCATCCGGAGCGGGACCGCGCTGCACGTCGCCCACACCAACGCCGACCGGGCCGACCCGGGCGTCTCGGACGCACTGGCCGGCGCGCTCGGCCTGCGCGTCGTCGGACCCCTGGTGCCGGATGCCGCCGACCCCTCGGGGCGTCGGGGGCTGGGGCGGGTGGGGGAGCTGGAACACGCCCTCCCGCTCTCCGAGTTCGCGGCCCTCGTCGCGGCCGGGCTCCCCGCGACCGCCCAAGGGGTGCGGGCCGCCGGCGACCCCGACCGGCCCGTGCGGACCGTGGCGGTCTGCGGCGGTTCCGGCGACGGCCTCTTCCCGCAGGTGCGGGCGGCCGGGGTGGACGCCTACGTCACCGCCGACCTGCGCCACCACCCCGCCTCCGAGGCCGCCGAGGCGGCGGCGTTCGCCGCCCGCGGGCCCGCCCTGGTGGACGCCGCGCACTGGGCCACCGAGTGGCCGTGGTGCGAACAGGCCGCCGCCCAGCTCGACGCGGTCTCCGACCGCCACGGCTGGGCGCTGCGCACCCATGTCTCCCGCCGGGTCACCGACCCGTGGACCATCCACGCGCCGTCGGCACCCGCCGACCACGACGTTCCGACGACGACTCCAGGAGCCCCCAACTGAACGCCGCGCCCGCCGACCAGATCCGTCTGCTCGACCTCCAGAAGCTGGACATCCGGCTCAACCAGCTCGACCACCGTCGGGCCAACCTGCCCGAGCACGCGGAGCTGAAGAAGCTCAACAGCCAGCTCGACCAGCAGCGCGACCTCCTCGTGGCAGCCGAGACCGAGGTCGGCGACACCGAGCGCGAGCAGGCCAAGGCCGAGCAGGACGTCGACCAGGTCCGCCGCCGGTCCGAGCGCGACCAGCAGCGGCTGGACTCCGGCATGGTCACCAGCCCCAAGGACCTGGAGTCCCTCCAGAGCGAGATCGCCTCGCTCGCGCGTCGCCAGGACAGCCTGGAGACGGTGGTGCTGGAGATCATGGAGCGGCAGGAGACCGCGGCCGAGCGGGCCCGCGAGCTGGCGTCCGCGGTGGAGGGGCTGGAGAAGACCGGCACGGAGCTCACCGCCCGCCGGGACGAGGCCACCGCGGAGATCGACGCCGAGGCCGAGCGGGTGCGACGCGACCGGGAGACCGTCGCGCGCAGCGTGCCCGACACACTGCTCTCGCTGTACGACAAGCTGCGCGCGCAGCACGGTGGCATCGGCGCCGCCAAGCTGTACCAGAAGCAGTGCGAGGGCTGCCGCCTGGAGCTGAACATCACCGAGCTGAACGAGGTGCGCGCGGCGCCCGCGGACACCGTGGTGCGCTGCGAGAACTGCCGCCGCATCCTGGTCCGCACGCCCGAGTCCGGGCTGTGAGCGGCGGCGGGCGACGGCTGGTCGTCGAGGCGGACGGCGGTTCCCGCGGCAACCCCGGGCCGGCCGGCTACGGGGCCGTGGTCATGGACGCCGACAGCGGCGACGTGCTCGCGGAGGCGGCGGAGTTCATCGGCCGGGCCACCAACAACGTCGCCGAGTACCGCGGTCTCATCGCCGGGCTGCTCGCCGCGCGTACGGTCGACCCGTCGGCGTCGGTGCGGGTCCGCATGGACTCCAAACTGGTCGTCGAACAGATGTCGGGGCGCTGGAAGATCAAGCACCCCGACATGCGCCCGCTCGCCACCGAGGCACGAGCGGTCTTCCCCGCCGGCGCGGTGAGCTACGAGTGGATTCCCCGCTCCCGCAACGGCCACGCCGACCGGCTCGCCAACGAGGCGATGGACGCCGGCGGCCGGGGTGAGCGCTGGCGTCCGGCCGAGGCCGTCGCCGCGCCGGCGGCCGGTGCGCCGACGGACCGTGACGAGGAGGCCGTGGCGGCGGCCCCGCCACCGGCCGTCGGCTGGGGCGGGGACCCGGGGGCGGCCACGACCTTCGTGCTGCTGCGGCACGGTGAGACCGAACTGACGCCGCAGAAGCGCTTCTCCGGCAGCGGCGCCGACCCCGGCCTGTCGGCCGTCGGCCGGCGCCAGGCCGCTGCCGCCGCGGCGTACCTCGCGGACCGGGGCACCGTGCGCGCGGTGGTCACCTCGCCGGCGGCGCGGTGCCGGGAGACCGCCGAGACGGTGGCGGCGGCGCTGGGCGTCGAGCCCCGCGTGGAGGAGGACTTCCGGGAGGCCGACTTCGGCGCATGGGAGGGCCTGACCTTCGAGGAGGTGCGGGAGCGCCACCCGGAGGATCTCGACGCGTGGCTGCGGTCGCCGGAGGCCTGCCCGACCGGCGGCGGCGAGAGCTTCGCCGCCGTGGCCAAGCGGGTCGCCGTCGCCCGGGACCGGGTGACGGCCCGCTTCGCGGGGCGTACGGTCCTGCTCGTCAGCCACGTCACCCCCATCAAGTCGCTGGTGCGGCTGGCCCTCGGTGCGCCGCCGGAGGCGATGTTCCGGATGGAGCTTTCCGCCGCCTCGTTGTCGGTGGTCGCCCACTACGCGGACGGCTCCGCGAGCCTGCGGCTGCTGAACGACACCGCGCACCTGCGCTGACCGGCCCCTCGCCGGAGCTGCCGAGGCCCCGCGCCCCGTGAGGGGCGTGGGGCCTCGCGCGTTCCGGGCGCCTGCCGGCTGCGCCGCGACGGTCTTCCACAGCCGGCGGGAACGCGGAACCCGCCTTGTTCGTCACTCTCTGTCAGAGGGCGGGGCTAGGCTCAGGGGAGTGCCCGCGGTGGCGGGCGAGCAGTTCGTCGGTGGATCGGAGGGAACGGTGGCGAGGACGGCGCTGTCGGAGTACGAGGGGCGTTGGCGGCTGGTGGGGGCGGCCGACGAGGAGCCGGTCGTGGAGCTCGCGGACACGGCTGACGACGTCGTCCCGGCGGGCGGCGAGCCGCAGGCGGTGGTCGCGGGCGTCCGCGTCCCGTTCGAGGAGCTGACGCGCCGGTGGCTGGCCGGGGAGTCCTTCGGACGCAGGCCGCCGCCCGAGCCCGTCACCGGTCTCGTGCTGGAGATCGACCCCGCCGGAAGGTTCACCGAGGCGGGTGCCGCGCCGGTGCTCTGGTTCGGCGACCAGGGAGTGCTGGAGAGCCGCGCGCACCCCTTCGACGGCCGGGTCGCCGTGACCGAGGGTGGTGTCTTCCTGCTGCTGGACAAGCCGGCGGGGCGGGCCCGGAGCGGTGGCGGCTCGCTCGAGGCCCCGGCCCGGCTCGACGACGGGGACACCGTGATCACCGACCGCCTGCTGCTGGAGGCGGGGCGACTGCTGCGGACCGTCTCCGTCGTGACGGACGGGGTGACGCTCTGCCGGATGCGGTACGAGTACGTGGCGGCCTCGTGACCGCGCCGGCCGCCCGGGCGATCCGGCCGGTGGTCGCACGGGCCGTCCGGCCCTCGCATTCCGACCGGCCGGTGCGGCGGGGCGGGCCGGGGCGCGGCCGGTCGCTGCCCGGGGGAGCGGGGGTACCGCTCAGACCTCGGTGACCACGATGTCCAGGCGTCCGGGAGCGTCCGATTCGACCTGGTGGCCCAGATCGCGCAGCACCTCGGCGAGCTCGGCCGGCGTCCTCGGCTCGGCGCCCGCCTCCAGCAGCGCCCGGACCACGCGGCCCTTGGTCGCCTTGTTGAAGTGGCTGACGACGCTGCGCTTCTCCACCCCGTCGACGACGCGGGACTGCAGCACCCGCACCGTGGTGGTGCGTCGTGCGGTCTCGCGGTCCGGCTTCCACATCCCTGCGTAGGCGGTCGACCGCAGGTCCAGGACGAGTCGCCCCTCGGCCGCCTCGGGCAGCGCCGCGGCCAGCGGTTCGCGCCAGTGCCGCGCGACGACGCCGAGCGCCGGCAACCTGACGCCGCCGGAGCAGCGGTAGGGGGGCACCGGGTCACCGACGCGCAACGCTCCCCACAGTCCGGAGAAGACCAGCAGGCTCCGCGCCGCGCGCTCCCCGGCGGCCGCGTCCAGCGTGGCGAGCCCCAGGGCGTCGTAGAGGACCCCGGTGTACAGCCGGCCGGCAGGCAGGGTGGGAGCGGTGCGCAGCGCGGTGTTCCTCGCGACCTCGCCGCTCTGCCGCTCACTCAGCCCGAGGATGTCGCGGGCCTTGTCGGTGTCGGCCGCGCACACCTCGATGAGCTCGGTCAGCACCTGCTCCCGCGCGGGGTTCAGCGGTGCGAGGGAGAGCCGGGAGAGGTCCAGCGGGGGCCCGTCCCTGCCGTCGGCCTTGCCCTCGGACGGCGGCAGCAGTACCAGCACGGTCGGTTCCCTCCAGGTGGTCGTGGCGGCGTGCTCGCCGGCCGAACGGTGCGTCGTGCCGGTGGGTGCCGCCCGGGCGTGCCCGCGGCGCGTCGGGCGGGGGGCCGCCGTGCCGGTTCGCGACTGCCAGCGTAGCGGGGCCGCGCGAAGGGCTCCCGTCTGCCGGTACGATGGCCGGGCGGCAGACGAGTCGTGCGGACGGTCGCGTCGGGGCATGTCCCCGCCGAGGAACGTCCGGGCTCCACAGGGCAAGGTGGTGGCTAACGGCCACCCGGGGTGACCCGCGAGACAGTGCCACAGAAAACAGACCGCCGGGGCCGAGAGGCGTCCGGTAAGGGTGAAACGGTGGTGTAAGAGACCACCAGCGCCCAGGGTGACCTGGGCGGCTCGGTAAACCTCACCTGGAGCAAGGTCAAGAGGGGGCGCGACCCGCAAGGGCCGCGGCCCTGCGCGGATGTTCGAGGGCTGCCCGCCCGAGTCCGCGGGTGGACCGCTGGAGGCTGTCGGCAACGGCAGCCCTAGATGGATGACCGTCACCCCGCCGGCCGCGAGGCCCCGGGGTACAGAACCCGGCGTACAGCCGACTCGTCTGCCGCTCTCCCCCGATCGGCCCGACGCCGCGGACGCCCGCGGGCGGCCCCGCGCGGTCCGCCCGGCTCGCGGCCCGGCTGCCCCGGGGCGTCGTCACGTCGGAGCGGTTGCCCTTCCCGCGGTGCGGGTCTGGGCGTCCACGCACGCGAGCCGCGCCCGGCTTCCGGTCCACCGCGAGTGGGGTCCTGTACCGAGGGGTGCGCGCTGCCGGTCCGTGTCCGCGGAATCCGCGCCCAGCGGGAGCCTCATCGCCCGCCCGCCCGTGCCGGGCCCGGCACGGGCGCGGGCCCTGTCGCCGCGGGACCCGGCACACCGGGACCGAGACGCGGACGGCCGGAGCGAGGGCCGGCCGGTCAGGGCAGGTCGTCGATCAGTGCGTGCACCACTCGGGGGAACGGGTCGGTGGCGCGGAACCGGCGGGTGCTGAGCGCCACCATGGCGGTCCCGGTGGCCGGCCGGAACGCCAGCAGCGCCTGCTGCCCCGACGTCGCACCGGCGTGGAAGAGCACCGCGCCCCGCTCCCCGGGGCGGTGGAACCACGACACGGTATGGGTGTGGCGGTGCCCGCGCCCGCGCCGCAGCACCGGCCCGCGCAGGGCGCGCAGTTCGGCCTCCAGCGGGGTGCGCTCCGGTTCCAGCTGGGCTTCCAGGAACGTCAACAGGTCGTGCGGGGTGGCCCGCACCGCGCCGGCCGGGGCGAACCCGCCCATGAGCAGCGGCGGCACCGGCGTGACGCCGTCCCTGCCGTGGCCGACGGCGTCACGGCCTCCCTCGCCCCCGGCCTGCGGCCCGGCACCGATGTGGCGGCTCGGCGGCCCGCTCCGCTGCGCGGCGTCCGGGAGCCCATCGCCCCCGCCGCGCTGCCGTGACGCACCGTCGGCGTCCCGGCCCGCGCCGCCGACGACGACCGTCGGGCGCGTCGGACCCGACCCCGGTCGCACCGAGCCGGCGCGGACCGAGGCAAGGGCCGGTCGGGGCGGCGGCCCCACGGCGCCCGCCGGGTCGGTCGTCGTGTCGTCGAGACCGAGCGGCGTCAGCACGCGTTCCCGCAGCAGCCGCTCCCAGGATGTTCCCTTCCGCGCTGCGAGTGCGTGGCCGAGGACGGATGCGCCGAAGTTGGAGTACCGCCACCGGCTCCCCGGCTCCCGCCGGCGTCGCGCCGGCCGCAGGAAGGCGTCGACCACACGCTCGGCCGGGTAGTCCGCGTACGGGTTGGTGGTCCAGCGGGGCAGGGCCCGGGGGTAGAAGTCCGCGGGGAGCCGGGGGAGCCCTGCGGTGTGGGTAGCCAGATGCAGCACGCCGGCCGCCGGACGCCCGGCCGCGCCCGGGCCGTACCGCGGCGACCCGCCGTTCAGCAGCGGCGCAGCGGGGGTGCACCAGGTGAGGGTCCCGTCCGCGACGAGCGCGGAGAGCAACAGGGTGGTGTAGGGCTTGGTGGCCGAGCCGACCTCGTAGCGCAGGTGCTCGCGCGGCAGGGGAGGCGGCGCCGCCGTGCCGCCGGAGCGGATGACGCGCTCCCCGTGGCGGGACCAGCCCACCACGACATCGGGCGCGTCGGCGACCGCGACGGCCGACTCCAGCAGCGACACGACGTCCGCACCGCCGGTGGCGCGGGTCGTCACGCGGCGCCGCTGCCGGCCGGGGCGCGCAGGTCGCCCATGGCGCGCGAGGTGGCCAGCACCGATGCGAACGCGGCGACCAGCGTGGGGTGGTAGAGGGCGTCGAAGACGTCCTCGCGTCGCCCCTCGGGAAGCGTCCCGCGCTGCGCCGGCATGGCGCCGTCCTCGGTCTGGGCCTCGGCGAACCCGCGCCAGGCCGCCGGGTCCAGCGTCGGGGTCGGCAGGCAGGCGTCGACCACGAGGAGTTCGCCGAGCAGGTCCCAGTGCCCGATGTCCAGCCAGTCGTCGACCCACGCGGGCAGCCACTGCGTCAGGTACTCGGCCAGCTCCGCCGGGAGCCCGCCGGGGTTCTCGCCCCAGTCGGTGAGATGGAAGACGGTGTGGGTGATGGCGTAGCCGACGTTCATCTCGACGGTCCAGGGCTCCGGGCGGCGGCCGAGCCAGGTCGCCGCGGTGGCCGCCTCGGTGGAGATGCTGCGGGGCAGGCCGAAGCGGCGTTCGAAGGCGGAGATGCCCAGGCGCCGGACCGGCGGGGTCTCCATCGCCGACCAGCTCTCCAGGGTGTGCACGGAGCGCAGGGTCGCCTCGAAGGCGGGTTCCTCGTAGCCGAGTTCGTGGAACGGCACGTAGATCTCGAAGGGGATCGGCGAGAGCGGCTCCTGCTGCTGCATCCAGGTGAGGATCGTGCCGCCGTCGAGGTGGTCCCGCCAGGCGGTGTCCAGCAACTGGCGTGTGAGGGCGGCCTGTCGGGAGCCGGCGACGCCTTCCCGGAAGAGGACCTTGCCGATCAGGGCGAGCTCACCGATCGGTTTGAGCCGGTCCTTGACCTCGAAGTCGGAGGTGGTCTCGTCCTGCCGGGGGCGGAAGCCGTCCTGGTTGCGGTGGAGCCAGGCGATCGCCCGGTCCCCGACCTCGTGCATCACCGCGATGTCCGAGGGCTCGGTCATGCCTGCTCCTCCCGGCGCCCGTCGGCGGCGCCGTCCGTCTCGTCGGGGTGCGCCCGGTGCGGCGGGCGTGCGGTGTCGGGCACCGCGGGGCGGCCCGGGCCCGGCCGCCGCCCGGTCCGGTCGTCGCAGCGCAGGCGCGCGGCGGCGAGCGTGGCGGCGAACGCGCAGGCGAGGGTCGAGTGGTAGCTCAGCCGGAACGCGTCCGGGTGGTCCGGCAGCAGGGCGGGGCCGCCTTCCGGGAGCGCGCCGTCGGGGCCGCGGGCCTCGGCGAGCCGGCGCCAGGCGGACGCGGTGTCCCGGTGGTCGAGCGGCGCCGGCAACGAGGCGTCGACGGCCAGGAGTTCGCAGCTGAGGTCCCACTGCTCCGCGTCCAGGCAGCTGTCCAGCCACGCCGGGAGCCAGGTACGGAGGTAGCCCGCGACATCGGCGGGCATGTCCTGCGGGCGGGCGCCCCAGTCGGTGACGTGGAAGACCACGTGGGTGAGGTCGTACCCGGTGCGCTGCTCGAAGGCCCAGGGCTCCGGCAGCCCGCCCAGCCAGGTACGACGCAGCGCGGCGTCCCGGTCGCCGTGGGGCGCCAGGCGCGCGCGGCGTTCGGCGTTCAGCACGCCGAGGCGCCGCTGCGGCTCCTGCTCGGCCGACCGCCAGGCGCGAGTGGCGCAGAGGTCGCGGGCGAGTTCCTCGAAGCCGTGGTGCCGCAGATCCTCACCGGCGAAGGCCGCGTAGATCTCCAGCGGGTAGGTGGCGTGCGGTTCGCCGTGGAAGAGCTCCAGCAGCAGGTCGCCCCGACCGAGCTCCTCCCAGCTCAGGGTGAGCAGGTGGTCGGCCGCGGCGGCCAGCTCTCCGCCCGCAGGTGCCGCGCGGCGGATGGCGACGGCGAGTTGGCCGAGTTCTCCGAGCGGTTTGACGGTCCAGTTGAGCTCGGTACCGGCCGTGTGGTCGGCGACCCCGGTGGGGAGGCGGAAGGAGTCCTCGTGGTCGAGGACCCAGCGCAGGCAGTCGCCGGCGAGCCGCTCCAGCGGCCCCGCGGACAGGGACGGGTCCGCCCCGGCGGCCGTGAGGCCGCCGGGCGCGGCGGCCGGGGCGGTCACGCGCCGCTCCCGTGACCCGGCGCGGCGACGCGGGGCGTGTCGCTCGCGCGCATCAGCAGGGCGGCGTGGACGTGGAGGGCGACGCGGGCGTCGGCGCCGCCCATCCGCAGGGCGAACCGCAGTCCGGCGTCGAGACCGAGGGTGGCGGGGACGCCGTCGACGACGGCGAGCCAGCGGCCCGCGCCGGCCGCCTGCAGCCAGTCCCGGCGCCTGATCGCGCGCACGAAACCGCGGGAGACGTCCACCGGGCGGCGCGCGGCCTCGGCCGCGACCGCCGAGTCGGCCCCGGGCACGGCCAGGGCGGCGAGGACGGACAGCTGGTGGGTGAGCGCCTGCCAGCTCGCCTCACGCAGCGCGGTGACGTCCGGGACGGGCCCGGCGTCGTCCGCCGGGTCGGGGCCACCCGGGGGACCGGAGGCCCCGGGCGGGTCGGAGGGGGGCGGAGTGGCGCTCACCCGGGCGAGCGCGCGTTCCATCGCCCAGTGGCTCCACGCGACGGTGGGGGAGGACTGGGGTCCGGGCGGGTACGCGTGCACCGCGGCGCGGCAGACGGCCACGTCGGGTTCCGGCGCCGGTCGCCTGAGCAGCGTGCTGGGCAGGAGCACGTCGGCACCCAGGGTCCGTACCGCGGCGACGGTCAACGCCTCGTCGCCACCGAGGGAACCGGTGGTGCCCGCAACGGAGTGGTCCCCGCCCCGAAGGGCGGAGACCAGTTCCGAAGCAAGGTCGTGCACAGCGCCCGACAATTGCTTCATCCGCGGATCGCCCCTCAGGACTTCTTCGGGCGGGGCGTGGGCGGCGAGAGGAGGAGCGCGCCCGCCAGCAGCAGCAGTGCGGCGCACTCGCGGGAGTCGCGGAACGTCCCCTCGGCTTCGGTCGGGTTCAGTGCTTCCTCGACGTCGAAGTCGAGCGTCTTCAGGTCCTGGGTCGGCTCTGCGGAGAACATGACACCATCCCTTTCTGGGGAAGAGCGGTTCGCTTGACCCATTCAGGACAACGCACAATTCCGGCGGTCGCAACTGCACATACGTTCAGGGCGGATTGTTGAGAATCGAACCTCATGGGGTGTCGGGTCGGCGGACAATGCCCCGTTCGGCTCGCAGGAATGGCGATGCGGCGGTGGGTGTGAATGCCGTGGTGTCTGCATGGTGAACTCTCCGTGCCGGTGCAGGCCAGTGCTGGTGATGCGTAGTGGTCATTGCCGACGCTCCGTCATTCTCTGGCCCGAGCAGCGCCGTTGCTTCAATCGTGCACCGTTGAATTCCCGAAGTGCTGTCGGCAGCAATGACCTTGGTCGAGTCGGCCGTCGCGGAATTCCGTTGGAGCCCTCGAATGTCGGCGCCTTCGGGGGATTTCCGCGCCACGCGCTCATGAGGTGACCGGCCGCCTGCTCGACGGGTCGCGCGCGGTGCACCGCGGCCCGGGGGGCCGCGGCCGTGGAGCCGGCCGGCCGGGGCGGTGCGAGGGCGACCCGGTGCGTCGC
>NZ_JAAVJC010000147.1 GCF_012033785.1 Streptomyces bohaiensis
GTGCCGGGGGTGCGGAGGGGGGAGGGGGAGGCGCGGGCGGCTCCGGCGGGGGAGCCGGGGGCTCCGGCGGTGCGGGCGGCTCCGCCGGGGCGCAGGGGCCGATCCGGCCGACGACGCCCTGCGCCGTCACCGCCCCGCTGACGCAACCACGGGGCCCCTCGATCCTGCCGTCGACCCCTCCGGGCGCGATCCCGGCGGAGACCCGACCACCGGGGCCGCCGATCTCCACCCGGCCGCCGTCGCGCGGGAGGGGGAACGTGCCGGCCGCGCCGTCGGAGGGGATCGGGGCCCACCGGTCGCTGTCGCGCTGACGGGCCGCCGGCGGCTCAGCTGTCGCGGGCCCTGGTGCGACGGGGGCGCTCGGGCCCTGCGGACTCGGGGGAGCGGGCGCGGTGAGGCCGGCGGCGGGCGCCGGGGGCGTCGTGAGGAACAGGACGAGCACGACCGCCGGTACCACGCCGCGAGCTGCGGGTCCGGCGCGCCACACGGGCGGCGGGCTGGGTTTCACACCGTGCAGGATGTGGGGTCGTGACGCTGCGCGTGACCACTACCGACAGGTCTGCCCCGGATGGGGTGAACCGGAGGTGAGTAGGGAGGCTGCGCGCGCCCGGGCGCGCACTGCCCGGAGCGTGAGAGGTGAGCGGGGGCCGGAGTCGGCCCCGCCGGCCCGGCCCGACCCTGCCGTCCCGCTGCGGAGTTGCGGACGCACGACGGGCCCGGGGGAGACCCGGGCCCGTCGTACGTCCGTCGGCGCTCACCGCGCTGCGTCGGTGCCGCCGTCGTCCTTGCGTCTTCTGAAGAGGCCGCGCAGCTTCCCGCCGCGGCGCTTGCGCTTCTCGCGCTTCTCGCGCTTCTCCTGCTTCGGGGAGGTGCTGTGGATCCAGCCCGCGGGGGGCTCGTCCGACCGCCAGGGCTGCGGTGCCGGCGCCTCGTTCTTCCAGCGCTCCGTGAGCATCCGGGTCCGCGCGGTGGGCTCGTTCACCTCTGCCCCGCGGACGAAGTTCTCGTCCAGCACCAGGTCGTCCCAGTCGTCGCGCTGCGGCTCGTCACGGTCGTGCGGCTCGGTCCCCATGGCCTGCCTCCCTCGGCCTCGTGCGGCGCCCGGAGCAGGGCTCCGCGGCTGCCGCGTGCTCCTGCTGCGGCGGTGGTGACCGGCAGCGCGGTCCGCGGCCCGGCCGCCCTCACCCACTGCAACGGTAGCCGACACAGGGCGCGGACGGGGCTGCCGCGCGACCCCCGGTCGCCTCGCACGCCCCAGGGCTCGCCGGTGCGCCGGTCACCCCGGGCACGGGCCGGCGTCAGGCGGGCGCGGCCACCAGCGGCAGGTCCGCCCAGACCACGTGGCACCGGCCGGCGTCGGTGGGCCGCACTCCCCATCCCAGCGAGAGCGCCACCACCAGCAGCAGGCCGCGACCGCCCTCGTCCTCGTCGGTCGCCACGGCCGGACCGCGCCGGGGCCCGGCGCCCTCCCCGATGACGGCCACCCGCAGCAGCGTGCCGCTGACGCGCAGCTCGCAGCCGACGGAGCGGCTCGCCGTGTGGCGCAGCGCGTTGGTGACGAGCTCCGAGACGATGAGCTGCGCGGTGTCGCTGGTCTCCTGCGGCGTGCGCCATTCGCAGAGCTGGCTCCGGGTCCGTTTTCGCGCGTCGGAGACGGCGGTGTCGACCGCCGGGAGGAGGAAGCGGGTCCGGGCGCTCCACGGCGTGAGGGTGTCGGAGCGCTCCAGGGGCTGAGCGTGGAAGGAGGAAGCCACGGTCCTACTGTGGTTGTTCGGCCCACGTACGGCAAGAGGCAGTCTGTCATTTGCAGAATGGCCGGTTCGGTCTGTCGCATCGCACGACCGCGTGGCAAGCTCTCTCCGCATGACGGCAGTTGCGGACCGACGGTAGTGCCGGGCAGTCGGCCCGGCGGTGCACCGACGGCACTCAGGGTGGTCCTCGGGCGGCGGCTGGCGGACCTGCGGGAGCAGGCGGGCACCACGTTCGAGGAGGCGGCCGAGCACCTGGACGTCACCCACGCGACCGTCCGCCGCATGGAGAAGGCGCAGGTGGGGCTCAAGGTCCCGTACGTGGAGAAGCTGCTGCGCCTCTACGGAGTGAGTGACGCGGACGAGATCGAGGGATTCCTCCGGCTCGCCCGGGAGGCCAACCGCCCCGGGTGGTGGCACCACTACCGCGACGTCCTGCCCGGCTGGTTCAGCGCCTTCGTCAGTCTGGAGGCCGAGGCGGAGCAGATCCGCGCCTACGAGCCGCACTACGTCCCCGGGCTGCTCCAGACCGCCGACTACGCCCGAGCCGTCCTTCGCGCCGGGATGCCGCGGGCCGCCGCGGCCGAGGTCGACCGACTGGTCGAACTGCGTCTGGCCCGCCAGCAGTTGCTGGATCGGCAGGACCCGCCGCTGTTCTGGGGCGTTGTTGACGAGACGGTGCTGCGCCGCGCCGTCGCCGAACCCCGGGTGATGCGCGAGCAGTTCGACCACCTCATGGCGGCCTCGGGGCGACCGCGCGTCCGCCTGCAGGTGATGCCGTTCGGTGCGGGGCTTCACCCCGCCATGTACGGTCCCTTCCACCTCTTCCGGTTCCCGGTGCCCGAGCTGTCCGACGTCGCCTGTGCCGAGAGCCTGGTCGGCGCCGCCTACTACGACCAGCGCGACGACGTGTCGGTCTTCCGGGAGGCGTTGGACCGCATGTGCGCGCAGGCCGCGCCGGTGCACCGAACCGAGTCGCTGCTCGGCGAACTTCGCAAGGAGATCTGAACCATGGATCGCATATACAACGGGATGCCCGCCGCGCTGCTCGGCACGGAGGGATGGCACAAGCCCTGGAGCGGCGGGAACGGCGGCAGTTGCGTGGAGGCGATGCGGCTGCGCGACGGACGCGTGGCGCTGCGCCAGTCGACCGACCCGGAGGGCCCGGCACTCATCTACACCCCGCACGAGATGGAGCGCTTCATCGCCGGGGTGAAGGCGGGGGACGCCGACTTCCTGCTGGTCTGATCCACCAGGGGGCGCCCCGCGGTCGTCGGTTCGCCCCCTGGCACCACCCCGCCGACGAGAGAGAGCCGACATGACCGAACAGGGCCCCACCGCCGGGAGCATCGACACCAGCCGCCCCCACCCGGCCCGGATGTACGACTACTACCTGGGCGGTCAGGACAACTACGAGGTGGACCGGGCGGCGGCCGAGCAGGTGATGGCCGCGACCCCGGACGTGCGGCGCAGCGCGCGCGCCAACCGCGACTTCCTGCAGCGCGTCGTCGCGGACGTCGTCCGCTCGGGCACCCGCCAGATCCTCGACATCGGCACCGGCATCCCCACCTCGCCCAACACGCACGAGGCCGCGCAGGCGGTCGACCCAGCGGCGCGTGTGGTGTACGTCGACAACGACCCCATCGTCTCCGTCTACGCCGGCGCCAAGCTCACCTCCACCCCGGGCACCGGGTTCGTCCTCGCGGACCTGCGCGACCCGGCGGCCGTCACGGGCAGCGACACGCTGGGCGGACTGATCGACTTCGACGAGCCGGTCGCGGTGCTGCTGGTGTCGGTGCTGCATTTCGTCGCCGACGCCGAGGACCCCAAGGGGCTGTTGCGGTCGGTGACCGAGCGGTTGGTGCCCGGCAGCCGCTTGGTGATCTCGCACGCCACCGCCGACTTCCACCCCCGCGAGGTGGGGGAGCGGGGCGCCGAGATCTACGCGCGGGCCACGGCCGGGCTGCGCCTGCGCACCCGGGAGGAGGTTGTCGACCTCTTCGAGGGGTTCGAACTGGAGGAGCCCGGTGTGGTCCAGGTGTCCCACTGGCGGCCGGAGCGGGAGCCGAACGAGGACGACGGTCGGGTGGCGGTCTACGGCGGGCTCGCCGTCAAGCGGTGACGGCGAGCGCCGCTGCCCGGGGGTGGCGGCGCGGGTGACGGGGTCCGGGGAGTCGTCGCCCGCGTCGCGGGAGCGTGTCGGGAACCGGGTGCGTCTCGAACGGGCCCGCCGACAATGCGTCACCTGTCTGGTTCTGTGTCGTTCCTGAGGGTGTGTTGGCCGAGAAAGTTTGGCATGGACACTTCTCAGATGCGTTACCAGCTGGTAACACAGCAGGTAACCCCCACACAGCCTGTTCAGGAGGCTTGATGAAGCTCCGTCGTCTTCTCGCCGGTGCCGCCACCGCGGTTCTGGCTCTCGGCGTGTCCGTCATCCCCGCAACCGCGTCCGCCCAGGAGGCTCAGGCGGCGGAGGTCTACGTCGCCCTCGGTGACTCCTACTCCTCCGGCGTCGGCGCCGGTTCCTACGACTCCGGCAGCGGCGACTGCCGCCGCAGCAACAACGCGTACCCGAAGCGCTGGGCCGACGCCAACGGACCGTCGGCCTTCCACTTCACCGCCTGCTCCGGGGCGCGCACCGGCGACGTGATCTCGGGACAGCTCGGCCCGCTGAACTCCTCGACGACCCTCGTCAGCATCAGCATCGGCGGCAACGACGCCGGGTTCGCCGACGCCATGCAGACGTGCGTGCTCCAGTCCACCGCCTCCTGCGTCAACCGGATGGGTCAGGCAAACAACTACATCAACAACAACCTGCCGGCCCAACTCGACGCCGTGTACAGCGAGATCACCGCGCGAGCCCCGCAGGCCCGGGTCGTCGTCCTCGGCTACCCGCGCATGTACCAGCTCAACGGCTCCTGCATGGTCGGGCTGAGTGAGCAGGCGCGGACGGCGATCAACGCGACCGCCGACACCCTCAGCGACGTGACGGCCAAGCGCGCCGCCGACCACGGGTTCAGCTACGGCGACGTCCGCGGCGCGTTCAGCGGTCACGAGATCTGCTCGTCCAGCCCCTGGCTCCACAGCGTCACCTTCCCCATCGGCAACTCCTACCACCCCACTGCCGCCGGACACGGCAGCGGTTACCTGCCGGTCTTCGCCGGTCTCGCCTGACCGGGGAGCACCGACCCCACGCCGCGGTCGGCCCCGGACGCGGCCCCGGCTGCGCCCCCGACGGGGCGTCCGACGCCATCTCCGCAGCGGCGGGCCGTGCCACCGCCAGCGCGGCGGCCGGGCCGGACTCACCCCCGCCGACCGGCCACCAATCTCCGGCGCGCCGCGCGTACGGCCACCAGCGACCGTCCGGGCCGTACCGGATCTGGGCGTCCTCCCCGTCCGCCGTCCACACCCCACCGCTCCGGTGCCACGTCGGCCGGCCGCCCGCCTCCTCCCACGCCTCCGGTGCGTCCACCGGGTCCGTCCGCGGCCCGGGCCAGGCATCCGCCGCGGACGCCGCCTCGAGCACCGCCAGTGCGACCGCGCCGCCGCACGACCAGGCCGCCGCGGCCACCGCGAGCTCCGCGGCCGTCCTGCCGCACCCCGCGGCCAGCCGGTCGCCCACCCCGGCGTCCGGTCGCACCGCCGAGGCCATCGCCGCGGCGTCCTGCCAGAGCGGGTCCACCACCGCGGCTGTGTCCCCCGGCCCCTCCGGCCCCCGCCCGGCCAGGGGGCGACGCGGGTCGCCCCCGCCCGCCTCGCCGAGGGCGCGCTCCAGCAAGTGCCGGGCGCGGCGTGCGGTGACCGCCGCCAGGTAGTTCAACCCCGCCGCGTCGACGCCGCCGAGCGAGGTCTCCGGCGGCAGCGTGGGGCCGGACCCGCCCCGTGCCGGGCGTGGCGGCAGCGGCGGCAGCGGCACCCGCGGTGCCGCGTACGCCGCCCGCGCCTCCACGCCGACCGGGTCGGCCTCCCGGTCCGGCGCGTCCCGCCGCTCCACCGGGCGCAGTCCCGCCGCCACCGCATGCTCGTCCCGCCCGCGCAGCAACAGCAGCAGGAACGGGTCCACGTCCAGCAGCCTGCCCATCTGGTAGCCGAGCGCCGCGGTGTGCTCGCAGTGGTCCCAGGCACCGCAGCCGCACTCCGGCTCCAGGTCGCCGATGCCCGGCAGCAGGTCCACGCCGGCCGACTCCCCGTCGGCCACCAGGCCCGGCGGCATCTCCCCGTCCAGCAGCGCTGCCATGCGACCCGCCTCCGCGGCGACCGCGTTCAGCAGCTGCCGCCACTGGGCCTCCTCGAAGGTGCGCAGCAGCAGATCGGCCCGGTGGGCCGCCCCGTCCTGCCCGGAGACGACCGCGGTCACGCGGCCGGGGCGGACCAGCACCGCGCCCACCGCTCCGCGGCGTGCCGACCGGCGCCCGGCGGCGAGCTGCGCCGAATCCAGCGCGCTGTCCTCCAGCGCCGCCACCCACCGCCGCCCCCACCAGGACGCGGTGAACGCGCGTCCGGCCGGCGCGGGCAGCGGCGCCAACACGCGCTCCGGCGCCGCCTCCCCCTCGCCTGTGCCGACCGGTCGCTCCTCCTCCGTGCTCACGCGTCCTCCCTCCGCAGCAGCACCAGTTCCGCGAGTTCCGCGTCGTCCAGCTCGGTCAGCGCCGCCGACCCGCCCGCCAGCACCGCGTCCGCCAACCGGCGTTTGCGCCGCAGCAGCGCAGCGATGCGGTCCTCCACCGTGCCCTCCGCGATCAGCCGGTGGACCTGCACCGGCCGGTCCTGACCGATGCGGTACGCGCGGTCCGTCGCCTGCTCCTCGACGGCGGGGTTCCACCACCGGTCGTAGTGCACGACGTGCTCCGCGCGCGTCAGGTTGAGCCCGGTCCCCGCGGCCTTCAGCGACAGCAGGAACACCGGTGCCCCGCCGTCCTGGAACGTCCGGACCATCTCCTCCCGGCGGCGCACCGGCGTGCCGCCGTGCAGCAGCAGGGTCGGCGTGCCCCGATCCGCCAGGTGGCGTTCCAGCAGCCGCGCCATCGCGACGTACTGGGTGAACACCAGGGCCGCGCCGCCCTCGGCGCGGATCGTGTCCAGCAACTCGTCGAGCAGCTCCAGTTTCCCGGAGCGGCCGGACAGGACGGGGTCCTGCTCCTTCAGGTACTGCGCCGGGTGGTTGCAGATCTGCTTCAGCGCCGTCAGCAGCTTCACCACCAGTCCGCGGCGTGCGGTGCCGTCCGCCCCGGCGATCGCGTCCAGTCCCTCACGGACCACCGCCTCGTACAGCGCCAGCTGCTCCGGCCCCAGCGCCACCACCCGGTCGGTCTCCGTCTTCGGGGGGAGTTCCGTGGCGATGCCCGGGTCCGCCTTGCGCCGACGTAGCAGGAACGGCCCCACCAGCGACGCCAGCCGTCGCGCGGCCTCGGGGTCCTCCCCGCTCTCCGCCGCCTCCGCCCACCGGGACCGGAACGTCGCCAGCGGGCCGAGGAGTCCCGGGGTCGCCCAGTCCAGCAACGCCCACAGCTCGGTCAGGTTGTTCTCCACGGGGGTTCCCGTCAACGCCACCCGGGCGGCGCCGGGCACCGAGCGCAGCGCCCGGGCGGTGGCGGCGCGGGGGTTCTTCACGTGCTGCGCCTCGTCGGCCGCCACCAGGCCCCACCGCACCCCCGCCAGCCGCTCGGCGTCGCGTCGCAGCGTCCCGTAGGTGGTGAGGACGAAGCCGTCCTCCGGCAGGTCGGCCAGGTCGCGTGCGGAGCCGTGATGCCGGCGCACGGCGGTGCCCGGCGCGAACCGCCCGATCTCGCGTTCCCAGTTGGCGAGCAGCGAGGTCGGGCAGACCACGAGCGTCGGGCCCGGGGCGTCCGGCAGCGAGGCGCGGTGCAGGTGGAGCGCGATGAGGGTGAGCGTCTTGCCCAGCCCCATGTCGTCCGCGAGGACGCACCCCAGCCCCAGGGAGGTCATACGGTGCAGCCACGCGACGCCCTCCTGCTGGTAGCCCCGCAGCGTGGCGTCCAGCCCCGGTGGGTGCGGCAGCGGCGTCGCCGGGGCGCGATCCCGGTCCGTCAGCCGCTCCCGGAGGGCGGCGAGCCAGCCGGTGGCCCGCACCTCCGCCGCCTCGGCGCCCTCGCCGGTGCTGCCGGTCAGGACCGCACGGAGCGCGGCGAGGGGCCCGATCTCCGCGTCGCGGCGCTCCAGGGCGCGCCGCACCTCGTCGGGGTCGACCAGGACCCATCGCTCCCGCAGCCGGACGGCGGGGCGCCCCGCCTCGGCCAGCCGGTGCAGCTCCTCACGGCTGAGTTGCTCCCCGTCGAGAGTGAAGCGCCAGTCGAACCGCAGCAGCGCGTCGGGGGAGAGCAGCGACGGCGGTGCGCCGGCCTCCCGCCGTCCGGGACCCACCTCGGCGTGCGCGGTCAGACCGCGCACCATGCTGCGCGGCCAGTGGACGACGACGCCCGCGGCGGCCAGCGCCGTGGTCGCGGGCGCACCGAGCAGCTGTGCGGTCTCCTCCTCGGACAACTCCAGGGTGTCCGGCACCGGTGCCCGCAGCAGCTGGTCGAGCGGTGGCCAGGCGGCGGCCGCCCGTCGGAGCGTCAGCAGCGCCTGCCGCCCGGCCGCCGCGCCGAACCCGGCCGGCGGGGAGCGGTCCCACAGCCGTGCCGCGTCCGTCACCCGTCCCGCGTCGCCCAGGCTGTGGGCCTGGAGCACGGCGACCAGGCGGCGGGCGGGGTCCTCCGGTGGCCCGAGCGCCTCGACGCGGAGCGACAGCCCGACGCCGGCGTCATGACCGGCGGCCACGGTGTCGGACCACTCGCGGTGCCCGGAGAGCCGCTGCGGAGCACGCGCCGCGAACGCGGGGCCGCCCGCCGCCGCCGCGGCGGCCGGGGAGCGGGGCAGCCCGTCGGCGACGGCGGTGAGGAACTCCCGCAGCAGCTCGGCGGGGGCGGGCAGCCGGGGGGCGCTGTCCGTCGCGGGCAGCAGGACGGCGTGGGCGTGCGGCGGCATCGCCCGGGCCAGTTCGTCGAGCCGGTCCACGTCCTCGGCGTCCAGTGGCCCGAGCCGCCAGGCGTCCAGGTCGCCGGCGGTGATCCCCGGCAGCAGTCTGCCCCGGGCCGCGAGCTGCAGCGCCAGCAGGACGGCGTGTCCCCAGTAGGCTGCCGCTCCCTCACCGGAGGCCCGCGCCCGGGTGAGCACCGGCACGGCATCGCCGACCGGCAGCCGCAGCGCGCGGACCCGCCGTACGACGACTTCGCCGTCCTCGCCACCGTCGGCCGGCAGCACGACGGAGAGATCGGTGAAGCCCCGGTCGGGGGCGTCGGCGAGCGGCGGGGAACCGTCGGGCCGCCAGAAGGCCATCTCGGAGAGCCGCGGCGGGTCGGCGGGGAGCGGGACCGCCGCACACTCCACCAGAGCGGCGAGCTGCGCGGACGTCAGCCGCGTGCGTGCGGTCCCGGCGGGTGGCGAAGGGGAGGGGGACACGGCGGCTGGGGGTTCCTCACGGGAGGGCGGGGGCGGACGGTGGCCGACCGTACCGCACCGCCGCCGCGGCGGCGCGCCACTGACGTGGGAGGGTGGGGGAGAGAGGTGGTAGGCAACCGGCGCACGGGGAAGGACGTCCTCACCAGTGTGCGGGGGTCGCCCGCCGGGAGAGGAGAGCGAAATGTCCAATGGTGCGAAGATCGCGGTCGGTGGCGTGGCCGTGGGGCTGGTCCTGTGGTGGCTGACCAACTTCTGGATCGCCGCAGTGGTGATGTTCGGCGTTCCGGCTGTCGCCTATCTGACGCTCGACCCCTCCCAGCGGCGGCGGCTGCGGCGGGTCTCCCGCAAGGAACTGCGCTGACGGTTGGCCGATCCGCGCCCCCTCCGGCCCCACGGGCCGGGCGGGGCGCGTTGTCGTCCGCGCCCCGCCCGCGCTCCGGCGTGCGACACGCGCGGTCGTCTTCGCGCAACATCGTGCGCTGGGCGATCGGCCGCGATCATTGGTAACCGCCTCCGCGCCAGTTTCCGGCCAGCCGCAAACAGCTGCAGAAACGGTCACTCCGGTCCGGCTAGCGTCCGGGAACGACGCGCCCACCAGGCACGCCGCCCCACGCGCCGGATGCCCACTCCGGCGAGCGCGCCACCGGAGCACGGGAGCCACGCCACCCCATGACCGACACACCGCCCCCGCTACGCACCCCGCGCCGCAGCCTGCGTCGCCATCTCATCGCCCTGCTGGTCCCGCCGCTTGCCGCCCTGACCCTGCTCAGCGCGCACCTGGTGCACGCGACGGTCGAGCACCTCGCCGCGGACCGTGCCGCCGTGCACGCCGACCACGCGCCCACCGCCCCGATCGCCCGGCTGGACGCCCTGCTGCCGGCGGGGGACCGGACCGACCCCCTCCCCGCCGTGGCTCGCGTCCGGCTCGCCGAGGCGGCGGCCCTCACGTGGGTTGCGGGCGGTGACCGCACGACGGAGACCGCCGGTGAGCGGTTCGCCCTCGCCCCGGCCGCGCCCGCCGGCTCCGCGCCGGAGCCCCACGCCGAGGAGGACCCGGGCCACCGGGGCCTCACGGCGGGCCATGACCGCGCCGGGAAGCTCGCCCACGGCGCCGATGCCCCCGAAGCCGGACCCTGGCCGGGCGGGGCGACGGCGCTGCTGCTCGCACTGCTGCTCGTCGCGACGGCCGTCGCGCTGTCGTTGCGCGCCGCCGCCCGGCTGCGCGGGGAACTGGGCGAGATCAGGGAGGAGGCGCTCGACATCGCCCGCCGTCGACTGCCCAGCGCTGCTCGTCGGGCCCGTGCGGGCGGCACCGTGGACGCGTCGGCGCAGGCGCCCGCTGGGCACCATCGGGCCGACGACCCGCTCGAGGGGGTGCGGGCAGCGCTGGGCACCGTCCACCGGGCCGCGCTGCGGGGGATCGGGGACACCGCGACCGCCCGGGCCGCCGGCTCCGACGACCTCGGGCCCGCGCTGGCTCGACTCGCGCAGCGGGGGAGGCACCTCGCCGAGCTCCAGCTCTCCCAGCTGGACGAGATGGAGCACCGCACCACCGAGCCGGCCGCGCTCGGCGAGTTGTTCCGCCTCGACCACCTGGCCACCCGGGCGCGTCGGCAGGCCGCCCTCCTCGCCACGCTCGCCGACAGCGGCGCCCCCGCGGACGACGGCCCCCACGGCGGTGCGGTGGACGTCGAGGAGGTGGCCCGGGCGGCACAGTGCGAGGTCGAGGACTACCGGCGGATCGAGGTGCGCCCCTCGCCCCGCGCCGCCCTGCCGGGCCGTGCGGCGGGCGACCTGACGCGGGTGCTCGCCGAGCTCATGGAGAACGCGACCCGCTACTCTCCCACCCACACCTGGGTGCGCGTCACCGGTCACCACCACCCCCTGGGCTACGCCTACCGGATCGAGGACCGCGGCCCGGGACTGGACGCGGCCGCGCGGACCGAGGCCCGGGAGCGACTGGCGCGCGCCGCGGTGGCGGCGCCGGGGGAGGACCGTCGGCTGGGACTGTTCGTGGCGGGTAGGCTCGCCGCCCGGCACGGTGTGCGCATCGACCTCCTGCCGAGTGACAACGCCGGCCTCACCGTCGAGGTCGTCGTACCGACCGCCCTGCTCACGGTGTCCGAACCCCGCCGAAACGGGGTCGGCGATGACGCCTCACTGTCCGCGTAGGCACGGATTGGCCCCGAATCGTGCGCGGTTCAGCCAGTGCGTGTCCGAGAGGTTGCTCTCGGCAGCGGTGTGGGGAAGGCTGTGGGCGGGGGTAGCCCGAAGAATCTGGGGAGCTGAGCCATGGCACTGAGCACCACACTCGACTGGCTGCTGGACGATCTGACGCAACGTCTTCCGGGTGTGCGTCACGTCCTGCTGCTGTCCAGCGACGGCCTGGTCACCTCCACGAGCAGAAAACTGCCGCGGGGAGACGCCGAGCGGCTCGCCGCCGTGGCGTCCGGCCTCCACAGTCTGGCCCGCAACGTCGGCGACCAGTTCGCCAGCGGGAGCGTCCGCCAGACCATGATCGAGTTCGACGACGGCGTCCTGCTGGTCGCGGCTGCCGGTGACGGCAGCGCCCTGGCGGTGCTCACCGGCGGCGAGACCGACACCGCCCAACTCGGCTACGAGACCGAGTTGCTCGTGGCCAAGGTCGGGGAGCACATGGGTGTCGCCGTGCGGGACGGCGCCTGAGCCGCGCTCACCGCGGCGGCGCCCCCGGCCCGTCCCGCGCGGCCGTGCCGGTCGGCACGGCCGCCGCC
>NZ_JAAVJC010000148.1 GCF_012033785.1 Streptomyces bohaiensis
GGTGCCCGGGGTCGGTGGCCGCCGGTGCCGCCGTCTCCCGGGCGGGAGCCGGCGCGGCGCACGGGGCGGTCGCCGCGGCCCGCGCGACGGAGTGGACGGACTGCGGGAAGGAGACCGGCGCGGCCGGGACCGCCTGCGTGGCGGCGGCGGGCCGCAGCGCGGGGGTCGGCGGGGCGCACGGGGCGGGCTGCGCAGCTGCCCCCTGGGGGGCGGGTGCGAGCGGGGCAGCGGAGGGGTACGGGAGAGGGCCGGGCGCCGGTGGGCGCCCGCCCGGCCACCCGGAGGCGGCCGGGCCCGGCGTCGGCGTCGTCATGGCCGGCTGAACTCCCTCATGCTGAGCGGCGACCGCGGCGTCCCGGGCGTGAGCATCGACCGGTACAGCCGCGAGAACGCCGCGGCCGTCCGTGCCACGTCGTGCTCGGAGCGCGCGAACCGGCTTCCCTGCTCGCCGAGTTCGTCGGCCCGTCGCGGGTCGTTGAGCAGCCGGACGACGGCCCGGCCCAGGGTCACCGGGTCCTCGCGGGGGACGAGGCACAGCGCCGTGTGGGCGGGCGGCAGGCTCTCCCGCGCGCCGGCGACGTCGCTCATCACCACGGGACGGCCCGCGGCGAGCGCCTCCAGCGGCACCAGCGCCATGCCCTCCCAGCGGGACGGCGCCACGACCAGTGAGGCCGCCGCGTACCACGGGGCGGCGTCCGGCACGGCACCGACGAAGTCGACACCGGCAGGGGCCATCGCCCGCAGCCGCTCCTCGTCCGGGCCGTCGCCGACCAGGACCAGGCGGGCGTCCGGCACCCGCGCGGCGATCTCCGGCCAGGCCCGCAGCAGCACGTCCTGCCCCTTCTGCCGGCACAGCCGGCCGACGCAGACCACGACGGGCGGCCGGCCGCCGTCGACCAGCGTCTGCTGCGTCTCCTCGAACGGGTCGGCGCCGTCGGCCGCGCCCCGTTCCCCGGCTGCCGTCTCCGGAGCGCCGGGGTCGGCCACCGCCCGAGCGAGGTCGTCGTCGGCCTCGTCCGGGCGTGCGCGGGGCAGCGGTGCGGGAACGACGTCGGCGAAGTGGGCGGTGTCCACGCCGTTGCGGATCACCGTCCAGCGTGCCCGGACCCCGGCGCGCTGTCCGCGCCGCCGTTCGTCGTCGCTGACGCAGACGATCTGGTGCGCCCAGCGCGCGGCGTGCCGCTCCCAGCGCAGCGCGAGGGCGCCCGTCACACCGCGCGCGGCCTCGAAGGACCAGGCGTGCGGCTGGTAGACGGTGGGGACGCGGCCCCGGATCGCGAGTCGGCCGGCGAGCCCGGCCTTGGCGCTGTGCAGATGGACCAGGTCCGGGTCGATCTCCCGGACCGTGCGGGCGATCACCGCGGCCTCCTGGGCGACGCGGGCTCCCGGCTCACGCGTCGCGGACCACGCGCAGACCGTGGCTCCGGCCGCCTCGGCGGCCTCGCCGAGGCCGTCCGGCGGGCAGAGCACGACGGGGCGCAGTCCGTCGGCGCGCTGGGCGCGCACCAGGTCGGTGACGACGCGCGCGACGCCGCCGTCCGCGGGCTGCGCGATGTGCAGCACGGTCAGCTGCCGGGGGTGGGTGGCGGCTCGCGGGGTGTGCACGACGCGGGGCCGGGCGGCCGCGGCCTCCTCACGGGTGCCTGTCTCGTCTCTCCGGTCCGCCGTGACGGCGGTGGTCTCAGCCACGGACATCGGCCTGGAGGAAGACCGCGCCGAGGTGGTACCCGTTGCCGCGGAAGCTGACGGAGAGCCGCTCCGCGCCCGCGGTGAGGGCGGGCGCCAGGTCCATCACGTCGGAGTCGTAGCCGAGCGTGTTGTGGTGCGCGGGGGTCCGGCTGGTCACCGGGACGCCGAGGTCGCTGATGGTGGAGTTCATGACGTTGCCTGCCGGGTTGGCGTCGTCGGAGAGCAGGACGGGCGCACGGCGGTCGGCCGAGACGGACAGCGCGTCCCCGGAGGAGCCGCGGTCGCCGTCGTACCCGACGAACCCGATGCGTCCGGCGGCGCCGGGCGCCGTGTTCAGGCCGGTGACGTCCAGCCGGATCTCGCCGCCGTCGGTGGAGCGGAAGCCGTCCTGGATCACGACGTCCCGCAGCGGGGCGTCCGGGTGCTCCCAGGCGGCGACCAGGGTCCAGCCGCCCCAGGCCCCCGCCTCGGAGTGGCCCATGGCGACGTTGATGTCCGCGACGGTCCACTCACCAGAGCGGGACCAGCGCACCAGTTCGGTCACGTCCGCGGAGGCGGTGAACGCGTCGTCGTGGTCGGTGACGCGGTGGCCCACCACGGAATCCGCGCGCAACACCTTGTAACGCCCGCCGGGTTCGGCGATCAGTACGCGCCCGTTGTCGGCGTGGGGCTTCTGTTCACCCACCCGGAGGTTTCCACCCCAGTACAACCGGGCGTAAGTGACGCGGGCACCGTCGGGAATGCGGAGTTCCGCGCTGGTGGAGTTGTAGGTGTTCGGATCGTCGTCGATGTCCGTGTAGAACATGCGGTAGTCGCCGTTGCGGCCGGCCGCGCCGCGCTGCGCCGCCGGGCAGGCCGGGGCGGCGGGTACGACCTGCTCCACGCAGGTGATGGCGGCGTTGGCCGCGCGGGAGACACCGCCGTGCAGTTGGGCACGGTAACGCTCGGAGAAGGGGACGGACGGCGCCGAGGAGAACTGCGCCGAAGCCGGTGCCTGGATGATTCCGGACAACGCCAGCGCTGCGAGAACACACAGCACGACGCGGCCCACACGTCTGGGATGGAAACGCATGAGGGGATCTCCAACTCTCTTTCCAGTGAGCTGGAGAAAACTCTTACAGACGGCAAATCTGAAATCCCGTGCAACGCGCGGCGTTGAACCGTATAACTAATACTCACACAATCTGATGACCGGTTTTTGGCGCGTCACCCCGGGCTCGACGGCGCCGCCGCCTCGCCCGCCCCGTCCCGCCCCCGCCGAGACCGCCGGCACCGGCCGCCACCCCCGCCGCGGGGGCCGACACCGCGCGCCGCGAGCGGGCGCCGCCGGCCACCCCGGCGCACTCCATGAGAGAGAGGTCACACCGGCACAGACGCGACGAAGGCTCCCACCGAAACCGGTGGGAGCCTTCGTTCACTGTGCGCGAGGGGGGAGTTGAACCCCCACGCCCTTTCGGGCACTGGAACCTGAATCCAGCGCGTCTGCCTATTCCGCCACCCGCGCAAAGGGTGATCACTCGGCCCTGCCCCGCACCCGTTGGCCTGGGGCCGGGAGCGCCTTGCGACATGTAGAAGATTAGCACGCCCACCGGAGTGGTCTCACACCCTCTTCCGGCGTCCCTGGAGTGCGACGACGGCCCCTACCGGGTATGCGGGACACTGTGTCGTGATCCGCCTTACGATCCAGGGGGATCACCGCGCGCGGGGAGGCGCTGGCCGGTACTCACCGGGAACCAGCCGATTCACCCGCGCGTGGATACGATCAGTAAGCATGACCGCTGACCGCACCGGTGCCTCCCACGGCATCCCGGGGGCCCACGCCGCCGCGGACAGCGCCCAGACGCCGGGTACACCGGAGAAGGAGGTGCACCATGGGAGTACTCAAGCGGTTCGAGCAGCGGCTGGAGGGCCTGGTCAACGGCACCTTCGCCAAGGTCTTCAAGTCCGAGGTGCAGCCGGTCGAGATCGCCGGTGCGCTCCAGCGTGAGTGCGACAACAACGCCACGATCTGGAACCGGGAGCGCACCGTCGTCCCGAACGACTTCATCGTCGAGTTGAGCGACGGCGACTTCGACCGGCTCGCCCCCTACTCCGGGCAGCTCTCCCAGGAGCTCGCCGGCATGGTGCGCGAGTACGCCAAGCAGCAGCGGTACACCTTCATGGGCGAGATCACGGTCAGCCTGGAGAAGGCTCCCGGCCTCGACACGGGGCTCTATCGCGTCCGCAGCCGCACACTGGCGTCCTCGTCCGCCGGCGGCGCCGCGGCCGCCGGTGCGCCCCCGGCGGCGCCGCCCGGGCAGACGCACGGCGGTGCGTACGGCTACCCGCAGCCGGGCGCCGGCGGCGCGGTGCCGCCCCCGCCGGCCAACGCGCCGGGCGCATACGGTTCCGGCGGTGCCCCCGCCGCCGACCGCACCCGGCGATGGGTCGAGATCAACGGCAACCGCCACCAGATCTCGCGCTCGACGCTGGTGCTGGGGCGCTCCACCGAGGCCGACGTCCGCGTCGACGACCCGGGTGTGTCCCGTCGGCACTGCGAGATCCAGGCGACGGAACCGGCCACCGTGCGCGATCTCGGCTCCACCAACGGCATCGTGGTGGACGGGCACCCCACCAAGCACGCTACGCTCCGCGACGGCTCACGGATCGTCGTGGGCAGTACCACCATCATCTACCGGCAAGCCGAAGGGTGAATCGGGGGCCATGTCAGAGCTGACCCTGACGGTCATGCGGCTCGGCTTTCTCGCCGTGTTGTGGCTGTTCGTGATCGTGGCCGTTCAGGTCATCCGCAGCGACCTGTTCGGCACGCGTGTCACACAGCGCGCGACCGCCCGCCGCGGTGCGCCGGAACAACGCGCCCAGCCGCAGCGGCGGCAGCAGCAGTCGGGGCGCGGCAACCGCCAGCGCCGCGGGGCGCCGACCAAGCTGGTCGTCACCGAGGGCTCCCTCACGGGAACCACTGTCGCCCTCCAGGGGCAGACCATTACCCTCGGGCGGGCACACGACTCCACCATCGTGCTCGACGACGACTACGCCTCCGGACGGCACGCCCGGATCTACCCGGATCAGGACGGCCAGTGGATCGTCGAGGACCTGGGGTCGACCAACGGCACCTATCTCGACCGGTCCAGGCTCACCACGGCGATGCCCATCCCGCCGGGGGCGCCGGTCCGCATCGGCAAGACCGTCATCGAGCTGCGGAAGTAGGGTCGACCCGACTATGACGAGGACAGGGCGGGCTCCATGCGGCAGAGCGAAGAGCGTGGCCCGGAACCGGCCGGTGAGGCGAGCATGAGTCTGACACTGCGGTTCGCCGCCGGCTCCCACACCGGCATGATCCGGGAGCACAACGAGGACTCCGGCTACGCCGGCCCCCGGCTCCTCGCCATCGCCGACGGTATGGGGGGCCAGGCCGCCGGCGAGGTCGCCAGCTCCGAGGTCATCTCCACCCTCGTCCAGCTCGACGACGACATCCCGGGCTCCGACCTGCTCACGGCCCTGAACGCCGCGGTCCAGCACGCCAACACGCGCCTGCGCGCGATGGTGGAGGAGGACTCCCAGCTCGACGGGATGGGCACCACGCTCACCGCGCTGCTGTGGACCGGACAGCGGCTCGGGCTGGTGCACGTCGGCGACTCCCGCGCCTACCTCCTCCGCGAGGGCGTCCTCACCCAGATCACCCAGGACCACACCTGGGTGCAGCGTCTGGTCGACGAGGGGCGCATCACCGAGGAGGAGGCCACCACCCACCCGCAGCGCTCCCTGCTGATGCGCGCGCTGGGCAGTGCCGACTCGGTGGAGGCCGACCTCTCGATCCGCGAGGTGCGCGCCGGCGACCGCTACCTGGTGTGCTCGGACGGCCTCTCGGGCGTTGTTTCACATGAAACAATGGAGCACACCCTGGGCGCCTTCGCGCCGCCGCAGGAGACCATCCGCGAGTTGATCGAGCTGGCGCTGCGCGGCGGTGGCCCCGACAACATCACCTGCATCATCGCCGACGTCCTCGACGTCGGCCACGCGCCGGGGGACACCGAGAACTCCGTCTACAGCGACGCCCCGCAGATCGTCGGCGCGGTCGCCGAGACCCAGCCGCACATCGGCGGGCCGGTCAGCCAGACCCCCGCCTCGCGCGCCGCCGAGTTGGGCCGGTCCCGCGGCGGCGGCGAGGGCGACGCCGGGGGCGACGACGGCAACGGCGTCATCGGCAGCTTCGGCTCCTTCACCGACGACGAGTACCTGCCGCGTCGCTCCGGGTGGCGCTGGTTCCGACGGATCGCGGTGACCCTGCTGGTGCTGGCCCTGCTGGGGGCGGCCGCCTACGGCATCTACCGCTGGACCCAGAACCAGTACTACGTCGCGGCCAACGACGAGCACGTCGCGATCTTCCAGGGGGTGAGCCAGGACCTCGGGCCGCTGAGCCTCAACGAGGTCCACGAGGACCACCCCGACATCCGGCTCGTCGACCTGCCGGCCTTCCAGCGCAGCGAGGTCGAGAAGGCCATCACCACCGGCGGTCTCGCCGAGGCCCGCTCCAAGATCGAGGAGCTGGCCGGCCAGGCGGAGGCCTGCCGCCTCCAGGCCGAGCGCGAAGCCGCCCTCGCCGAGGCCGACGACACCGACGCAGCGGCCGCCGACATCCCGACCCTCACCGATACCCAGCAGCGGCTCGCCCGCCAGTGCACCAGCTGAGCCACTGCGACGCCGTGACGCCGCGCTGAGAGAAGCCCGAGCCATGAGCAGTACCGCGAACACCACCGTCGCCAGCGTCGGTACCCCGAGCAGGCGCAACACCGAGCTCGTCATGCTCGGCTTCGCCGTGCTGGTGACGGTGCTGGCCTACGCCAACACCGGCCTCGCGCTGGACGGCACCCTCCCGGCCGGCATGGTCGCCTACGGCCTCGGCCTCGCCGGCATCGCCGGCGCCGCCCACCTGGTGGTGCGGCGCTGGGCTCCGTACGCCGACCCGCTGATGCTGCCGCTGTGCACCCTGCTCAACGGCCTCGGCCTGGTGCTGATCTGGCGGCTGGACCACGAACCGCGGTTGCAGCCGGCCAACGCGGCCCCGTCCCAGCTGATGTGGTCCGCGCTCGGCGTGGCCCTCTTCCTCGGCGTGCTGATCTTCCTCCGCGACCACCGGGTGCTGCAGCGCTACACCTACATCTCGATGGTCGTCGCCTTCGTGCTGCTGCTGCTCCCGCTGTTCTTCGGCGCGGACACCAACGGCGCCCGGATCTGGGTGCGCATCCCCGGCGTCGGCACCCTGCAGCCCGGCGAGTTCGCCAAGATCGTGATCGCGGTCTTCTTCGCCGGCTACCTCATGGTGAAACGCGACGCCCTCGCGCTCGCCAGCCGACGGTTCCTCGGGATGTACCTGCCGCGCGGGCGCGACCTGGGGCCGATCCTGGTCGTCTGGGCGGTCAGCCTGATGATCCTGGTCCTGGAGACCGACCTCGGCATGTCGCTGCTGTTCTTCGGCATGTTCGTCGTGATGCTCTACGTCGCCACCGAACGCACCAGCTGGATCGTCTTCGGCCTGCTGCTGTCGGTGGGCGGCGCGGTGTTCGTGGCCTCGTTCAACTACCACGTGGGGCAGCGCGTCCACAACTGGCTGAACCCGCTGGAGCTGGGCTCCAACGGCGGTGTCACCGAGACCGCGCAGGCGATGTACGCCTTCGGTTCCGGCGGGCTGCTCGGTTCCGGCCTGGGCGAGGGGTACTCCCGGCTGATCGGCGGCATCGCGACCAAGAGCGACTACATCCTGGCGACCGTCGGTGAGGAACTCGGCTTGGTCGGTCTGATGGCGGTGCTGCTGGTCTACGCGCTGCTGATCCAGCGCGGTCTCCGCACCGCCCTCGCCGCCCGCGACCCCTTCGGCAAGCTGCTCGCGGTCGGGCTCTCCGGCGTCTTCGCGCTGCAGGTCTTCGTCGTCGCCGGCGGGGTGACCGGACTGATCCCGCTGACCGGTATGACGATGCCGTTCATGGCGCAGGGCGGTTCCTCGGTGATCGCCAACTGGGCCTTGATCGCGATCCTCCTGCGCATCAGCGACACTGCCCGTCGTCCCGCCCCCGTACCGGCGTCCAGCACGGACGCAGAACAGACTCAGGTGGTCCGAGCGTGAACAAGCCCATGCGACGGGTCGCTGTCTTCTGCGGCCTGCTCATCCTCGCGCTGTTGCTCCGCGTCAACTACGTGCAGTTCATCCAGGCCGGGGAACTCCAGAACGACGAGCACAACCGCCGGGTGGCGATCGAGCGCTACGCGCACCCGCGCGGCGACATCATCGTGGACGGCGAACCGATCACCGGCTCCATCGAGACCGACGGCACCGACTACCGCTGGAAGCGCACGTACTCCGACGGCGAGATGTGGGCCCCGGTCACCGGGTACGCCTCGCAGGCGTTCGGCTCCAACCAGCTGGAGAGCATCTACGACGGCATCCTCACCGGTGACGACGACCGCCTGTTCTTCAGCCGCACCATCGACATGCTGACCGGCAAGGAGCGCAAGGGCGGCAGCGTCGTCACCACGCTCAACGCCGACGCGCAGCGCGCCGCGTTCGAGGGGCTCGGCGACCGCCGCGGCTCGGTCGCCGCGATCGACCCGCGCACCGGGGCGATCCTGGCGCTGGCCTCGACCCCCTCCTACGACCCCTCGGACTTCGCCGGGATGGGCAACTCGGACGCCGAGGCGTGGGCGTCCCTTCAGGCCGAGGCGGACCCGGAGGAGCCGATGAAGAACGGCGCGCTCCGCGAGACGTACCCCCCGGGCTCGACGTTCAAGCTGGTCACGGCCGCGGCGGCGCTGGAGCACGGCCTGCTCGACGACGTCGACCAGGACACCGACTACGAGGTGCCGTTCGAGCTGCCGGAGACGGCGGGCACCACCGTCCCCAACCAGATCCAGAACGTGGGGTGCGAGGAGGGCAGCATCACCGTCGGCCTCCAGTGGTCCTGCAACAACGTCTTCCTCGGCATCAGCGCCGACCTCGGCAACGAGAAGATGATCGAGACCGCCGAGTCGTTCGGGTTCAACGAGTACCACGACACTCCGGTCCGGTCGGCGACCAGCTCCTACCCCGAGGACAACGCACCGCAGAACGCGCAGGCCGGCATCGGCCAGGCCTCCAACCGCGCGACGCCGCTGCAGGTCGCGATGGTCGCCGCCGCGATCGCCAACGACGGCAAGCTCATGGAGCCGTACATGGTGGAGCAGCTCCGGGCGCCCAACCTCAACGTGGTCGAGCAGCACCAGCCGACCGAGCTGAGCCGCCCGCTCTCCCCCGAGAACGCCCAGGCGCTCCAGGAGGCGATGGAGTACACGGTCGAGGAGGGCACCGCCGAGCCGGCCAAGATCTCCGGTGTTCGGGTGGGCGGCAAGACCGGCACGGCCCAGCACGGCGTCGACAACCAGGAGTCGCCGTACGCGTGGTTCGTCTCCTACGCGATGACCGACGACGGCTCCCCGGTCGCGGTGGCCGTGGTCGTCGAGGACCCCTCGGGCTCCCGGGAGGACATCTCCGGCGGCAGGCTCGCCGCGCCGATCGCGAAGTCCGTCATGGAGGCGGTGCTCGGGAGCTGACGAGGACGCCGTGAGCCGACCGCCGCCGGTCCGGTCCTCCGCCGCCGTGGGCCCCTCACCGGGTGCTTCGGCCGCTGGAGAACCAACCGGCGGCGGTTCGCGTCATAGGGGGGATGGACGCCCGGCGGGCCATACCGGTTGCATATCGGCGGGTGGCAGTGACCCGGGCTCAGCCGGTCGTCCGGGTACCGTATCCCCGGGCCAGCAGGCCGCAGCACACCGCCCGCGTCCCTCAGTGGGGCGGGACGAACGGAGAGGGCTGGAGACATGGAAGAGCCGCGTCGCCTCGGCGGGCGGTACGAGCTGGGGCACGTCCTGGGCCGCGGAGGCATGGCCGAGGTGTACCTCGCCCACGACACCCGGCTGGGCCGCACCGTCGCCGTCAAGACCCTCCGTGCCGACCTGGCCCGCGACCCCACGTTCCAGGCCCGTTTCCGCCGCGAGGCGCAGTCGGCGGCGTCGCTGAACCACCCGGCGATCGTGGCGGTCTACGACACCGGCGAGGACTACGTCGAGGGCGTCTCCATCCCGTACATCGTGATGGAGTACGTGGACGGCTCCACCCTCCGGGAGCTGCTGCACTCGGGACGGAAGCTGCTGCCCGAGCGCTCGCTGGAGATGTGCATCGGCATCCTGCAGGCGCTGGAGTACTCCCACCGCAGCGGCATCGTCCACCGGGACATCAAGCCCGCCAACGTCATGCTGACCCGCACCGGCCAGGTCAAGGTCATGGACTTCGGTATCGCGCGGGCGATGGGCGACTCCGGCATGACCATGACGCAGACCTCGGCGGTCATCGGCACGGCGCAGTACCTGTCGCCCGAGCAGGCCAAGGGCGAGACCGTCGATGCCCGTTCGGACCTCTACTCCACCGGCTGCCTGCTGTACGAGCTGCTGACGGTGCGCCCCCCGTTCGTCGGGGACTCCCCGGTGGCCGTGGCGTACCAGCACGTGCGGGAGGAGCCGCAGCCCCCGAGCGTGTACGACCCGGAGATCCCGCCGGACACCGACGCGATCGTGCTGAAGGCGCTCACCAAGGACCCGGACTACCGCTACCAGTCCGCCGACGAGATGCGGGCCGACATCGAGGCCAGCCTCGACGGCCGCCCCATCGCGGCGAGCGTGGCCATGGGGTCGGTGGGCTACGGCGGGTACGACGACCGCCCCACGCAGGCGCTGACGCCGCAGCGGGGCGGGACCACCACGATGCTGCCGCCCTCCGGGGACCACTACGACTCCTACGACGACTACGACCGGCCCAGCCGGCGGCAGAAGAAGAACAACACCGGCACGATCCTGATGGTGGTCGCCGGCGTGCTGGTGCTGGTCGGCGCCATCTTCATCGGGCGCGCGATCTTCGCCGACACCGGCGGGCAGTCCTCGACGACCACCGTGCCGAACCTGGTCGGTCTCAGTTCGGAGGAGGCCACGACCCGGGCGGACCGGCTCGATCTCGAGGTCGAGATCGGTGATCCCGAGCCCTGTCCGAACCAGGCAGAGGAGCTGGTCTGCCGGACGTCTCCCGCCGCCGGGGCGGAGGCGGAGCGCGGCTCCACGCTGACGCTCTTCCTGTCGTCCGGCCCCGAGTCGGTGGAACTGCCCGACGTCACCGGCCAGAGCTACGACAGCGCCCAGGAGGAGCTGCGCGAGCTCGGCCTGGAGGTCGAGCAGGAGACGCAGGAGACCACCAGCGAGGAGGCGGGCACCGTCCTCTCGCAGAGCCCCGAGGCGGGCGACGAGCTGGAGGCGGGCTCCACCGTCACACTGACGGTCGCCACCGCGCCGGACACGATCAGCATGCCGGACGTCGCGGGCAAGAGCCTGGAGGAGGCCAAGGCGCAGCTGGAGGGCGGTGACTTCCAGTTCACCGTCACCACCCAGCGGCAGCGCGACGACAGCCGCGACCCGGACACGGTCATCAGCCAGACGCCCCGCGCCGGCGAGGCGGTGCAGCCGGGTTCCTCGACCTCGGTGCACCTGATCATCGCGGAGCCGAGCGACGACCCGGACGAGATGGACGTCCCCGGTGACATCATCGGGCGGCCCTTCGGCGAGGTCCGCGACCAGCTCCAGGAGATGGGGCTCCAGGTCTCGGTGCAGGGTCCCGACAACGACGACGCCGTCGTCACCGGGGCCGACCCCGGCCCCGGCAGCAAGATCGCCGAGGGCGGGGAGATCACCCTCGCCACCAACAACGGCGGGAACGGCGACGGCGGTGGGGACGACGACGGGGGCGACGACGAGGGGCCGCCCGGCTTCATCGGTGGTCTGGGCGGCTGAGCCGCCCCGTCCGGTCACCCGTACCGGGCCGTCCGGCCGCACCGCAGGACGAGGGGCGCACGCACACCGCGTGCGCCCCTCGCGCTTTCGACGGGCGCGCGGGCAGGGGGACGCTTCGATGACCGGACCGAGAGGCGCCGTCGGGCCCCGCGGTCCTCTCCGGAGCGACCAGCGGCCCCGCGGGCGCCCGGCGGCGCCCGGGGACGTTGAGCAGCCCACCGGACCGCACGCCGGCCCGGCGGCGTCGTCCCGCGCCCACCCCGGCCACCGGACCAGGCACGCAGCACCAGGCACGCAGCACCGGACACGCAGCACCGGACACGCAGCACCGGACACGCAGCACCGGACACGCGTGAGGGCGGACCCCTCGGGGTCCGCCC
>NZ_JAAVJC010000149.1 GCF_012033785.1 Streptomyces bohaiensis
CGGCCCCGTCGTCCGCCGGGTCCCCGGCCGCCCCGCCGCTGCCGGGCTCCGCCGCGGGTCGATCGCCGCGGGGCGTGCGGTCGGCCCCGGGAAGCAGGATGCTGCCGAGGCCGTCGGTGAGGTCCCGCAGCCCCGCGCCCAGCCCCAGCGGGTCCGACGGGGGGCGGGGCCGGTCGGTGTCGTGCGGCGCCGCAGGGCGGTCGCCGCTCACGACCGGCGGTTCCTGGGGCTCGTCCGCCGACCGGTCGTCCGGGGCGGCGGTGTCGTCCGGGGCGGGTGGCGCCGGGGCCCCCCGGTCGTCCGGACGCGTCTCCTCCGGTTCCCGGTCGGCTTCGCGGTCCGGTGCGCGGTCGGTCGGGCCGGGCCCGGGACCGCCCACCGCGTCGGCGTCCTGCTCCGTGCCGGATGCCCCGCCGTCCGCGGGGGAGGCGCCCGGTGGGTCGCCGTCGTCCGGTTCGGGCGGGGCGGGGTCCTCGGGAGGCTCACGCCCCTCGCCCGCCTCGTCCACGCCGCTGCGCCGCCCACCGTCGTCGGCCCCGTCGGCCTCGTCCGCGTCGGTGGCCGCGGGATCGCTCCGTTCCGCGCAGGGGCCGGCGCGGAACGGGTACGGGGGCTGGAGCACGTCGGCCGCCGCAGGGCCCGGGACGACCCCCATGCCGAGGATCAGCGCGGACGGGACGGCCGCCACCAGCACCGACCGCAGCCGCTCTCGGCGTCCCCCGCGGCGCGGCCGGCGCGCGCCGGTCGGCCGGGCGTCACCGGGCACGCTCACCCTCCGGGTGCTCACCGGTCGCCGTTCCGGTGCCGGTGCCGGTGCCGGTGCCGGTCTCCGCGCGGCGGGCCGGCGCGTGGGGCGCGGGCACCCCGACGTCGTCGGGCCGCTCCTCGTCACGGGTGGCGACCTCCGGCTCCTCGGCCGGCCGCGCCGGCGCCCAGGAGACCGACATCCCGCCGCCGAGGACACTCAGCACGAAACCCACCAGCAGGCCGCCGAAATTGGAGACCACCAGCGACACCAGGGCGAGCACCAGCGTGGCGACGCCCGCGAAGACCCGGGTCAGCGGCTGGTACCACATGGTGAGGCCGAGTGTGATCATGAGCACCCCGATGACCAGCGACCCGGCACCCGCCGTGGTCGCCATTCTGATCGTCAGGTCGCCGAACTGCATGTTCGCGTAGGGGAAGTACATGATGGGGACGCCGCCGAGCATCGTGTACAGCCCGGCCCAGAACGGCCGTCCGCCGCGCCACAGGTGGAACCGGCGGCGGACCCGGCCGAAGGTGGAACCGGCCGGAACCGGACGACCTGCGGTGGTGCTGCTCATGGCGGTCTCCCTGCGGGGCGCGGGCGGGGTGGTCCGGGGGCGGCCCCCGGTCGGCTTCACGAAGGCACGGTACGCCGGTTCCCCGCCGGCCGGGTGACCGGGGCGGGACGGTGCGTTCACGCCCTGCCCCGGTGGTCACGGCCGGTACGCCGCCGGTACACCGCCGTCAGCGGGTCAGAAGCACTCGTTGGTGCCCCGGTGGACGCTCATCCGGAGCCCGTTGAGCTTGAACGTCCCGGCCGAGGTGGCCAGCGCGGTCTGCTCCACGTCCGTGAGGGTAGCGCGGTCCGCCTGCTGCGCGAAGGAGCCGGGCACGGTCGGGCCGACCGGCTGCGGGCCCTTGGATGTGGCGTCGACCGAGACACCGATGTCCAGGTTGGTGAACTCCGCGTCGGCCTGCACCTGGTTGAGGTCGATGAAGAGGTTGCGTGCCTCCACCGGGCGGCGCGGGTCCCCGCCGGCGTTCAGCTTGATGCTGACGTTGCCGATCGGCGTCGGGATGACCACCGACTGGCACAGGTCCTTGATGGTCGCGGAGTTGAAGGCGGAGACCGCCACCGGCCGCGGGCCGCGCGGAGTCTCCACGACCCCGCCGTACTGCACGAAGCCGTCCGTGTTGACGAGTTCGGGCGTCGAGACCTTGAACTCCTGCCCCGATACCGAGAAGGAGGCGGCGAGCGCCCCCTGGGACACCGCGATGCCTATCGCCGCGGTCGCGGCGACCGTCGGCACCATGGTCACGGCGAACCGCCTCCATCTGGTGCCGCCACGGGCCTGGGACTCCATGACTTTCCTCCTTGTGGACCACTCCCCCGGTCGCCGGCCGCTGCCGGGACGCGGCGGTCCGGCGCTCGGGGAAGAAGCGCGATGCCCCCGGGCCACCCCCGGCGACTGCCACGACGGGGAACGCGCCCCCGCACTCCGGGCGGACCGTCCGGCGACGGCGCCCGGGGCCGGCGTGTGGCACCACCGACCCGGCCGATCGTTGTGCACATCATGCCCGCGGCACAAGTGGCTCATTACCGACGGGTAGTCGGAACGGGCCCGGGCGCCGCTGACCTCAGCGCGGGACGAACGGGACGCGCAGGCAGCGAAACCCGGGCGACCCGTTCACCAAAGGGGCACAACACCCTTGACGAACCTACCTGGTTCACCCGGGGTGGTCTTCACTCGCCTTGCCGTTTTTCGGCGGCCCACACCCGCCGGGGGCGGCCGAGGCGGGCCGGAACGGCGGAACGCGCACGCGGCCCCCGGCGTCCCGAACGGGATGCCGAGGGCCGCGGAGGGCGCGGGGTGACGGAGCGCCGGGAGGCACGGTCACCCGGTGGGAGGGGCGGAGGTCAGAACAGGACGCGGGCGAGGGCACCGCGCGCGGCGACGACCCGCGGGTTCTCCGGTCCGACGAGTTCGAACAGCTCCAGCAGCCGGACACGCGCACGGTCCCGGTCGTCACCGGCGGCGGTGCGCACGGCATCCACCAGGCGGGCGAAGGCGTCCTCGACGTGGCCGCCGACCAGGTCGAGGTCGGCCACGACCAGTTGGGCGTCGACATCCCGGGGCCGGTCGGCCGCGTCCTTGCGGGCCGCGGTGAGGTCCACCCCCTGGACCCGGTCCAGCAGCTTGGCCTGGCCCAGCCCCAGCCGGGCCTCCGCGTTGGCCGGCTGATCGGCCAGCACCCCTTCGTAGGCGCGGATGGCACCGGCGAGGTCCCCGGCGTCCAGCGCGTCGTGCGCGGCGCTCAGCGCGGGGTCCTGGGGCGGCTCCGGGGCCTCCTGGGCGGCCTGCTGCGCCTGCTCCGGGTCGACCGGGGCACCGACGATGCCGAACCGCTCCTCGGCCGCCTGGATCAGCTGGTCGAGCACCTGCCGGATCTGCTGCTCGGGCGCGGCGCCCTGGAACAGCGGCAGCGCCTGGCCGGCGACCACGGCGAAGACCGCCGGGATGCCCTGGACGCCGAACTGCTGGAACAGCATCTGGTTGCTGTCCACGTCGACCTTGGCCAGGACGAACCGACCGGCGTAGTCGGCCGCGAGCTTCTCCAGCAGCGGGCCGAGCTGCTTGCACGGCTGGCACCACTCGGCCCAGAAGTCGATGACGACCGGGACCTCGGCGCTGCGCTGGAGCACCTGCTGCTCGAACCCGGCCTCGTCGACGTCGAAGACCAGCGGCGCACTCGACGCGGCCCCCTCGGGCTGCGCCGCGCGCTGCGCGCGGGCCGCCTCGGCCTTCTCCTTCGCCTCGGCCGCCGCCTTCACCGCGGAGAGATCGACGACGCCGCTCATGGACATGTTGCGTGGCTGCATGGGAACAGTCTCCCCCCTCGCGGCGCGTTCCGGCACACGCCCCCGTGCACTTCGGGTCCCTCGGGGCGACCCCCGTCCCCCCGCCGCCCCGGCACGTCGCGGAACAGCGGGGCGGCGGGCCGGTCAGAAGCCGGCGGGCTCGACGTAGACACCCCATTCGTCGCGCAGCCGGTCGCAGATCTCCCCGAGGGTCGCCTCCGCCCGGACGGCGCGCAGCATGGGGTCGATCATGTTGCGGCCGTCGCGGGCGGCGGCGACCATCTCGTCGAGCGCGGCGGTGACGACCGCGGCGTCGCGGTGGGCCTTGCGGTCGGCGAGGGTCCGGACCTGGTCGCGCTCCACCTCGTGGCTGACCCGGAGGATCTCCAGGTCGCCGGTGACGGAGCCGTGCGCGCAGTTGACGCCCACGATCCGCTTCTCGCCCTTCTCCAGCGAGCGCTGGTACTGGAAGGCGGCCTCGGCGATGTGGCCGGTGAACCAGCCGTCCTCGATACCGCGGAGCAGGCCGGAGGTGATCGGGCCGATGGGGTGCTCGCCGTCGCCGACCGCCCGGCGCCCGCGTTCGGTGATCTGCTCGAAGATCTTCTCGGCGTCGGCCTCGATGCGGTCGGTGAGCTGCTCGACGTACCAGGAGCCGCCGAGCGGGTCGGCGACGTTGGTGACGCCGGTCTCCTCCATCAGCACCTGCTGGGTCCGCAGCGCGATCTCGGCGGCCTGCTCGCTGGGGAGTGCCAGCGTCTCGTCGAGCGCGTTGGTGTGCAGCGAGTTGGTGCCGCCCAGGACGGCGGCCAGCGCCTCCACCGCGGTGCGCACCACGTTGTTGTACGGCTGCTGGGCGGTGAGGGAGACACCGGCGGTCTGGGTGTGGAACCGCAGCCACTGGGCCTTGGGGTCGCTCGCCCCGTAGACGTCGCGCATCCAGCGCGCCCAGATGCGGCGGGCGGCGCGGAACTTCGCGATCTCCTCGAAGAAGTCGACGTGGGCGTCGAAGAAGAAGGAGAGCCCGGAGGCGAAGGTGTTGACCTCCAGTCCCCGCGAGAGGCCCAGCTCGACGTAGCCGAAGCCGTCGGCGAGGGTGTAGGCCAGCTCCTGCGCGGCCGTCGCGCCGGCCTCGCGGATGTGGTAGCCGGAGACCGAGAGCGGCTTGTAGGCCGGAATGCCCGCGGTGGTGTACTCCATCAGGTCGCCGATGAGGCGCAGGTGCGGTTCCGGCGGGAAGAGCCACTCCTTCTGGGCGATGTACTCCTTGAAGATGTCGGTCTGCAGGGTGCCGTTGAGGACGCCGGGGTCGACCCCCTGCCGCTCCGCGGCGACCAGGTACATGCAGAAGACCGGGACCGCCGGGCCGGAGATCGTCATGGAGGTGGTGATGTCCTGCAGCGGGATCTCGTCGAAGAGGATCTCCATGTCCGCAGCGGAGTCGATCGCCACCCCGCAGTGCCCGACCTCACCCAGCGAGCGGGGGTCGTCGGAGTCCCGGCCCATGAGGGTGGGCATGTCGAAGGCGACGGAGAGTCCGCCGCCGCCCGCCTCCAGGATCATCTTGTAGCGCTCGTTGGTCTGCCGGGCGTTCCCGAATCCGGCGAACTGCCGGATGGTCCAGGGGCGGCCCCGGTACCCGGTGGGGTGCAGGCCGCGGGTGAAGGGGAACTCCCCGGGCCAGCCGATCCGCTCGAACCCCTCGTAGCGGTCGCCGGGGCGTGGACCGTACAGCGGGTCCACCGGGTCACCCGAAAGCGTGGTGAAGTCGGCGTCCCGCTTACGGGCGGCGTCGTACCGGGCCTGCCACCGTCGGCGGCCCTCAGCGATGGCGTCAGCGTCCATGACTCCAATTTACTAGGACTTCCAACTACATTGCCAGGACCGCGCAGCACCCGGGTGAGCAGCACCCTCCGCCGACCCGCCTCGCCTCGCCCCGCACCGACGCCCCCGGACACGCGCGGGCCCCGGTCGTGCCACCACCGCGCGGCGGTGGCGGCACGACCGGGGCCCGTCGACGTGGGGACCCGCGGGGGTCAGGGCGTCACGGTCTCCTTGGACTCCGCGGCATGGGCCTCGTCCGCCTGCGCCTCGGCGGCGACCCGCTCCTCGTACGCCTCCACCAGCGGGGTCACCTCCGCGGAGATGCGCCGCTCCACGAAGAAGGCGACGAAGGGGATCGTGCCGGAGAGCAGCACCCACAGGAGCTTGCCGAACGTCCAGCGCGCCTTCTGGCCGAGGTCGAAGGCGAAGATCAGGTAGAGGATGTACAGCAGGCCGTGGGTCTGCGAGACCACGAACGTGACGTCCGCACCGGTGTCGAAGCCGTACTTGAACACCATGCAGGTGCTCAGGACCAGCAGCATCACGGCGGTGACGAGAGCCATCACCCGGTAGCGCGTCAGGACACTCCGCTTCATGCGTCGAGCGTATCGACACCGGCCGGGCCGCTTCCCACCGGGTCCGCCCCGGCCGCGCACCCTGGCGCGGGGGCGAGCGGGCGGTCGGGCGGTCGGGCGCTCACGGTGCGTACCGGCGTCGCCCGTCTCAGCTCTCGTCGAAGTCGCCCGCGGCCACCCGCAGCGGGCGGAGCATCGCGAAGATCTCGCGGCACTCCTCGTCGTCGTAGGCCGCCAGGCCGAAGTCGGAGTCCATGAGGGCGGCCGTCGCCCGGTCGCACACCTCGCGCCCCTTGGGGGTGATGGAGGCCAGCGTGCCGCGGCCGTCGTTGGGGTTGGGGCGCTTGGTCGCCAGCCCGGCCCGCACCAGACGGTCCACCGTGTTGGTGACCGAGGTCGGGTGGACCATGAGGCGCTCACCGATCTTGGACATCGGGAGCTCCCCCGCCTTGCTGAAGGTCAGCAGGACCAGGGCCTCGTAGCGGGCGAACGTGAGGCCGAAGGGGCGGACCGTGGCGTCCACCTCGGCCAGCAGGATCTGGTGCGCTCGCATGATCGAGGTGATCGCCGCCATCGGCGGCGCGGCTCCCCAGCGGCGCTGCCACAGCTCGTCGGCGCGCGCGATCGGGTCGAAGGAGAGGCTCAGCGGTTTCGGCACGGCGCCGACCCTACCGGCTGGTCACATCCCGACAAGGCCCGTCTCGGCAGGCGACCGCCCGGCGCGGGAGCGCCTGGTGAAAGCGGCGCACGGGGCACGATCGAGGGGCGCACAGCCCTACGGCCACACGCCCCTCGGGGAACGGCAACGCGTCAGGCGCTCACGGGATCGCCGTCGGTGGACCGGCGCTCCTCCTCCGCGCCGGGGGCCGCGGTGAGGGCCGCCTCCTCGCGGCGCAGCCGGCGCTCGGCGAAGAACCCGCCGGTGGGGACCACGGCCATCGCGAAGTACCAGGCGGCGGTGGTGAAGGACCAGCGGGCGCGGTTCCACGCGTCGAGCCAGAGCACCGCGTAGACGACGAAGAGGAAGCCGTGCACCGCACCCAGGACCGGGACGGCGTCGAAGTCGGTGGTGCGGCGCAGCACGGAGGCCACGAGCAGCAGCAGGAAGGAGATCGCCTCGGGGGCGGACACCAGCCTCAGGCGGCGCAGAGCGGCGGCGGTCTTCTGGTCCATCAGGTTCGACACTCCCATGTGAATGCATGCACAAGCTCCGCCAGTGTGGCACGCGCCGCCCCCGCCGCGGCCGCCGGGTCACCCGTCGGCGGCCCCCGCCGACGGGGCCCCGGCCCCGTGGTGCGCCCGCTGTCGCGGCGCGGCCGGTCCCGGGCAGCGATCCGCCGTGTTGGGGGCGGCACGGCCTAGAGTTGAGGACATGGAGACCGAAACGGACGCGCGCTGGCTGACCGACGACGAGCAGCGCGTCTGGCGTACCCATCTCGACGTCAGCAAGCTGCTGATGCACCAGCTGGAGCGGGACATCCAGCCGTACGGGCTGACCATGAACGACTACGAGATCCTGGTCAACCTCTCGGAGGCTCCCGAGCACCGGATGCGGATGAGCGACCTGGCCACCGCGACGCTGCAGTCCAAGAGCCGCCTCTCCCACCAGATCACCCGGATGGAGCGCGCCGGCCACGTCCGGCGCGAGAACTGCGACTCCGACCGCCGCGGCCTGTTCGCCGTGCTGACCGAGGCGGGCTGGCAGACCATGCGGCAGGTGGCCCCGCACCACGTCGAGTCGGTTCGCGAGCACTTCATCGACCGGCTCTCGCCCGAGGAACTGCGCGCGCTGCACGACTCGCTCCGGCCGATCGCCGAGAAGCTCCGCGTCCGGCGCGGCCGGGCCTGACCCACCGAACGGGACGCGGCACCGGTGGTCGGCCACCGGCCACCGACCACCGACCACCGACCACCGACCACCGGGAAACTCAAGCAATCACTTGACCATCCGGTCGTGGCGCCTGATACTTAAGTACATGCTTAACGAAGAGGAGCGGCTCGACCTCGTCTTCCGCGCCCTGGCGGACCGCACCCGCCGTGGTCTGGTCGAGCGGCTGATCAGGGGACCCGCCTCGGTCAGCGACCTCGCCGCGCCGCTGCCGATGTCGCTGGCAGCGGTGGTGCAGCACCTCCAGGTGCTGGAGACCGCCGGCATCGTCCGCTCCGAGAAGGTCGGGCGCGTCCGCACCTGCGCCATCGCCCCCGACGCGCTCCGTGCCGGCGAGGGCTGGCTCAGCGCCCGGCGCACCGGTTGGGAGAACCGGCTGGACGCGCTCGGCGCGCTGGTCGACTCCCCCGGCCGGCGCTCCCCGGGCCAGGACACCCGCGCCCGGGACACCCCAGCAAGAGAACCGGACACTGTCGAAGGGACACCGTCATGAGCGTCGTCCACACCACCTTCACCCTGGAACGCACCTTCGCCGCCACCCCCGCGCGCGTCTTCGCGGCGTGGTCCGACCCCGCCGCCAAGGCTCGCTGGTTCGGTGCCGGCGAGGGCCACGAGCTGGACTTCCGCACCGGTGGACGGGAGCGGACCACCGGCAGGGGGCCCGCGGGCGAGGTGCTCGCCTTCACCTCCGACTACCGGGACGTCGTCGAGGACGAGCGGATCGTGTACGCCTCGACGCTGACCACCGACGACACCCTGGCCACCGTCTCCACCACCGCGGTCGAGTTCACCCCGGACGGCGGCGGCACCCGCCTCACCCTGACGGAGCAGGCGGCGTTCCTCGACGGTCACGAGGAGCCGGAGTGGCGGCGCGCGGGCACCGCCCGCTGGCTCGACGCCCTCGGCTCGGAGCTCGACGACCGGCCCTGACCCGGCGAGCCGCGGCCGGCAGGCGCAGGGCGCGACGGGCGGCGAGCACGGCGGTGTGTCAGCTCGCGATGTCGGGCCCGTCCGCATCCTCGGGCGGCAGCAGCCCGGGGATGCGCAGGACGAAGAGGGCGCCGCCCTCCCGCGCCGCGCCGACGGTCAGTGTCCCGCCGTGGCGCTCCGCGACGTCCCGGGCGATGGCGAGACCGAGCCCGGCGCCGCCGGCGTCGCGGCTGCGCGCCTCGTCCAGCCGCACGAACCGCTGGAAGATCCTCTCGCGCTCCCCGACGGGCACCCCCGCCCCGTCGTCCGCCACCTCGACGACACCGTGGCCGCCCTCCGCGGTGACCGAGACCCGGACCCGGGAGGCGGCGTGGCGCTCGGCGTTGTCGAGCAGGTTGACCAGCACCCGTTCGACCATCCCCGCGGAACCGGGGACCGCCGCGGGCTCCAGCCGGTCGGCCGTCACCGTCACCGGCACGTCCGCCGTGTTGCGGGCGGCGCCCCGGGCGTCCACCTGTTCCGCGACCAGCTCGGCCAGCTCGACGCGGCCGCTGCCCACGGGGCGCTCCCCCGCGTCCAGCCGCGCCAGCAGCAGCAGGTCGGCGGCGAGGGTCTGGAGCCGTACGGTGTCCTTGACCGCGCCGGGCAGGTCGAGCAGTTCCGGGTGGGCCGCGCCCACCTCCAACTGCGTCCGCAGCGAGGCGATCGGGCTGCGCAGCTCGTGGGAGGCGTCGGCGACGAACCTGCGCTGCCGGTCGACGGACGCCTCCAGCACGGCCAGCGTCTCGTTGGTGGTGTCCGCCAGCCGCCCGATCTCGTCCCGTGAGGTCGGCTCGGGGACCCGGCGGGAGAGGTCCTCGCTGTGGGTGATGGTGGCCAGCTCCCGGCGGATGCCCTCCACCGGGCGCAGGGCCCACCAGGTGACCAGCCAGGTGACACCGGCGACCACCAGCAGCAGCGGCGGGAACCCGGTGAGCAGCGAGGAGCGGACCGAGGCCAGCGCGGTCTGCCCGACCTGCACGGAGGAGCCGGCGTAGACGGTGACCTCCAGGTCGTCCGGGGTCTCCGCGTCGATCGCCGCGAAGCGGTAGTCGCCGGCCTCGCCGTTGACCAGGGCGACGCCGTCGAACAGCCGCACCTCGTCCCCGACCGCTCCGCTCCCGTCGTCGTCATCGTCGTCGAACTCGGGCCACGGCACCGGGTCCACCGACTCGGTGCCGGTGCCGCGCACCGCCTCCAGGCCGGGGCCGACGGCGCGCACGATGCCGTCCTCGTCGACGACCTGGACCGGCCGGTCGCTGTCCAGCTCCAGCTCGTCGAAGTCGCTGCCGGTCGCGAGCTGCACCGCGACGCCCCGGGCGGTGTTCTCCGCCTGGAGGTCCACCTGGTCGGTGAGGTTCTGCCGCAGCGCCTGCAGCATCAGCAGCGCGGCCGCCAGCAGGGCGACGGCCACCACCGCCGTCGCCCCCAGCGCGGTACGGGTCTTCACGGCGCGAGCCGGTAGCCGGCGCCGCGGACGGTGTGGATCAGGCCGGGGCCCAGCTTCCGCCGCAACGCGCTCACGTAGACCTCGACGATGTTGGGATCGCCGTCGTAGGCGAAGTCCCAGCCGTGTTCGAGGATCTCGGACTTGGAGACCACCTCGCCGACGCGGGTGGCCAACTGCTCCAGCACGGTGAACTCCTTCGCGGTCAGCGCGACCTCGCGGCCCGCACGGGCCACCCGCCGCGTGCCGCGGTCGAGCTCCAGGTCCCCGATGTGCAGTCGGGGCGCGGCCCCCGCGGAGCCACGCCGCCGCAGCAGCGCCCGCACCCGGGCGAGGAGGACGACGTAGGAGAACGGCTTGGTGAGGTAGTCGTCGGCGCCCGTGTCGAGCCCCTCGGCCTCGTCGTACTCGCCGTCCTTGGCGGTGAGCATCAGCACCGGGGTCTCGTCGCCCGCCGCGCGCAGTGCGGCGCAGACCCGGTAGCCGTTGAGTCCGGGGAGCATGATGTCCAGGATGACCAGGTCGTAGTCGAACTCGGTCGCCCGGTGCAGCCCGTCGGTGCCGTTGTGCACCACGTCGACGGCGAACCCCTCGGCACCCAGCCCCGCCGCCAGCGAGGCGGCGAGCCGCTGTTCGTCCTCCACTATCAGCACGCGCATGGGGGCAAGCTTCGCACCTGGTACCTGAAGCCGGCTTCAGGTGGCTTCAGGCTCTCTTCAGGAAGGCTGGGCCACTGTGGTGTCCGTACCGCACCGACAGGGGAGGAACCCGTCATGAAGCGCAGCACCGTCGTCGCCGCCGTCGCCGCCGCAGCCGTCATCGGAGGTGGCACCGTGGCCGGGGCCGCCATGTCCGGCGGCTCCGAGCCCAGCGCCGCCGCCCAGGAACTCCGCGCGGAGGCGAGCTCGCAGGACAGCCCGCCGCCCGGCGGCGCCACCTCCGCCGAGGACCGCGACGACGGGGACGACCGGGACGACCGGGACGACACCGGCCGGGACGCCGGGAAGGACGCCGGCGAGAACACCGGTGAGGGAGCGGACCGCGCCGCCGCCGGGGTGGCCGACCAGGTGATCCGCACCGCGCTGGAGGCGGTCCCCGGACACGTGGTCGAGCTGGACCTGGACCGTGAGGACAAGCACTGGGACGTGGAGGTCGCCGGCGAGGACAACCGGGAGCACGAGCTGGAGATCAGCCTGGACGGCGGCAAGGTGCTGCACCACGAGCGGGACAGCGACGACGCCCGCGAGAAGGTGCGGCTGCTCTCCGGCGGTTCCGTCTCGGCCGCCGACGCCGTCCGGATCGCCGAGGAGCGCGTGGCCGGACAGGTCGAGGACCTCGACCTGGACGCGGACGACCGGGTGTGGGACGTCGAGCTGCGGACCGGGGACGGCAGCGTGTGGGAGCTGGAGGTCGACCTGGGCTCCGGTGACGTCCGCAACGTCGAGCGTGACGACGACCGCGACGACGACTGAGCCGGCCGCCGCCCGGCAGCGGCGGCGACGGCGGCGACGACGGTGCTGCGCTTCATGACGGGTTCCTCCCCTGTCGGTGCGGTACGGACACCACAGTGGCCCAGCCTTCCTGAAGAGAGCC